>JBCBUA010000012.1:0-41936 GCA_039818365.1 Pseudomonadota bacterium
ATCAGCATCGGCCAGATCGAGCAGATGAAAATCACGAAGATCGCGGACAGGCTGGAGTCCTTGATCGTGTAGAGAGCCAATGGCATCCAGGCGAGTGGAGACACCGGCTTCAAAAGCTGGATAAAGGGATTGAGCGCCTGATAGATGACAGGGCTCATGCCGATCAGAAAGCCGAGCGGCACGGCAAGCAATGCTGCCAGACCAAACCCGGTCAGAACACGGAACAGCGAATAGGCCAGCTGAATTCCGATGCCCTTGTCATTTGGGCCGGCGTCGTAGAACGGATCCGAAATATGCTGCCAGAGCTCAGCGCCGACTTCGTGCGGTTTCGGCAAGGCGCTGTCGCCTTCGGTCGCTTGTTTGCCCAGCAGCGCGGCATATTCGGGATCCAATCCTTCCGCGGCGGGCCCTTGCTGCGCCACCACGAGCATGTGCCAACCGAAAAGAAACAGCAGCAGGATCACGATGGACAAAAGTCCTGCTTTCAGTCCGAAATTGTTCGTCGTCGTCATGCCCGCTCTGCTCTTTCTCTTGGTCTGGTTTGACCGGGCGGTGACATGCACGCACCGCCCGGATCAGGTTCTTGATCAGGTCCGCTTGATGGCAAAACTGTCGATGTAGGCGTCCGGTTCCGCCGGATCGAAGGTTTTGCCCATGATCGTGTGGGACTTGTAGGTGATGTCCGGCGGGGTCTGCCCCATCTCCTTCATGACGGCCTGCGCGTCTGTGGCCAGGTAGACCTGTTCGGAGATGTCCTTGAAGTTGATGTCCCCTTCGATGTAGCCCCAGCGCTTCATCTGCGAGAGGATCCAGACCGAGAACGAGTGGTAGGGGAACGGATCGAAGTCGATCCGGGTCGGCTCGTTTCTCACCTTGCCGAGACCATCCGCGAAACGGCCCGTGAGGACCTGTTGAACAACCGTTGTCGGCTGGTTCAGGTAGTTCTTCGGCGAGATCGCTTCAGAGATTTCGGGGCGGTTTGACAGATCCTGGGAATAGGCCGTCGCGTCCAGGATCGACTTGAACAGCGCGAGGAACGTGTTCGGTGTCTCGTCGATGAACTTCTGGCTCGCGGCGAACGCACAGCAGGGGTGACCGTCCCAGATCTCTTTCGTCAGCTTGTAGATGAAGCCGACACCGTCGAAGACGGCACGCTGATTGAAGGGATCAGGGGAGAGATATCCGTCGAGGTTGCCTGCCGACAGGTTGGCGACCATCTCCGGCGGCGGCACCACGCGGATCTGGATGTCCTTGTCGGGGTCGAGACCGGCTTCCGCAACATAGTAACGAAGCAGGAAGTTGTGCATCGAATACTCGAACGGAACCCCGAAGGTGAAACCCTTCCACTTCGTCGGGTCCTGCTTGTCGAGATGCTTGTTTGCCAGGGTAATCGCCTGGCCGTTGATGTTTTCGACCGCCGGCATTGTCCACGGCACCGAAGTGGAACCGGCACCAACGGTGATTGCAAGCGGCATTGGCGTCAGCATGTGAGCCGCGTCGTATTCGCCCGACAACGATTTGTCGCGCGACACCGCCCAGCCGGCTGTTTTGATGACCTCAACATCAAGGCCGTAGCGCTCATAGAAGCCGAGCGGCTTCGCCATGATGATCGGTGTTGCGCAGGTAATCGGCACGAACCCGACATTGAGCTTGGTTTTTTCAAGCGGCCCCTTGGCATCGATGATCGCCGCCTTCAGCGCATCGAGCGGCACGAATTGCGAGACGGCGGCAAGAGCCGTTGCGCTGCCGACACCGCGCAGGAATTTCCGGCGGTTCATGTCGGTGCCGAAGATCCCCTTCATGACCGCAGACTCAACGCAGCGCGCGAGCACGGCTTCCTGATCTTTCCAGTCTACGTCGGGGTCGGTATTCGCAATTTCCGGCTCGTCACGCATGTCCGAGTGCGCAGCCTGCTGCTGCTGCACGGATTGCTCAACGGTTTCCGCACCCGTCGTTTCCGAGGTGTAAAACCGCGATCCCGTCGCGGATTGCGACATTGCCAGCTGATGTTCGTACATCGTGGCGTGCATGCCGCACGGACAGCCGGTCCACAAAATTTCATTCGGGTCAAAAGGATTGCTTAGAGCACCCATGTGAATTCGTCCTTTGACAGTCTGGGCGGGTCAACCGGCTTGAACGAAACCGCAATGCCGCCCGTTTGGCCCCCATCGGCCTTGCGCCGCCAAACCACCATCAGTTCAGCTTCGCGGTGAAAGCCTCCCGTCGAATTGGCCGCCATTAGCCATGGGACGCTTGAGCGAGTTTTGCTTTGCAGGAGCTGTGCCAGTTCGCGGAAAAATAAAAGGCGAAAAAAATCAATAGCTTGCACGATCTGAAAACGCCGGCTCAGTTTTACGAGAATTCGTAAATTACGAAATTTCAGAATTTTTATTTACGAAATCTCAAAATATGACCTAGGCTGCCAGGATTAAGTCGTTGTTAAGTCGCTGGAAAATTCGCGTTATGAATGAGACTCTGTTTCTTACACACGCAAAACGCGTAAGTCTTTCCGGCGGTTTGTTCGACAACGCAAATTATGCCGCGCTGGTCATCGACCCGATCGAAGACCGGGTGATGATGGCGGCGGAGCCTTGCGCGCGTTACTTCGGCGACGACGCGGATTCACTTCTTCAACGCAGGCCCAGTGAGCTTTTTCGGTCGGTTTTGGCGGAGCTGCATGTGCTGACGGAAGCCTGTCTGATAGGTCCCGGCAGATGGCAATCGGAGTTTCTGCTGAAAACACCAAACGGCCGCAGCTACGAAATCGATTGCCACGCAGCTCTTTCGACGCCCGAAGGGCAATCCTACATCACGATGCTGCTGTTCGACGCGCGTCGGCAGCGGAAGCGTATGGCCAGGGCCGAATTCGCGGCCTTACACCGAGGAGAACCGGATGCGGTCCGCAGAGCCGACCAGATGTTCCGGGAACTGGAGCACGGCAACAAGCTCCTGCTCGATGCGGCGGGCGAGGGTATTTACGGTGTCAACAAGCTGGGAGAAACCACGTTCGTGAACCCGGCAGCCGAACGCATGCTCGGCTGGAAGGCGGATGAAATCGTGGGCAAGGTGGCGCATGACGTCATTCACCATTCGCATGCATGCGGCGATGACTATCCCATCCATCAGTGCCCGATCTATCTGGCCTTCAAGGACGGGGAAGTTCACGAAGTGCGCGGCGAGGTCTTCTGGCGCAAGGACGGCAGCAGTTTCCCGGTGGAATACACGTCAACGCCAATCGAGGACGATAACAAGCTGGTTGGCGCCGTTGTGGTTTTCCGGGATATCTCCAGGCAGCAGAAACAGGAGAACCAGCTCCGCAAGGCGCTGGCAGAGGTCGAGCAGCTTCGAACCCGCCTTGAAATGGAAAAAGCCTATCTGCTGGACGAGCTGGAGGAGCGTCACAACCGGCATGAGATCGTTGGATCGAGCCCCGCGATCGCACAGACAGTCGAACAAATCGACCTGGTCGCGCCAACGGAGGCAACGGTCCTTATCACGGGTGAATCGGGGACGGGCAAGGAGTTGATCGCGCATGCGATCCACAACGCAAGCCCGCGCCGCAACCGGCCGCTCATCCGCGTGAATTGCGCAGCAATTCCGGCTGAACTGTTCGAAAGCGAGTTTTTCGGGCACGTCAAGGGAGCGTTTACCGGCGCAGTATCAGCGCGTGCAGGGCGGTTTGAGCTCGCGGATGGAGGAACCCTGTTTCTCGATGAAGTCGGTGAACTGCCTTTGGAGCAACAGGGAAAACTGTTGCGGGTCCTTCAGGAGCAGCAGTTCGAGCGCGTGGGCGACACGCGCACCATGAAGGTGGATGTGCGGGTCATCGCCGCGACGAACCGGGAACTGCGTCACTCGATCATGGAAAAGAGTTTCCGGGAAGACCTCTATTTCCGGCTAGCCGTCTTCCCAATTCACTCGGCGCCTTTGCGCGACAGGAGAGAGGACATCCCACCGCTTGCGACACTCTTCATGAAGCGTGCCGTTGAGCGTTTGAACAGAACGACCGCGCCGCAACTCACCGTCGCCAACATAAACCAGTTGCAGGCCTACGACTGGCCAGGAAACATCCGCGAACTGGAGAACGTCATCGAACGGGCCGTGATCCTGTCCAGGAGCGGCAAACTGGCATTCGACCTTCCCAAGCCGGGTGGAACCGATGCCATGTCCATGACGCCCGCGAGTGAAAACCAGGAAGCGGAGGAATTTGCTGAGGCCCAGGCAGTGGCCGCGCAGTCCATGCAAATCATCACCAGCCGGTCGGATTTGCAGCGCGCCGAGATAGAGGCCATCCGCGCAGCGCTGATGGAGTGCGCCGGCAAGGTTTCCGGTCCGGGCGGTGCGGCCGAACGCCTGGCGATGAAACCGACAACGCTCTATTCGAGGTTAAAGAAACTCAAGATCGATGCGAGGAGTTTCAAACCGTGACGTCAGCCCAGGAGATCCTTCGCGGCGATGATTGAGCGCGCGATCTCTGCCAGCGGTGTGTTGCGGGTCATCGACAGTTGCTGCATGTGGGCGAACGCGTCTGGCTCGCTCAGGCCGCGGCTTTCCATGACGATTGCCTTGGCTCTGTCGATGAGTTTTCGTTCACTCAATCCCTGAACCGCCTGATCCCGCTCCTTCTGCAAGCTCAAAAGCCGCTTGTGAACTTCAATCGCGCCGAAGACGCCAGACTGCAGCCTGTCGGCGTTGACGCCAAGCGGCTGACAGAACGAGGCACCCGCCGCGATGGCATTTGCCACCACCTGCGGGTCGCTGCTTTCCGTAATGACGAGAAGGGGCTTGTCGATTGCTTTGGTCAGCTCTTCGATATCCTTGACGTCCTTCGCCGAAAGATCCGTCGTATAGAGCACCAGCAAGCTGATATCGTCTTCTGGACCGGAGACATCACCGCGCTGCGCGAGGACTTCGGAAACCGATCCCGCAGTCGCCGACACCTGGCAACCGCGATCCGCCATGAAAGAGGCGAACAAATGCGCCCGCTCGGGCTGCGCATCAATCAGCATTGCCCTGTGTAGCACGGTCGGTTTCAGACGAATATTTACTGTCTCGGCCATGTATCCAAACTGGCTTCCCGCCTGAAATTTTGCAACCGGTAAAGTCCGGCGTGTTTTGCCGGATCAGCCGGATCGCGGGCAGATGCTTTGACCAACAGAACACCCTGGAACGTTCGCCCCGGCATTGGCCAGGAAATGACCGAAATGCGACATTGATCCCGTCAATGCAAAAAACGCTTTAAAATCAGATTAATGTTGGAAGAGGTGGTCGAAGTGAGAGGGTTCGGGCCTCCAAGCCTCACGTCTCAAACGAGGTAGCTGGCCCGCGAGAGGCAATCACTGCAAAGGGGGGTCTTGGAAGCACCATGCATCAAAGTCTCGGTGTGATCAGGCTCCCGCAACCACCGAAACTTGCAGGCGCTCATACGAGCGGTTTTTTGGGTCAAGTTCAGCGTTCACGCGCTCGATAAACGCACCTTCTTCCTCATGGGTCTTCAGTTCCCTTCGGCGCACTTCGCCAGATACTTCTGTTTGTATCTCTCAGTCAGGTTGGCTTCTTCTGCGTGCCATGCCTCAGGGGCCGTCAGCGTTTTTGTCAGACACCCTTGGATCATAAGGTCGACACCCTTGATGGGGGTGGGTTGATCGGGCCCAATAGACTGGCCCGTTTTGATTGTCAGTGCACAACAGGCAACTGGTTGATCTGGACTATGGTATCTGGTGCCAATGATCGGTGGCCAAAAGCGTTCTGGCCGTTTGGCGCGTTTTTGGATCAGCAGCTTGAAAGGTGAGCAAATCGGCTGCAGCATCAAAACAGAATGTTCCAAGGGCGGAATGTCGGGCAAATTCTGGGAGTTTTCGGTTTGGGAAGGTCAAGATGAACGTTCTGCCAGACAGGTTTTTGAGAGATCTTCACACGCTCCGCTCCTTCGGTGCGAGCGGAGTGGGCAAGGGAGTGGTGCGTCCGGCATTTTCTGCACCAGACGTGGCTGCCCGAAAATGGCTGATCAACCAGTTTGAGGCTTCGGGCCTGGCCCCGCATGTGGATCCTGCGGGCAACGTCTTCGGCCTGACCGACGCTCCATCCATACTCTTGGGGTCTCACACCGATACCCAACCCGAAGGCGGCTGGCTGGATGGCGCATTGGGCGTCATCGTCGCATTGGAGGTCGCGCGTGCTGCGAAAGAGGCGGGCGGCCCGCCGGTCTCCGTCGTGAACTTCCAGGATGAAGAGGGGCGGTTTGGTGCGCTGACCGGATCCAGCATTTATTCAGGCAAGACCACGCTTGCCGAGGCCGACGGGTTCACGGACTCCAACGGGGTTTGTTTCCGTGATGCGCGATCTTCAATTGCGGATCTTGCAGGGGCGTTCGTGCCGCAAAACCGGTTCTCGGGTTTCATTGAACTGCATATCGAACAGGGCAGCACATTGGACGACGCGGGCGAGGCGATTGGCGTTGTCACAGATATTGTCGGATCCCGGCAGCTGCAGGTTACTCTGACAGGTCAGCAAAACCACGCCGGCACTACGCTGATGCCCCAGCGAAGAGATGCGTTTCAGGCGCTGTCGGCATTCAACGCCGCGCTGAACGACCGCCTTCGGAACATTGTGACCCCGCGCACCGTCTGGACGATCGGCCGGATACAATTGCGGCCCAATGCGCCTTCCATCGTGCCCGGTGAGGTGGTGTTCGACGTGCAGTGGCGGGATGTCGATGACGATCGGCTGGCCCGGATGGAAACTCTTGTGCGCGAACTGGTTGCCGAGATTGCCGGCGACCATGAAATGCAGGCTGAAATCGTGCCGATCAAGGCGCTGCAACCGGTTCCAATGGACGCCAACTTGCGTGCGGCCTTGAGCGCCGCAGCTGAGGCACAAGCGCCGGGTCAATGGCGCGAGATGCCGTCGGGCGCCTTGCACGACGCTTCAAACATGGCGCGGTTGATGCCGTCCGCGATGTTGTTTGTTCCGTCGATTGACGGAATCAGCCACGATTTTGCCGAGGATACGCGCGAGGCCGACTTGATAACCGGCCTGCGCGTGATGGCGGACGCTGTCGGCCGGTTGAACTGATATAGGTGTCAGGCCAGAGCGCCAAGCGACAATGGCCTGTCCGCCCCGGAGTTGGAAAGAGCGGACAGAGCGGCGACCGTCTCGCATGGGCGCTGGAAGGAGTTACCTGGATGTCGGATGCGATGGAAGTTGCCACGATCGAGGCTTACGCCGCCGAACTGCTTGAGGCCTATGACAGGGGCCGCCAGATTGCGCCAATTACCGGGCGCGACCCGGCTCTTAACGCCGAAACGGCTTATTCCATCGCCCACAGGGTCACCGCCCTGCGCGAAGCCCGGGGTGAGCGCAGGGTGGGCCGCAAGATCGGTTTCACAAACCGGACGATCTGGCCGCTCTATGACGTCACGGGCCCGATGTGGGGGCCGGTTTGGGATACGACCCTGCATGAGATCGGCGAAGGGCCGCATCGATTGCCGGAATTGCCCGAGCCGCGGCTTGAGCCCGAGATCGTCTTCGGCCTGAAGTCCGCACCGCGGACAGGCATGAGCGAGATCGAGCTTGCCGGGTGCATCGACTGGGTGTCACACGGGTTCGAGGTCGTGTTTTCAGCTTTCCCCGGCTGGCGCTTTTCCGACGCGGACTGTGCCGCCGCATTCGGCTTGCACGGCGCGCTCTATCTCGGCCCGAGATTGCCCCTGACGCCATCTGTTGTCGAACAGTTGCCGCGCTTTCGCGTGCTGCTTGAGGGGTCGCGCGGCGCGCGGCTTGCGGGCTGCGGCGCGGACGTTCTGGACAGTCCGCTCACCGCGCTCGGCCATCTCCTGGACACCCTGGCAGCCGACACCGACGCACCACCGCTGAGCGCGGGAGAGATCGTGACCACCGGAACCCTGACCGATGCCGCGCCGATCATGCCAGGTGACCACTGGACCACCCGGCTCGACGGCATCGATCTGCCGGGCGCAACGATCAACTTTATCTAGGATACGTCCCCATAAATGGGCGAATGGGTTTGAGGCGGCTTGCTTCTCTTCACGGGGCAGAAGCGCTGGAAACAGGAGGCATTCAGCAAGCGGCCCGGCTATTGTGCGGCCCTGGCGGCAGCCCGTTCCCGCTGCGCGACATATAGGCCGGAGCCGAAGATCACCGCAGCGCCGACAAATGTCATCTTGTCGGGGATTTCTCCCAGGAACCAGAACGCCAGCAGCGCGGCCCAGATCAGCTTCAGGAAATCGAAGGGCATGACGGCGGTTGGCTCTGTTTCCTTCAGGGCCTGGCTCAGGCTGACCTGGGCGAGCGATCCGGCAAAACCGATGAACAGCAGCCAGCCCCAGGCCCAAAGGGTTGGGTCCTTCCAGACCCAAAGGGCCGGACCGGCCGAAAACACCGACAGGAAGATCCCCATCCAGGCGACAATCGCGACGCTGCTCTCCGTGCGCGACAGGCTCTTGACGATGATCAGGGCAAGCGACCAAAACAGCGCCGCGGCGATGACCAGCAGCGAGCCGGTCTCCACGACGGCAAGGCCCGGCCGCAGGATGATCAGCATGCCGATGAAGCCGAGGCCGATCGCGGTCCATCGTCTCAGCCGGATCTTTTCCTTGAAGATCAGGACGCTCAGGACCGAGGTAAAGATCGGGGCTGTGAAACCGAGCGCCGTGACCTTTGCGAGCGGCGTTATCGCCAACGCTGTGAAGAACAGGAACATCGCCGCGATGTTCACGATCCCCCGCAGCGCATGAAGGCCGAACCGGCTTGTTCTCATCTGCACAAAACCCGGCCCGATCAGCAAGGGAACAAGAAAGGCGAGGCCGAACAGGTTGCGAAAGAAAGCGATCTGAAAGGGATGGAGCTCGCTGGACGCGACCCGGACAGAAAAGTGCATGACCGCAAAGGCGACGGTCGAGGCACACATCATCACCACACCCCGAATGACCGGCGACTGGCTCTTCCAGGAGGCACCGAGCCCCGCAAGGCTTCCAGGCTGGAAGGGGTTCACAGTTGAATACTCTCGTCCATCACCTACAGACCGAGCTCAAGGGTCCTGAGCAGGCGGAACCTGGTCTTTCCGGTCTTGCCGCCGAGCGAGATTACGAAGGGCACCAGGCCGTGTTTGGTGGTGTTCACGTATCCCGCCAAGGCTTTCACACCGGGGATCGTGCCTGTCTTGTAGCGCGATCCGGCCTTGGTTTTGGGGAGCAGTTCGGCGTGCGGCGCAAACGCGGCCAGCACGCTGGCAAGGCCCTGGGTCGAGAAACGGTTCTCGGTGCTGATGCCCGAGCCCTCCTTGAGGTCGATGCCCTCGGTGATGCCGTGATCGGCAAGGATCGTCTCCGCGACTTTTTGCGACTTTGCAAGGCTGACCGGTCCGCCGAGACGGTGTGCGCCAACCTCCAGAAAGATCTGGTTGGCGACATAATTGTTCGACCCCAGCAGCATCTGGGTCAAGATTTCCGGCAGGGCGCGGGACTGGCGGTGCACGTGCACGGGCTCAAGTCCCTCGGGGACGGATCCGATCGATATCTCGCCTTCAATGCTGCCGCCGGCCTTTTCGATAAAGACGGCGAGAAGCTCGCCGGCGTAGCGCACGCCGACGGACGGGTCTTCCTGGGCAAGGCTGATGCGGCCGCGTCCGTTTGGACCGCGTTTGCGGAACTGGCTCACCGCCAGCGGCGTGATCGGGGTTTGCTTTTCCGCGGAACGGACGGATTTTCCCTTTTTGACGGCATGGATCGTGTTGAAGTTGACCGCTAGCGCCGAGTTGAGGGCGTCATACGCCCTGCCGGTGTCCTCGATGCCGGGGATGCGCAGCTCTTCAGGGTAATAACTTGCGTCAAGAACCATGCCTGCGAACGGCTCCTTGCCGGTTGCGGCGACAAGCTCCGGCGCGAGCAGCGCAAGCTCCTCGGAGACAAGGAAGGGGTCACCGCCGCCGCGCACATAAAGCACCCTGTCGCTGTCCAGGTAAAACCGGGTCTGGAACCGGTGGTCACTCCCCAGAACCTCCATCGCCAGCCACGCGGTGACGATCTTGGCGACGGACGCGGGGACGAAGGATTTCCCCGCGTTTTGCGCCACCAGTTCATTGCCTTCGCCATCCAGCACCAGCACGACACCCGATGGTGCAACGCCGGCGACCTTTTCCTTAATGCCGGCCAAGGCGGGCGCACAAAGAAGAACAACGGCAAGGGCGACGGCAGGCAGGCGCATGAAGGCTCCAGTCAGCCGCTGTTCCGGCGGCCGGTTGACGAGGATAAGGCTTCGCAATTCAACCGGAACTTCGACCGCTTGTGAATACTCCACGAAAAACAAGTCGGATCTGAGCCGTTCTAAGTGACGGCAGCCAATGCCCTCTTCGAGCGTGTTTTGAACGATGCCGCGATCGGCTCGAATGTCTCTATCTGTCAATTCCCAGCAGGCGGCGATAAAACTGTCCGGAAACTAACCTTCGCAATGTTGCGTGGCGTCGGCAACCGCCAGATAGGTTGAGAATTTAACAATGATCACAAATGAATACATCCGCGAGATGGCGACTTACGCTCACTGGCAGAACGATAAGATCTATACGTGTTGCGAAGAGATTGGCCTGGAGGAACGAAAGCGGGATCGCGGGATGTTCTTCGGTTCGATCCACGATACGCTGGACCATATATGTGTCGTCAATCGCTCCATCCTGACGTTTCTCCACGGAACGCTGCCGGAACGAAATCCACCCGGTTTTGCGGTCTGGCCTGATTGGGAAGATCTAAAAGCCGTTCGTCTTGAGCAGGACGATCTTCTGTTGCAAGGCGCTCGCGAATGGACTGAAGACTGGTTGGCCGGGAAAACGACCAAGCGCGATCCGAACGGCGAAGACCTGCCCGAAGTCCCGCGCTGGGTAATGGTGGTACAGCTCTTTAACCACCAAACCCACCATCGCAGCCAAGTCACCAGTGCCTTGCACTCAATGGGCATTGAGTATGGCACGACGGACATTCCCTGGCGCCCCGGAGCAGGGTATTTGGCAGGATAGAGCGATCAAGATGGGCGGCGGAATTCACCGGCGGCACCGACCATCCCGTTTCTGCGTCCCGAACATACCCGATGTCAAATCCGCGCACGCAAACCTGCGGCGACACCCCCGTGCCGAAAAGCTGGATTGGAGGTTCCAGGCGGAATGGTGTGCCTGTCCGCCTGGACGTCTGGATTGGTCCTGGACGGATCCGATCTGCGCTATTCGGAATGAACGGGAGCGTCATCATCCGGCGGTTGGTATTTCTGCGAGATCTCAAGCCGTCCGGTCCCTTCGGCTTCAGACGACCTTGACGGACAGTACGCCGATGGGAGCGATGCTTGCTTCCATTGTGTCGCCCGGCTTCACGGCATTTACGCCCGAAGGGGTCCCGGCCATGATCACATCGCCCGCCGAGAGTTCGAAATACTCCGAGAGATAAGAGATCATTTCCGGTACTTTCCAGATCATCTGGTTCAAATCACCTTCCTGTCGCAAGTCGCCATTGACTGTCAGTGCAATCCGCCCCTGATCGGGATGGCCAACTTCGGACACCGGATGCAATGGACCCACCGGCCCGGACCGTTCGAAGGCTTTGCCGATTTCCCATGGGCGTCCCATCTTCTTCATTTCGCCCTGCAAGTCTCTGCGTGTCATGTCCAGGGACACACCGTAACCCCAGACGTGGTTGAGTGCATCGGACAGGGCAATGTTCGTGCCGCCGCTCTTCAGGCCAACCAGGAGTTCGACCTCATGGTGAACGTCAGACGTGTGAGGCGGATAGGGAAATTCGCCCGAAGCATCGAGATTGTTTGGGTTCTTCTGAAAAAAGAAAGGCGGTTCGCGGTTTGGATCGTGTCCCATTTCAACGGCATGCGCTGCAAAGTTCCGGCCGATGCAGTAAACACGACGGACCGGAAAAGCCCCCCCGTCGCTCGTGGGAATGGTGTGCACCTTTGGTGTCTCGATAACATGCTCAGACATCGTTTTCCTCGCTTGCGGTCTGTTATGGTTGGGCCCGCAGACTTGCGATACCGATTTGGGACCGCTCGCTTTATGACTTGGACCGAATGCGCAAAAAATAAACGCGTTGGCAACGAGTTGGGGCCAACCATTTCTCAGATTGGTTGGGCTTCAATCTCGCCTAAAACGACTTCCGGCATCATCCGTGAATAAACCGAGCGCAGGTGCTGCTGCATCATTTTCATGGCCAGCTCGCCATTTCCGGCGGTGATCGCGCGCACGATCGCATCGTGTTCAATGAAGCTCGTATAGCCGGGCACGGGCTTGCGCGTATCGCGCGGTTGACCCCAGACAATCGAGCGGCGCACCGAGTTCAGAGTTTCGAAGAAATACAGGTAGAGCTGATTGCGTGTGCTGCGTGCGATGACGTGGTGCAACTTGTTGTCCCACGCTTCATACGCGCGCCAGTCTTTTGCTTCACGACACTTCTCAGCGCAAATTTTCATTTGTTTACAATCAGATTTGCTTGCATTCATTGCCGCGAGCCGCGCCAGCTCGGGCTCAATATTGTAGCGGACCGTAACCACTTGTTCCGGCTTTATCTGGTCGCGAAGGTAGGTCACATCCTGAAGGTTCAGGACGGGTCTTGAGCCGACAAATGTGCCGCGTCCGACGTGCCGCCAGATCAGCCCTTGCGCCTCCAGATCGGCAAGCGCCTTGCGCAATTGGTTGCGCGTCGTGTCCAGACGTTTGCACAACTCGCGCTCGGGCAAGATGCGGTCGTTCAACCGATATCCGGCACTGTCGATCAGGTCGCGTAGTCTTTGTGATAGTTCGGCTGTCTCGTTCATATCGCCGCCCAATTTGCTGATTGGTTGATTGAATTAGAGCGAGAGTCAATCAACTCTTGTCGGCAAGGTTAGCAAGAGATCGCGAGTTATTGCGACACTCTGCCGAAAAAAAGACAGTGTCAGGAGGAGAAGATCGTGCGTCTAGCCACAGTGTCAGCGGGTGGGGAGAAAATCTGCGCGGCTGTTTTGAATGACGACCGACTTTTGAACCTGTCCAAAGCCGCGCGCCACCTGACGGACTCCGCTGCCGAAGCATTGAAGGCAAACTCGATGCTCCTTCTGATTGGCGGGCCGCCGGAGACGCTCGATATCGTACGCAGCCTTGTGGTCGACGCCGAAGCCGGTGTCCTCGACGCGGCAATTCTGCCCGAAGGGGCCGAGCTACTGGCGCCAATCCCCAACCTTCGCAAGAACGTTCTGTGTGTCGGGCGCAACTATGCCGACCACATCACCGAGGGAGACCGGGCGCAAAAGCAAAAGGTCGGCGTAACCGAATACCCGGTTTTTTTCACCAAACCGCCGACCTCCATCGTAGGTCCTGGTGGCGATGTGCTCACCTTCCCGAACGTTTCAAAGCAAACCGACTATGAAGTCGAGCTGGCCGTGATCATTGGCATTCCCGGGCGCAATATCGCCAAGGCGGACGCGATGAAACACGTCTTCGGCTACACGATTTTGAATGACATCTCGGCGCGGGACGTGCAGCGCCGCCATGGCGGGCAGAATTTCAAGGGAAAGGCCTTTGACGGCTCGTGCCCCATGGGTCCGTGGATCGTGACCGCGGACGCCATTGATGACCCGCATGCGCTGCCGATTTCGCTGACCGTAAATGGTGAGATCCGGCAGAACGGAAACACCGCGGACATGATTTTCGATATCGAGACACTGATCGCCTCGTTGTCGGAAGGCATGACGCTAGAGCCCGGCGACGTAATCGCCACCGGGACGCCGGCGGGCGTGGGATACGCCATGGACCCGCCGAGTTTTCTAAAGGATGGCGACACAGTGGTTTGCAATATCTCAGGGATCGGCACGCTCACGAATCCGGTGCGTGCCGTATAAGCGATCTTCCGAAGACGCCGGTTGGACGAGGGGGATTGGAAAGAACGCTAAGGGAGGAATAAGCGTATGATGAACCGTCGAACTTTCACATCGTTGCTGGCGGCGGTGCCGTTAGCCGGATTGTCTGCAAGGGGTGCCTTTGCACAAGGCCTGCGTGACATCACTTTTGTGCAGCCGAGCCCGTCTGCCATCAACTCGTTTCCGGTCTTTGTCGCCATCGGCGAAGGTTTCTTCGAGGACGAAGGCTTGAATGTAACTGTCGAAGCCATCAACGGTTCAGGCGCGGTTCTGCAGGCGTTGTCGGCAGGACAAGCGCATTTCGGTCGTCCGGGCCCCGGACCGCTCATCGCGGCGCGCTCGCGCGGCGTGGATGCTGTGCACATCTACAACGTCGCTGCGCGCAGCAACTTTGGCATCGCGGTCCAGGAAGGCTCCGAGTACCAATCGGTCGAGGACCTGCGCGGCAAGGTTATCGGGACCGGCACGGCGGACGGTGCGGAAGTTGGCTTTGCCCGCAACGTGCTGACAGGTGCCGGAATGGTCGAAGGCACTGACTTTGAGTTCCTCACCGTCGGTGACGGTGGTCCGGCGACGGCGGCGTTCCTGAACGGCGAGATCGACGCCTACTCTGCGTCGACTGCGGACACGGCCATTCTCAATCAGCGCGGCATGAAGGTGCGTGACATTACCCCCGCCGAGTTCGGCCGGTTCTTCGGCAACGGCATTGCCACCATGGCCGATACGATCGCAAACGACCGGGACCTTGTCGAAGCGTGGAGCCGTGCCTTTGCCAAGGGTCATGCCTTTGCGCTGGACGACGCCAATCGCGATGCTGTCCTTGCTCACCTTGCCGCAGGCAATCCGCAGGAAGGCGAAGACAAGGAGTTTCAGTCGGCCCTGTTCGACGCGGTTCGTTCCAAGACGATCGCAGCCGGCGACACGCCGCATCTTGGCTGGTATCCGGAGGAAGTCTGGGGAGAATGGCAGGACGCACTTGTCGCCGGCGGAGAAATCTCCGGGCCTCTCGACGATCTGAACGCGATCTGGACCAATGAGTTCGCTGAACTCGGAAGTGCGGCCGTCGACAAATGAACGCCTCGTTGGCACATGAAAATTCCGGCGCTTCACCTGATGCGCCGGTTTACGAACTGACGAACGTCAGCAAGACCTACGCGCGCAACGCGGTGGTTGCGCTGGAGAACGTGAACCTCACCCTGCGCCACGGGAGTTTCACGTCGGTCATCGGATCGAGCGGCTGCGGGAAATCGACCCTTTTGAAGATCATGGCAGGGCTCATTCCACCCACGAAAGGCCGCGTGATGCTTCAGGACAAGCCTGTGACCGGCCCGCGTCGGGACATCGGCATGATGTTCCAGCAGGCTACGCTCTTCCCCTGGAAGACTGCGGTCGAGAACATCGTGCTGCCGATCGAGATCCGTGACGGCAAGGCGGCCGCCAAGCAGGCGAGAGCAAAGGCGCATGACCTTCTCGACATTGTCGGGTTGAAAGGGTTCGAGAACGTTTATCCCAACGAACTGTCCGGCGGCATGGCGCAACGCGCGTCGATCTGCCGGATGCTGATTACCGAACCGGCGGTTCTGCTTCTGGACGAGCCGTTCAGTGCGCTGGACGAGTTGTCGCGCGACATGATGAATATGGAATTGCAGAGAATTTGCCGTGAGCAGGACGCCACGGCCTTTCTGGTCACGCATTCCATCCAGGAAGCAGTGATTCTGTCGGATGAGATCGTCGTGATGAAACCCCGCCCTGGCCGGATTGCGGAGATCGTCCACGTTGATCTGCCCCGGCCGCGCACGCTCGATATGATGACGACGCCGAGATTTGGCGAAATCGTGGATCACATTCGCGGCATGTTGGACAAGGGAGAAAACATGTGACTGATGCGCCCACCAATCAGCGGCTTGAGACCGGGGCGGAGGACGATACCGTCTGGGTTCAGGAAGTTGCATTCATCGATTCCGTGCCCCGTTGGATCGCCATGACATTTGTGTTCGTGGTTTTCATCGGCACGTGGGATCTGGTCACGCGCCTGGGGCTCGTTTCGCCGATCATTCTGCCCACGCCGTGGGAGACCTTCGGCGACATGATCTTTGTCGGAAACAATCTTCTGAGCGGCGGCTACATGCTTGTCGCTCTTTGGATCACGGTCAAGGAGGTGATCTACGGGTTCGCGCTCGCCATCGCCATCGGCTTCTCGCTTGGCGTGCTCGTCGGCGAAACGGCGTTCGGGGAAAAGGCCGTCATGCCCTACCTGGTTGCCATAGACACCATGCCGAAAGTTGCCTTTGCGCCCCTCTTTGTTGCCTGGCTTGGTTTTGGCATCGAATCCAAGGTGGCTTTGGCAGCGTTCATCGCCACCTTCCCGATCGTGGTCGGAACGGCAGCGGGCCTTCACTCGGCCGACGAGAATGCCCGCATGCTCTTCAAGACCATGGGCGCAAGCCGGATGCAGACATTGATCAAGATGAAACTTCCCACCGGGCTGCCGCAGATCTTCACGGGGCTCAAGATCGGCGCCGTGGGCGTCATGGCCGGCGCGATTACCGGCGAATTCCTGGGCGGCGGCAAAGGCTTTGGCGAACTGATCAGGGTCGCGGCATCCCAGCTCAACACGCCTCGGGTGTTCTCGCTGATCCTGTATCTGAGCCTCGTCGGGCTGGTGCTTTACCTGATTGTCCAATGGACGCAGCGCAGGGTCGTCTTCTGGCAGAAGGAATCCGTCGGTGCACACGATCACTGAAGCATCCACTACACCGGTGCAAAGCCTGTGCGATTTCGTCTCGGCGGCGCTCAAGTCGAAGGGCGTCCCGCATGAGGATGCGGTCAAGGTCGCCACGCTCATGGTGGAGGCCGACATCTTCGGGTATGGCACACACGGTGTTTTCCGCCTGCGGCAGTACCTGGCGCGTTTGGACGGCGGCGGCTGCAACCCGACCCCGTCGGTGACCGTGGCGCATGAAACAATCGCCACGGCCGTGATCGACGGGGACGACGGGCTCGGCCATCTTGCCATGTCCGCTGCGCGTGATCTTGCCATTGAAAAGGCGCGCGCAGCCGGGATCGGCTGGGTTGGCGTTCGCCGCGGCAATCATGCCGGGCCCCTGGCGCTCTATGTGAGACCGCAAGCCGAGGCCGGTCTGCTTGGCATGGCGGCGGCGGTCGGAAGCGCAAACCACGTTCCCCCGTATGGAGGAACCGACCTTCTTTTAGGGACCAACCCGATCGCGTTTTCAGCGCCTGCCGCCGGTGCCGATCCATTCGTATTCGACATGGCCACAACCGTTGCAGCGATGGGAAAGATCAAGACGCTTCTGCAACAGGGCAAGGAGATGCCCGAAGGCTGGATGGTTGGACGGGACGGCAAACCGCTCACGGATCCAGCCAGGAAGGGAGAGGGATTCCTCCTGCCGATCGGCGGCCCGAAGGGATTTGGCTTGTCGGTTGCGATCGGGCTTATGGCCGGTGTGCTCAACGGGGCTGCCTTCGGGTCGGACGTCGTTGACTTCACCAATGACACGAGCTCTTCCACCAATACCGGGATGTTTGTCATGGCACTTGATCCCGCTGCCTTCGGAATCGGGGACGGTTTTGCGGACGCCGCCGGTCGGGTCTTTGACGAGATGCGTGCCTCCGAGCCGCTTCCAGGTCATGAGCCTGTGCGATTGCCGGGTGAGGGCAAGACCGCGTCGGCGGACGCGCGCCGGGCCAACGGGCTTGCCCTGAACCCCGCTCTGCGGCGCGACCTGAATGTGCTTGCTGCTGATTGCGGGCTCCAAGCCCCGTTTCCGGAGGACCACGCAAAAGGCTGAGCGTGCGTTGGCCCGGGGTCCGTCCGCGTGAGAAGCGCTGCGGGCGATGTCATTCTGACAGCGCCAGGTCAAAGGCACACGAAGGCCCGTTTGCCTTAGTCGGCTTCATCGCCGGGTGCGGTCTGCAACCAGCGCATCACCGAGCTCTGCTTGTTTTTCATGTGAACAATCAGGATGGACGCCAGCTTCTTGCCATCGCGCGCTTCCAGCGCCCGAATGATTTCATTGTGTTCGTCCACGGCTTCGCGCCAGCGCTCGTCAGACATGTTGGCCGCATATCGCGCGCGCAGCATGCGCGCCGACAATGCCATGCTGGAGTTGGCCAGGGTCTCGTTTCTCGCCGCGGAAAGGATGCCGAGATGGATGTCCTGGTTGAACTTGAAATACGCGGCCAGGTCCCTGTCGTGATAGCTTTGTATCATCGCGTCGTGAAGCGAGCGGATCCTGGCAATTTCCTCATCAGTGATCTTCTCGCAGGCCAGTTCCCCCGACAGGCCCTCAAGAACGGCGAGCACCGGAAAGACCTCTTCGACTTCTTCTATCGTGATCGCGGTGACCCAGGCTCCGCGATTTGGTTCCAATCGCACCAACCCCTCTGCGGCCAAAACCTTCAGCGCTTCACGCAAGGGGGTCCGTGATACACTGAATTGTTGGCAAAGGGCTTTTTCGGGGACCTTTTTGTCCGGGGCCATTTGGCCTTCAATGATCAAAGGACGCAGACGCTCCACCAATTCAAGGTGAAGTGACCTTCGTTCGATTATCATGTTCGCGGATACATCAGTCATTTTGCAGCGTTTACACTCGTTTCAGTGCCAAGTCGAGAAGTTGGGCGATGTGCATCGGATTGCGATCGGTGTTGTCTGCGATCTGGTGGCGGCAAGACGTGCCGTCGGCCACGATGATTGCATCACTGGATGCGGCGCGTGCAGCGGGAAGTACGTCCAGTTCGGCCATCTTGACCGACGTGTCATAGGTGTCTGCGCCGTAGCCGAATGCGCCTGCCATGCCGCAGCAGCTGCTTTCGATCCTGGTAACACTGGTGTCCGGCAAGAGTGCCAGCGTTCGTTCGATTGCCGGCATGACACCCATCGCTTTTTGGTGGCAGTGCCCGTGCAATGTCACCTCGGGCGCCGGAGACTGAAGGTGCGACGTGAACTGCGGATTGTCCGCTTGCTCGGCAATGAACTCCTCGAGCATCAGTGCCAGCTTGGCGATCTTTGCGCTGTCTTCTCCAGGTAACAGCACCGGTATCTCGTCGCGAAGGGTCAAGAGGCAGCTCGGTTCCAAGCCGATAATGGGAACGCCGCGTTCTGCATGAGGCACAAGAGCATCGACAAGCCGTTTGGCCTCCTGCCGCGCCTGATCGACCAGTCCGACAGACAGAAACGTGCGGCCACAACACAATGGGCGGTCACTGCCGGCCGGTTTCACCACATCAACCGCATTGCCCGTGGCGTTCAGAACCCTGATTGCCGCGCGCAGGTTTTCAGGCTCGAAATAGCGGTTGAAACTGTCAGCGAACAAGACGGCGTCCGGTGGGGAGGCCGTGCGGACCTCGGTGTCCTTGAACGGTTTGGCGGACCATCTGGGCAAGGGGCGTTTTGCTGTGAACCCTGTCAGTCTTTCGGTTGCCTTGGCTAAACCGGGCACCTTGTCCCGCAGGTTCATAAGAAAAGGCATTTTCGCCGCCCAGGGAGCGTATCGCGGCAGATAGCCAATGAGGCGATCATGAAAGCTGGAGCCATGCTTTTTGGCGCGCGCAGCAAGCACCTCAATCTTCATCCGCGCCATATCCACGCCTGTGGGACACTCGCGCTTACAGCCCTTGCAGGACACGCAGAGCTTCATCGCATCTGCCATCTCGTCGGATACCAGTGCGTCGGGCCCAAGCTGTCCGGAAATCGCAAGACGGAGGGTATTGGCGCGGCCGCGGGTCAGGTCCTTTTCCTTGCGCGTCACCCGAAATGAGGGGCACATGACGCCACCCTTCAGTTTGCGGCAGGCTCCATTGTTGTTGCACATTTCAACAGCACCCTGGAATCCGCCATCTTTCCCAGACCATTCGGACCAATCCAGTTCGGTTTTCAGGCATGAGGTCTGATAGTCCGGTCCATAGCGAAAGAGGTTTCGGTCATCCATTTTTGGCGCATGGACGATTTTTCCCGGGTTGAACACGCCGGTCGGGTCGAAACGGTCCTTCACCTCCTCGAAAGTTGCGACCATGCGCGCGCCAAACATCTTTTCATGAAATTCCGAGCGGACGATACCGTCGCCATGCTCACCTGAATGCGACCCCTTGTAGCGGGCGACAAGGTCAAAACACTCTTCGGCAATCGCGCGCATCGTGGCGACGTCACTGTCCAGCTTCAGGTTCAGTACCGGGCGCACGTGCAGACATCCGACCGATGCATGTGCGTACCATGTGCCCGTGGTGCCGTGGCGCTCAAAGATCTCCGTGAGCCCTGCCGTGTAGGCCGCAAGGTCCGGCAGTTCGACCGCGCAATCCTCGACGAACGACACGGGCTTACCGGCGGTCTTCATCGACATCATAATGTTGAGGCCGGATTTGCGCAGTTCAGCGATCTGTCCCTGCAGGCCTGCATCCGTCACCGCGGTGACACCGCCCCAGGCCTTGCCGACCCCGCTCCAGGAATAGCCGAGGTCACCCATCATCTGGTCGAGATCTTTGAGCTTTTGCGCCCCGTTTGCGCGCGTGAATTCCACCAGCAGCAAGGCCTCGGGTGCGCCGGTCACGAAGTTTTCGATTGTCCTGGCAAAAAGCGGAATGTCGCGGGCCAGCGCGATCATCGTATGATCGACCAGCTCAACGCCCTCGGGATCAAGCGTCACCAGATGCTGCGCGGCATCCATTGCCTGATGAAAGGTCGGGAAGTGGCACACGCCCAGGGCTTTGCCGTCCTGTAGCGGGGAGAGTTTCAGCTCGATCGCGGTGGTGTAGGCAAGCGTACCTTCCGAGCCGACAAGAAGATGAGCAAGGTTCTGGGCATTCGATCCCGACGTCAGTGCGTCGATGTTGTAGCCACCCACGCGGCGCATGACATTGGGAAACCGGGCGGCGATTTCCGCCGCTTCCCTCTGGCCAATCGCCGCCAGATCACGGGAAAGCGCGCTATAGACCGAATCCTGTTCGGCATGTCCCGCCCCGAACCTGTGTTTGCTGCCATCAGCCAGGATCGCGTCGATCGACAGGACATTGTCCCGCATCATGCCGTAGCGGATGGATTTCCCGCCGCAGGAGTTGTTCCCTGCCATCCCGCCAATGGTCGCGCGCGACGCGGTCGAGACATCGACCGGGAACCAGAGCCCATGCGGCTTGAGCACCCGATTCAGCTCATCGAGCACGATGCCCGGACGCACCACACAGCGCTTGTTGGCGACGTCAAGTTCGAGAATCTCGTTGAAATACTCGGTGTTGTCTAAAACCAGAGCATCGTTGACGGTCTGGCCACATTGTGATGTGCCGCCGCCGCGGGGCAGGATCGGCACGCCCTGATCGCGGGCGCAGTCAATCGCCGCCAGGATGTCGTCTTCGGTTCTCGGCGCGAGCACGCCCACCGGCATCATCTGATAAATCGATGCATCCGTCGCGTAGCGGCCGCGTGAGAACGGATCGACCATCAGATCGCCCGACACCCTTTTTGAAAGCTCACGCGCAATGTCGTTCAACGGCGGGATCCCTGCTTTGCGTAATCAGAAAATGAATTATGAATTAAAAATTGCATATTCACAACTTCAATGTCATTCTGTGCCTCACGTTCAAACGCAGGTCCCACAAGGTTCGATTTATGAGACAAGCTGGTCGTCATTTTCTGCAAATTCCCGGCCCCAGTTCGGTTCCGGATCGCATATTGCGCGCGATCTCCGGTCAGGTGATTGACCACAGGGGACCGGCGTTCGGCAAGGTTGGTGCGCAGGCCCTGGAAGGGATCAAGACCATCTTCAAGACCGAGCAGAATGTCGTGATCTATCCATCGTCGGGCACCGGCGGTTGGGAGGCGGCACTGGTCAATGTTCTGTCGCCGGGCGACCGTGTGCTGATGTTCGAAACCGGGCATTTTGCGACATTGTGGAAAAAGATCGCCGAAAAACTGGATTTGAAGCCCGAGTTCATCGAAGGCGACTGGCGCGGCGGGGCCGACCCGGACCAGATCGAGGCCTATCTGGCTGAAGACAGGAATCACGAGATCAAGGCCGTTTGTGTTGTTCACAACGAGACATCGACGGGGTCCGTCTCGCCGATTGCCGCCATCCGCAAGGCCATCGACAATGCGGGGCATCCGGCATTGTTTATGGTCGACACGATCTCGGGTCTCGCATCGCTCGACTATCAGCACGACGAATGGGGCGTTGATGTCACGGTTTCCGGATCGCAAAAGGGTCTGATGTTGCCGCCCGGTCTTTCGTTCAACGCGATAAGTGCCAAGGCCATGGCGGCGAACAGTACGGCCACCTCAAAGCGGTCATACTGGGACTGGGCGGATATGGTCGGTCCGAACAAGACAGGATACTTCCCGTACACGCCCGCCACCAACCTTCTCTACGGGCTGAATGTCGCCATTGAGATGTTGCATGAAGAAGGGCTGGAAAATGTCTTTGCCCGACATGCACGTCATGGGGCGGCTGCGCGTGCCGCCGTCCGCACCTGGGGACTGGACGTTCTTTGCAACAAGCAGGGGCAGGAAAGCGGCGTGCTGACGGCTGTCATGGTTCCGGAAGGCCACAGCGCAGATGAGTTCCGGGCAACGACCCTGGACCACTACGATATTTCTTTGGGCAACGGCCTGTCGAAGGTCGCCGACAAAGTGTTCCGCATTGGCCATCTGGGCGACTTCAACGATCTGATGTTGGTCGCAACACTGGCCGGCGTCGAAATGGGTCTGACAAAGGCCGGAATTCCCCATAACGCAGGGGGAGTCGGAGCTGCGATGGCGATGCTGGAGAACACGCAAATCGCGGCAGAGTGACGAAAACAGTCACATTTCCAAGGGAGGAAACACACATGACCATCAAGGCAATTCTGATTGCAACAGCCGCTGCGATTGGCGGAACAAGCGGTGCCTTTGCCGCGGACATCACGCTGAAGTTTGGCCATGTCGGCAATCCTGGCTCACTGTTTGAAGCAAGCGTCGATAATTTCGCGGAATGCGTGAATACGTCGATGGGCGGCAAAGTCGAGGTACAGACATTCGGCTCCTCTCAGTTGGGCAAGGACAAGGAGCTTCTGCAAAAGCTGAAGCTGGGCCAGGTCGACTTCGCGCTTCCCTCATCCGTCATGTCGTCGGTCGACGATACGTTCGGCATTTTCGAGATGCCCTACATCATCCGCGACCGCGATCACATGCGCCGCGTTCAAGACGCGATGATGGATAAGTTTCAGGACGCTGCAAACGGTGGCGGATATCACATCGTCGGCCTGGCCGAGAACGGCTTCCGCCACATCACCAACAACACGCGGCCAATCAATGTGCCGAGTGACCTCGAAGGCATCAAACTCCGCACTCCCAATGGCGTGTGGCGTGTCAAGATGTTCACGGAATACGGCGCAAACCCGACGCCAATGGCGTTTTCGGACGTGTTCACCGCGTTGCAGACCGGCGTGATGGACGGCCAGGAAAACCCCTATGCGCAGATTGCATCCGCAAAATTCCAGGAAGTCCAGAAGTACCTGTCAATTACCGGGCATGTCTACACACCTGCCTATATCCTCGCGTCGCAGAAGGGTTTTGCGAAACTGCCGGAGGACGTACAGGCCGGGTTGACCGAATGTGCGGCCTCCACGCAGGACTTCACCTACGAAAAGGCGGCGCAGCTGGAAACCGAATTGCTGGACGTCATCAAGGCAGCCGGTGTTGAGGTGAATGAGGCAGACAAGGATGCCTTCGTCGAGGCATCCGCACCGATCTACAAGGCTTTCGCCGACGAGGTCGAAGGCGGGCAGGACATGATTGATCAGGTTCTGGGCCTGGCGAACACAAACTGACGCTTGTATCGGGCAGCGGTCTATCCGCTGCCCTTTCATTCTTGTGGTTACACACATCCGCGTGAGCCTCCCCGTGGCTCCTGCAAGAAGACAAGGCGCGACGTGAACCAGCTCTTCAATACACTCCTTCCCCGGATTGTCACGATCCTCGGCAAAGTGCTTGAATGGATCACGATCTCGCTGATGGTGCTTCTGACCATCGTCGTCATTTCGGCGGTGATTGCACGTCTCTCGGGCCAGAGCTTTTCGTGGTATGACGAAGTCGCCGCGATCATGCTGGCCTGGATAACCTACTACGGCTCGGCGCTTGCCGCGCTTCACCGTCGTCACATCGGGTTTGACACGGTGCTTCTGGCGATGCCCGTCAAGGCGCGTCTTATGGCCTTGCTGGTGGCCGAGGCAATCGTGTTGATCTTCTTTGTGTTGATGGCGCGGGCCGGCCTTCAGGTTCTCGAAGTTCTCGAGGGCGACACGCTGATCTCACTGACCTGGGTTCCGGTTCAATTCACCCAGTCGATTATCCCGATTGGCGCAACCCTGTTCATCCTGTGCCAGCTTCTCAGCCTGCCGAACTACTGGAAAGTCACCGCCGACGGCATTTCGCTGGAACACGCGGAGATCGAGGAAGAGGTCGAGGCCGAGATGATCAAGAACAAGGATCGTACCTGATGTTGATGGCTGCGATCTTTTGCGCCCTGCTGGCGATGATCTGTATCAATGTGCCGATTGCGGTTGCGCTGGCCATGTGTGGGGTGATCGGCCTCCTGGCGGTCGAGGGCACGGGCAGTTTGGTCACGATTGCCCTGGACATGTATGACGGATCCACCAAGTTTTCGTTGATCGCGATTCCGATGTTTGTGTTGGCCGGTGCCATCATGAACGCGGGCGGGATCACGGATCGCCTGATCAATTTTGTATCCGCCATCATCGGCTTCATCCGCGGTGGCCTGGCGATGGTCAACATCGGCGTGTCGCTGTTCTTCGCCGAGATTTCAGGATCGGCTGTCGCGGACGTTGCCGCAATGGGCTCGATTCTGATCCCGCAAATGAAAAAGCGCGGCTACTCGAAGGAGTTTTCCGCCGCTGTCACCTCGTCCTCTGCCTCTCTGGCGATCATCATTCCGCCGTCGATCCCCATGATCCTTTATGCTGCCTCGGCCAACACCTCGGTCGAGCAACTTTTTGTGGCCGGTGTTGTGCCGGGGCTCCTGGGTGCCGCCGGTCTGATGGGTGTCGCCTACGCTTTCGCGAAACGCTATGACTATCCGGTAGAAGAGGCCTTCAACCTGCCGCGCGTCCGCGAGACGTTCAAGGACGCACTGCCCGCTTTTGCTCTGCCGGTGATTATCCTGGGCGGCATATTCGGCGGATTTGTCACCGCAACCGAAGCCGCAGGGCTGGCCGTGCTTGCCGCGCTTGTTGTCTCTGCCTGGTATCGCAACCTGAATCTGGCACATTTGCGCCGGGCGATGCTGGATGGTGGCATACAGACCGCCGTGGTCATGCTTTTGGTTGCCGCATCCGTTCTGATGGGCGGTTTTCTGACCCGGGCGCAGATCCCGCAGCAACTGGCGGAAGCGATCTTGTCCGTCACCGCTCAGCAATGGGCGATCTTGCTGATCCTGAACTTCTTCTTCCTGATCATCGGGTTCTTTCTGCACTCGGCGGCCGCGATCATACTCGTTGTCCCGATTGTGATCCCGCTGATCTCCGCCGCGGGCATCGACCCCGTGCATTTTGGTCTTGTCGTGACACTGAACCTGGCGATCGGCCAGCAGACACCGCCGGTCGCATCCGTTCTGATCACGTCCTGCTCAGTGGCGCGGGCGAATATCTGGGCCGTGTCGAAAGTGAATATCTTCTTTGTCGCGGTCCTGTTGGCGGTGCTGATGATCTGCACCTACGTGCCGGCGGTGCCGATGTTCCTCGTTGAGTATTTCTTTCGATGACCGAAGAGCTTACGCACCATCTGGAAGACGGTGTCCTGTGGGTGGCCTTCAATCGCCCGGGGTCGCGCAACGCGCTGACATTTGCGATGTACGAGGGGCTCGCAGATCTGTGCAAATCGCTGCCAACCGACGGATCGGTCCGGGCTATCGTTCTCTCCGGCACCGGCGGAAAGGCGTTCGCGGCCGGCACCGACATGAGCCAGTTCCGCGATTTCAGGACTGCGCAGGACGCGCTGGACTACGAAGCCCGCATTGCGCAGGCGCTGGACGACCTGGAGCGTTGCCCGGTCCCGACGATCGCAGCCATCAATGGGGCGTGCACGGGCGGCGGCGCCGCGATTGCGGCGGCGTGTGATCTGCGTATCGCCTCTGCCAGCCTCAAGTTCGGGTTTCCGATCGCACGCACCCTGGGGAACTGCCTCGCCAGCGACAACCTTGCCCGCCTGTCGGATCTGATGGGCGCGGGCCGCGTCCGCGAAATCATCTTCACTGCGCGGCTGATCCTGGCTGAAGAAGCCCAGGCGATTGGGCTGGTGAGCGAAGTATTGCCGGACGAGGCGTCCCTTATGGCGCGCGCCAGGGATCTGGCGCAGTTGGTCGGCACCATGGCGCCCCTGACCCTGCGCGCGACGAAAGAGGCCATGCGCCGCCGCCGGGCCGCGATTGCGGTGGAAGACGACGACCTGATCGCGATGTGTTACACCAGCGACGATTTCCACATCGGCATCGATGCGTTCCTGAGCAAATCCAGACCAAAATGGACCGGGAAATGACCGCCGCCACCGGCCCCCTGACCGGCATGAAGGTCATCGAGCTTGCGCACATCATGGCAGGTCCGGTGTGCGGTCTGATGCTGGCGGACATGGGCGCGGACGTGATCAAGGTGGAAAAGCCGCAAGGGGACGATTCCCGACGGTTCGTTCCCCCTCAGATTGAAGGCGAATCCGCGGCCTACATGATGATGAACCGCAACAAGCGGGGAATAGCGCTGAACCTCAAGGACCCGTCGGCGCGAGACATATTGCACAAGCTCCTGTCAGATGCGGATGTCGTGATCGAAAACTATCGCATGGGCACAATGGAACGGCTGGGTCTCGGCTATGACGACCTCGCGGCAATCAACCCGCGCCTGATCTATTGCGAAATCTCCGGGTTTGGGCGCACCGGCCCCTATGCGGAGCGCGGCGGTTTTGACTTGATTGCGCAGGGCATGGCCGGTCTCATGTCGATCACCGGCGAGGGACCGGGGCGTCCGCCGGTCAAGGTGGCCGCACCGATTTCAGACATCAATGCCGGAATTCTGGCGGCAATGGGTGTGAGCGCGGCTTACGCAAATGCGTTGAAGACCGGCCGGGGTCAAAAAGTCGACACGTCGCTGTTTGAGGCCGCGATCGTGCAAACATACTGGCAATCGGCGATTGCCTTTTCCACGGGTGAAAACCCTCAACCGCTCGGCTCCGCGCATCCGCTCAACGCGCCTTACCAGGCATTCGCGACCAGCGACGGCTGGATCAACGTTGGTGCCGCGAACCAGCGCAACTGGCTCCGTTTGCTGGATGTCATCGATACGCCCGAGCTTGATGCCGATCCGAGGTTTTCATCGAACCTGGCGCGGATGCAAAATCTTCCTGCGCTTGTCGAAATCCTGAATGAAAAACTGCGGCGGGACACGACCGCCAACTGGTTGGCCAGGATGGAAGCGGCAGCGCTTCCGGCCGGTCCGGTCCTGGGTATCCTGGAGATGCACGAGGACCCTCAGGCGGTCGCGCGGGACATGATCGTGGAGACAAAGCACGCCGTCGCGGGCGATGTCAAAACCATCGGCCATCCGGTCAAATTCAGCGAAACACCTGCCAAGGTTGCCAAGGCCGCGCCGGTGCTGGGGCAACATAGCCGCGAGGTGTTGGAACAGCTTGGGTATGACCAGGAAACGGTTGCGCGCCTGATCAAAAGCGGAGCGGTCATAGCCGCACATCCGCCCATAGGCCAGCACGAACATGGAGATCGGGGGTCGGAGTGAAACTTGCTTTGGATACAGCGCAGAAAATTGTCTCCGCCGCTTTGGACTGGCGGCGCGCCCAGGGGATGAAGCCCATAACGGTCGCTGTTCTCGACAGCGGTGGATTTTTAATCGCGCTGGCGCGCGAAGACGGCACCAGCAATTTGCGTCCGGACATTGCGCAGGGCAAGGCGCGGGGCGCTATCGGCATGGGTCTCGGTTCGCGTGCCCTGTTTGAACGGGCAAAGTCACAGCCTTATTTCATCCAGGCGATGAACAGCATTGCCGAAGGATCGCTCGTGCCGGTTCCCGGCGGCGTTCTGATCAAAGAGGACGGTCAAGTCCTTGGGGCAGTCGGAATAACCGGTGACTCGTCCGACAATGACGAAACCTGCGCAATCGCGGCGATTGAGGCCGCCGGATTTACGGCAGACGGGGGCTGATCGACGTCCAAAACGGGCGGGCGTCTTGGCATTTGAGAAACTCTAAAGCGCGGCGGGCAACCGAAGTGCCGACGTCACAAAACGGTCAGGGCAGGGGCAAACCAACAGGACCTGCCTGCTGCTAGCGGCGCGCACGCATCTCAGGTCGATTTCATCCAGGCGAGTGTGTCTTCCGTTGCTTTCGCCGGCCTGTATTCGGCACCCAGGGGCCTGGTCCAGCCCAAAGCCCTGATTTCCGAGAACACGCTCTGATAATCGAGTTCGCCGCGATCCGGCTGGCCCCGGTCGGGTACGGAGGCAAACTGGATATGTCCGATGATCGGCAACAGGGTTCGCAACCTGGTCGTGACGTCGCCCTCGGTCCGGCCGACATGGTAGCAGTCGAACATCAGTTTGAGATTGGCCGCACCGACATCGCTGATGATGTCCGCCGCCTGTTGGGTTGTTCGCAGGTAATATCCGGGCGCGTCATGTTCGTTGAGCGGTTCGATCAGCATCGTCAGGCCGTGAGGGGCACCCTGCGCGCAGGCATAGTCGAGGTTGTCGATGAAGGTATGGCCGCCTGCGATGCTCTGGTCGAAGCCTGCCATGACGTGGATGCTGTGCGCGCCGATGGCCACCGCGTAGGCGATGGCTTCGTCGATTGCCGCACGCGCCTCGGTTTCCCTGCCGGGAATGGCCGATAACCCGTTGTCTCCGCGTGCCACATCCCCGCGCCGGGTGTTCAGCCCCAGCATCTCAAGGCCGGTTTCGGCAAGAGCGCGTTTGACATCCGTTGCCGGAAAATCATATGGCCAGTGACATTCGACGGCATGGAAACCCGATGCCTTCGCAGCGCGGATTGCGTCCGGCAGGGGGCGGTCTGCAAACAGGAAACCGAGATTGGCTGAGAACTGCATCATCCATCCCACTCCACATCGAACGTCGTGACAATCTTGCGGACCTGTTCACCGCTGAGCGCGCGTGCATCGGTCCCTCTCAGGATCATGGCCAGCCTTGCGGTTTCCTCGAGTTCCTCGATCGCGTTGCAGGCTGCCTCAACATCTCTGCCGGCCACCACGGGGCCATGGTTCGCCAGCATGACGGCGCTGCGCTTCCCGGCCAGTCCACGCACGGCTTCACCCATTGCCGGATCGCCCGGCAGGAAGAAGGGCAAGAGCTTCACCTTGCCGAGTTTCATGATGGCATAAGGTGTCAGCGGCGGAAGGAAATTGTCTTCATCCGCGTCCGGCATCATTGACCAGGCGACTGAGTGACAGGAGTGAAGGTGAACCACCGCTCCGGCACTGCTGCGGGTGTCGTAAAACGCCGTGTGAAGAGGCATTTCCTTCGTTGGTGCATCGCCCGAGATCAGAGCCCCTTTGGCATTGAAACGGCTGAGGCGGCCCGGATCGAGACGGCCGAAGCTTGTGCCTGTGGGAGAGACAAGAAGTCCGCCGTCTTCCGTCCGGGCGGAAATGTTGCCGGTGCTGCCGTGAGTCAGGCCCCGCTCGAACAGCGACCGTGCCAGGAGGCACATCTGTTCCCGAAGTCCGGTCTCGTTCATGCGTCACCTGCGAGCAGCCTGTCGGCCTTTTCAAAGAAATCCTCGGACCCGAAGTTCCCGGACTTGAGAGCGACCACCAGGTCCTTGCGGGCTCTGAGCGCCGGAACACCGGGATCAATTTCAGGCCCGATTTCGAAGCTGTCCAGCCCGAGCCCCTCGACAACAGCGCCGGAGGTTTCCCCGCCCGCGGTAATGATGCGGCTTGCGCCGCCTTCAACGGCGAGCCGGGCCGTTTCGGCGAAGAAGCGCTCCAGCGCAGCGGAAGACCTGTCGCGGCCATACCTGTCCTGGACCCGTGCGACGTCTTCCGGATCGGCAGAGCTGTAGGCAAGCGGCAGTCCCTCGGCTGCAAGGAGCCAGTCCGCGATGTCACGGGGCGCAAGACGGCCATCGATAACGTCGGCTGCGGCGATTTCCCGTGCGGGATACCGGGTGGCGTGACGGGCGACCTGAGCGCGTGTCGCAACGGAGCAGGATCCGGAGAGCACAATCGGCTTGCCCGCCTGGCCATGCCAGCGTGGCTGAGAAGCGGTGCAGCCGAAGTTGGCGGGAAGGCCGAGGGCGATGCCGGAACCGCCCGTAATCAGCGGCAAGTCCCTTGCTGCGCTTCCGATCGCGATCAGGTCTTCGTCACGGATCGCATCGACCACGATATGCACATGACCCGCACGGTGCTGGTCATCCAGGGACTGCCTGATCCGCGCGGCACCGGCAAAAACATCTTCGGCGGCAACGTGCCCGACGGAATGCCGTGTCTGCGGGGCAAGCCAGCGGCGGATATCCGGATCGGTCATGGGCGTGAGCGGATGGTGCTGAAGGCCCGATTCGCTGAGGAGCCGGTCGTTCACGAACAGATGGCCCTGATAGATCGACCGGCCGGTTCCGGGGAATGCCGGGCAAACAATCACCTTCGCGGCACCAAGCGCCTCTGCCAGGGCATCGGCCACCGGCCCGATATTGCCCTCAGCCGTGGAATCGAAGGTCGAGCAGTATTTGAAGAAAAATTGCTTGCACCCCTGCTGTTTCAGCCAGTCCAGAGCGGCCAAGGACTGAGCGACGGCCTTCCCGGGGTCGATGGAGCGCGATTTCAGTGCGACAACGCCCGCCTGTACGTCATCTCCGGCTGGCGCGGCTGGAATGCCGGTATACTGAACCGTCCGCATGCCGCCCTTGGCCAGCGTGTTGGCAAGGTCGCTGGAACCTGTGAAATCGTCGCCGATACATCCAAGCAGCATCACGCGTCTCCCGGCAATGTCAGCCCGGCGTCGCGGGCGTAGACCTTGGCGACCGCGGAATCGTCCTCGCGGCCAAGACCCATTTCGGCGGCCGCAAGATATTGCTGAAGGGCAGCCGCCGTGATCGGAGCGCTGAAGTTAGTGGATTTGGCGATGTCCAGCACGATGCCCAGATCCTTTGGCCAGATGTTCACCTGGCTCAGCGGCGTATAGTCGCCCGCCACGATATGAGGCGCCCGGTTTTCCAGCATCCAGCTCGTGCCGGCGCATTGGCTGATGACCTCGACGAACATGTTCGGCGCCACCCCCTGGGTCATGCCGAACGTCAGGGCTTCGGCCATCGTTGCGATGTGAACCCCGGCCAGCAATTGATTGACGGCCTTCATCGCCGAACCGGCTCCGGCGCCGTCCCCCAACTTGAAAACGGTCTCGGCTGCGGCGTCCAGAACCGGACGCGCTGCAGCGAAGGCGGCCGGTGACCCGGACGCCATGACCGAAAGCTGGCCTTTGGCCGCCTTTGCCGAACCCCCGGAGACCGGCGCGTCGAGATAGTGGACGCCCAGGGCGTTGCATCTGGTCTCCATGTCCCGGGCAAAGTCCGGGGGAACCGTCGCACAGGCCACAATGACGGACCCTTCGCGCATGTCAGCCACGATGCCCTTGTCGCCGAACATGACCTCCTCGGTCTGTGCGGCGTTCAGAACGACAATGACGGCAGCATCCAGGTGATCGGCGGTTTCGCCAAGCGATCCCGCGGCCCCGCCTTCCAGCCTGAACTTCTCGACCTGCGCCGGGAGGACGTCAAATCCGTGCGTCACCAGACCCGCCTGCAGGCAGGATCGGGCAATCCCGTACCCCATGGACCCAAGTCCAATGACCGCTGTTCGGAACGGTTCTGTCATGACGCAAACCTCATTCGGCGTGAATATTTACAATCGATCCTGCTGCTGGTATCGATACCGGTACCGATACCAGTTGTCAATCGGAGTGTTCGCGCAGGCATTGCCAATTGTGCCCGAACCGCCGGGACGGTAGACCGGCAGGCGCACGACCCATCGAGGGGGAACAGTCTTTGGACGAAAAGAACCGCATCACGCTGGCGGAAGTCGCCATGGCGGCGGGTGTCAGCAAGATGACCGCGTCCCGCGCATTGCGCGGAGCAGGCGATGTGTCCACGAAAAACATCGACAAGGTCAGGCAGGCCGCAAGGGAGATGGGCTATGTCGGGAACCATCTGGCCTCGTCGCTGTCGGGCCAGAGATCCAGCCTGATCGGTGTGATCGTTCCCAGCATGGCGAACATCGTCTTTGCGGAAGTTCTTGCCGGGATTGCCGAGGGCATTGAGGGGAGCGGACTGCAACCCGTTTTTGGGGTCACCGACTACGATCTTGAAAAAGAGTATGACGTGATCCGGAACATGCTGTCGTGGAACCCGGCCGGTCTTATCGTCACCGGACTTGACCAATCGGGCGACGCCCGCCAACTGCTGGAGAATGCCAAGATACCTGTCGTGCAGATCATGGATCTGGACGGAGATCCCGTGGATGCCTGTGTCGGCTTTTCCCAGCATGCCGCCGGCGGGGAGATGGCGGAGGCCCTGCTTGGACTGGGCCGAAAGCGAATTGGCTATGTCGGCTGTGGTCTTAACGCGGACTTTCGGGCCAGGAAGCGGTTTGACGGTTTCCGGGACGCGCTTGCACGCGGTGGCCTTGAGGTCGCATCCTCGCGGATATCAGAGGACCTTTCGACCGTGAAGGCGGGGCGGGAGCTTACCGCGCAAATCCTCAAGGACCGGCCGGATCTGGACTGCATCTACTATTCAAACGACGACCTTGCCGCGGGCGGTGCGTTTCACTGTATTTCGGCCGGACTGTCCGTGCCGGACGACCTGTTGCTTGCCGGTTTTAACGGGCTTGAATTCGTGAAAAGCCTGCCGGTCGCGATCGCGACGTCGTTGACCCCGCGCCGTGAAATCGGGAAGGCGGCAGCCGAGATTGTGCTTGGATCGCACCAGGCCAACGCAGTCAAAACACGCACCCGGATCGCGTTTCAGCCGACAATCGACCTTGGTGTCTGATCCGGCAACAAAGATGCGGTGCGCCTTTGGCTCCATGTTGGCTCACAGGGTGTATGTACCGGTGTTGCACCCGGCCGTTGCCCCAAGGTCGCGAGGTCCCCGGTGTGGCAATTCAGTTTTTCAGAAAGCCGTCGACAACGTCTCCCCAGAGGTTTGGCACGAACAAGGCCCAATGTCCGTTGCCTTGTCCAGGAACCCTGACAACGTGAAGCCGGTGATCGGCACCCAGGGCCTCCATTTCAGCGAGGTAAGACCTCGAATAGGCGACGCTGTAGAACGGGTCTTCTTCGCCGTAGATCGACAGGATAGGACCACGAAAGGATCCGATGCGCCTGAACAGGGTCGGATTTATCCGCGGATCGCCCCAGTCCTCGCTGACCCAGCCTCCGACAAAGTTGAGAACAGCTGAATAGGCTTCGGGCCGCTCGCCAGCCTGCAGGATGGCAACGACACCGCCGCGTGACATGCCGCCCAAAAGCGTCTTTCCATCCGCAACATCTGCGCGGTTCTTTAACGCGGCCAGCGCAGCGTTTGCGTCTGCCAAGGCCCGGTCCGCGCCAGCGAGAGAAATCGCAGCGTCGGGTGAATATCCAAGTGAACGGTCTTCCGCGAAGCCTTCATCGTAGCGGCCGTCCGACAGGCCGCGTCCCCGCCGTTGAGGAAAGGCGGCGAGCCAGCCGTTTGCGTTCAAGACGTCGGCGAGCCAATCGGCGGACCAGACCTGGTCAAAAGCTTTCGGGTTCCTGCCGGATCCGGTTGACCCATGATGGATAAGCGCGAGCGGATACGGCCCTGGCTTTTCTGGAAAATAGAGCACTGCGGCGAGCCGAACAGGCTCCCCATCTTCGATCAATTCGGTTTTCAAATACGCGACTTTGCCGAGCGTGAACCAGTCCTTTTCAGGTGAGGCAAGCAACTCCGGGAGGTCTTGCCGCTGCAAAACGGCAAAGCCCTTGTTGTCGGCGAAGACGCCCCGCAGTCGGCCGGACGCAGACAGCTCATAGCGCGCGGGAAAGCCGCCATCGTCAAAGGTCAAAACATCGCCTTCGATGCGTGCCTTGCGCCTGAACCAGCGCCCGATGTTGTGCTGGTCGCGGCCAACGGCGTAAATCACGCTCGCTCGACCATTGTCGGCCACGTCCTCAACGACCAGAATGTGGTTCCTTCTCTGGTCCCATTTTCCGACCCAGGTCCCACTGAACGAATTTTTCACCACAAGCGGCGAAGCGGCGTTATCCGGTAAGGGAACATCGCCCACGAACACGCTCTCCTGAGCGTTGGACTGCAGGACAAGCACGAGCAAGGCGGCACAGACCTGCAGCAGTCTTTTCAGGATGCTGGAAAGAAGTCTGGTTCCGTCGTTTTCCATAGGCGCCGCCAAATCGGGGTGATGATTTTGGGACCAAATTCGCGTTGCGGATTTGTCCGCCGCAGCCTGTATCTTGCAGCACCGGCGCGCGTGCAACAACTCGATTTTGGTCGTTGCGTTTCCGTCATCCGTCAACTGTCGGGAATTGACGCACACATACGACACCGAAAGAAACAAGGGGGACGGGGCGCTTTACATCAGTTCTTTTGCTTTGGGGAATTTTTACAAAGATGCCTTAGGGTACGGTCCCATGAATGAAGCCGTTAGACGATACCCGTTATGGTGTCGGTCACCCGCCGATCAACCGATGGAAACACCTCTCGGAACATGCCGATACCACCCAAGACCCAGCACTTTCTGAACAAGCTGAAGGCGACGGCCGATCCCAAGGACATTGCCGCACGCCTGGAGACGCGGGGCGACGCGCCGCCGCCGCTGATGACCTTGCCGAAACCGTCAAGGTCCGCGATTGCCAGGATCTGGTCGCGGCTGATCAGGTCCGGTGTGCCGGACACCGCCAGGGTGGCCCTGGCGGATGAGCAGACACTGGCCGAGGCCGGACACTATGTCGGCAATATCGAGAACATGATCGGGACCGTGAAGGTTCCCGTCGGCATCGTCGGACCGCTTCGGGTCAACGGTGTTTTTGCGCAAAGAGATTATTTCGTGCCGCTGGCGACGACGGAGGCGGCGCTCGTGGCATCTTATGCCCGCGGAGCGAAGGCTGTCGGCAGGTCGGGCGGTGTCAGCGTCGCGACGCTTGGCGAGGGGGTTCTCCGTTCGCCCGCATTCCGGTTTGCGTCGATCGCCGAAGCCGGGCTGTTCGTGGAATGGGTGATCGGGTCCGCGGAAAAACTCGTTGCCGCAGCCGAGAGCACGACCCGGCACGGCAGGCTTCTGTCGATCGATCCCGTGATCGACGGTGAACTCGTGTTTTTGATGTGCCGCTACGAGACGGGCGACGCCGCCGGTCAGAACATGGTGACGTTCGCGACCGAAGCCCTGTGCGAATGCGCGTTGACATCGTCTCCGGTTGCACCACGCTCCTGGTTCCTGGAGGCAAATTTCTCAGGCGACAAGAAAGCGAGCTTTCTCGGTGTCATGCTCGGCCGGGGACGCCGTGTCACGGCGCAGGCCGATATTCCGGAGGAGGTCGTTGAAACAACGCTCGGGTCGCCCATCGAGCAGATCCTGGAATATGGCCGTGTTGCCAATCTCGGCTCGCTCATGACGGGTCAGGTCGGAGCCCAGGCGCATTTTGCCAACGGCCTGGCAGCCCTTTACCTCGCCACCGGCCAAGATGTCGCCTGCGTCGCCGAATCCGCCGTCGGCTTCACGCGCATGGAACGCAGCAGCACGGGTCTTCTTGTGACCGTGACCCTGCCCAATCTGATCCTTGGGACGGTCGGCGGGGGTACGCAACTGCCGTCGCAATCCGCGGGCCTCGACATCCTCGGTCTCAAGGGGTCTGGCCACGCGCCTGCTCTGGCGGAAGTTGCCGCGGCCCTGTGTCTTTGCGGGGAGCTGTCGCTGACGGCGGCCGTTGCAGGCGGCCAGTTCGGAAGCGCGCACAAGCGCCTGGCGCGCGGAAAAAAGTCATGACAGGCCTACCGGAACGGAAGATGTCCCTTCCCGCGCGCTTGTGGATCTACCAGGCAGAGCGGTTTCCCCTGATCCAGACGGTTCCGCTCCTGGGTGCCTTTTCCGCAGCTTCCGTGACGGCGTCGGCCAGGCTGGCCGACCGGCCATTGCCCGATATTGCGACCTACCTGGCCGCGTTTCTGATCGTCATGGTGTTCTTCTGGCAGATGCGCGCGCTCGACGAGATCAAGGACGCGGAGATCGACCGGCGCTACCGGCCCGAGCGTCCGATACCGCGCGGTCTGGTTTCGCTGCGCCTGATCCTGTGGCTCGCCGGTCTGGCGGCGATACCGGCCGCCGCAGCGGCCTATGCGCTGTCCCCGGGCGTCCTGATCCTGGTGATAATCGCCTGGGCGTGGCTCGCTCTGATGGGGGTCGAGTTCTTCGTTCCCGAGTTCTTGAAAGGAAGCCCCGCGCTCTACCTTGTTTCACACATGGCGATCATGCCGCTGATCGATCTTGTCCTGACAGGGTGCGAATGGGTGCCCGCCGGATCGATGCCGGACGGCATCTGGACGTTTCTCCTGATGAGTTTCTGCAATGGCTGTGTCGTCGAATTCGGCCGCAAGATCTGGGCGCCGGAACAGGAGCGCGAAGGGGTTGAGACCTACAGTTCCTCCTGGGGGAGACCCCGGTCCCTCATCGCCCTGGCGGCAATGACCGGGGTCGCGTTTCTATCGCTCGTCATTTGCGGCGTCTACCTTGACCGGCCGCTGCTGACGACGATCTGCGGGCTGGTGTTTCTGCTGCCGTTCCTGTTTGTGCTGGCGGACTTTTGGAAAACACCTGACGTCAAGCGGCAGAAACGGCTGGAGGCCCTCTCCGGCGTGTGGGTGCTGGCCTGCTATCTGATCGCTGCTTTCACGCCGGTTCTCGGGGGGCAATCGTGACCGCACTTGTTCATTCGAAGGAGGCGCGCACCAAGTCGACGCAGGCGATCGGCGGCAAGGCCCTGGCGCTAGCCGAACTCGCAGGCGAAGGCTTTCAGGTGCCCTCGTTCTTCGTGATCCCGTCGGACAGCTTTCAGGACGGTGGTCTTGGCGCGGATTTGCGTGCCGCCATTGGAGAGGCCTGTGCCGCGATGGCCGGCGCGCGTTTCGCCGTCCGGTCCTCCGGGGCTGCCGAGGACGGGGTTGCGGAATCCCACGCCGGCCAGTTCCTGTCGCGCCTCGAGATACCCGCCGCAGATGTACCGGCAACGGCCGAGGAGGTCTTTGCATCCGGGCTCGGCGAGGGCGTAACGGCCTACCGCAAAGCACGCGGGATCACGGATAAAAACATGCCGTCGGTGATCGTCCAGGCGATGGTCGATGCCAGGGCTGCCGGCGTCGCTTTTGCCGCCGACCCCGTATCGGGACGGCGCGATCAGATCCTCGTCACCGCCACCGAAGGCCTCGGCGACGCCCTCGTCTCCGGTGAGGTGAGCGGCGAAGTCTGGCGGTTTTCCTCTCCCCTGATGGAAACGCTGCAACGGCCAGGAGGGACAAGCGCCCTCTCGGAGGTGGACGCACGCGAGATTGCCCGGCTTTGCGTCGCGGTGAGCGACCTGAAAGGCACGCCCCAGGATATTGAGTGGGCCTTCGCCAAGGAAACGGAAAAGCCCTTTCTGCTGCAGGCGCGTCCGATCACGACGCGCATTCTGCCCGCTTCCGTTCCGGAAGAGCGCCTGCTCGTTTTCGACAATTCCAACATCGTCGAGAGTTATCCTGGGATCGTGTCACCGCTGACTTACAGCTTTGCGGTCGCTGCCTATGCGCGCGTCTACCGGTCCTTCCTTCAACTGATCGGAACACGGGGCCTGGTGATCCGGGGCCATTCCACTGAGCTGGACAACATGCTCGCCCGTATCGACGGCCGCATGTACTACAATCTGGGCAACTGGTATCGGCTGTTGTCGCTGTTGCCGTTCTTTTCCAGCAACCGGCAGCACATGGAAACCATGATGGGGGTCGCCGAGCCGCTGCCCGAAGAAGTCATGGCCGGGATCGCACCGACGACAAGCCTTGCCTCCGGGACGAAGATGGCCCTGAAGCTGGCGCTGGCCGCGCTTCGCCTGAACAAGACAAAGTCCCGCTTCATGAACCGGGTCACCGGAACCGTGCCGCCGCGCGGGCAGTGGCCGGTACTGAAACAACGCCCGCTCTCTGAACTTGCCGCGGAATACCGCAGGGTTGAAGCCGCGCTGCTGGACGACTGGGACGCGCCCATTGTCAACGACTTCCTCTGCATGATGGCTTTCGGCGGATCCCGGTCCCTCCTGCTCCGCTGGGCGGGGGAACCGGGCCTCGCACTGCACAACGATGTCATGATCGGTCAGGGGGATATCGTATCCGCCGAACCGGCCCGCCTGATCCGGCAGATGGGTGAACGCGTCCGGGCGATACCGGGTGCCGCCGAGGTCCTGGCGTCGGAGGACGCCGGCGCGATCTTCGCGCTTCCGGAGATCGGAACGCTCCTGAAGGACTATCTGGACAAGTTCGGCGACCGGCGCATCGGCGAACTCAAACTCGAGGAGCCGACGCTCGACGAGGCACCCTTGCCCTTGTTCCGCGCCGTGACAGCGGCCGCTTCAAGGTCCGGGGCCGAGCCGGAACGGACCGAACCGGACGCCGAACTGGACCGTCTGTTCAAGGGCCGTCCTGTCAGACGTGTTGTCGCACGCTGGGTGCTGGCCTACGCCAAGGCTCGGGTGAGGGACCGCGAGAACCTCAGGTTCGAAAGGACACGTATCTTCGGTTACGCGCGCCGCGTGTTTCTCTCCATGGGAGAATGCCTCATGGCAACCGGCCATCTTGATGCGCCGGAGGATGTCTTTTTCCTGACGGTCGACGAACTGCTGGCCGCGGTCGAGGGTTCTGCCGTAAATTCGGGGGTTGCGGATCTCGTGGCATTGCGGCGGAAGGATCAGGAAAATGCGGCCCGCCAGCCGGACCCGCCGGAGCGCATTCTCATTCGCGGATCGGTGCTCGATAGTGCGGGCCGATTGGCGGTGGTGACCGGTGCAGGCGAGACAGGGATTGACGCGGACGACCGTCAGCGCAAGGGAACGGCGTGTGGCGGCGGTATCGTCCAGGGAACGGCGCGGGTCGTCCACGATCCCGCAGAGGAGCAGGTTCAGCCGGGAGAAATTCTTGTCGCCCGGCATACGGACCCAGGCTGGATTTCCCATTTCGCCAATGCGGCCGCCGTGATCGGCGAACGCGGCAGTGTCCTGTCTCATTCCGCGATCGTCTCGCGTGAACTGGGTATTCCCTGTGTGGTTGCGGTGCCGGGAGCCTGTGACTGGATCGAAACCGGAGACCGTCTTGAAGTGGACGGCTCCGCAGGCTGGGTGACAAAAATCTCATGACCGCATCCATCGACCAGCGCGCCAGTTTCGAGGCGGTCCGCTACGCCCAGGCCTGGGAAGATGCCGACGTTCTGCTGGGCGCTTTCCATAACCGGCCGGGACAGCGCTTCCTGTCGATCTGTGCCGCGGGTGACAATGTTCTGGCGCTTCTGCTTCTGGACCCGCGTGAAGTTGTCGCCGCGGATCTGTCCGACGCCCAGCTCGCCTGCCTGCACCTGCGCATCGCCGCCTGCCGCACGCTGCCGCATGACGCGTTTCTGGAGTTGTTCGGTGCGCGCCCGTCTTCCCGCAGGGCGGCGTTGCTGAATGAGGTCCTGACGGCATGCGACACGGATTGCAAAGCCTTCTGGCAGGCGCTGGAGCCGCAGGTCGCGGAGTATGGCGCCGGCAATGTCGGCAAGTTCGAGAATTACTTTCGTCTCTTCCGCCGCTACGTTCTGCCGCTGATCCATGCAAGCTCGACCGTCGAAAGCGTGTTTGAAAAACGCGACAAGGCCGGACGGATCCGGTTTTTCGAGGAGCGTTGGAACAATCGCCGCTGGAACATCTGTACCAGCCTGTTCTTTTCCAGGACCGTCATGGGGTGGCTCGGCCGCGATCCGGCGTTCTTCGACCATGTGGAGGGCAGCGCCGGGGCGCATGTCCGGAAAAAGGTCCGCTTCGCCGCCGTCGACCAGGACCCGAGCGAGAATCCCTATATGCGCACCGTCCTGACCGGGCGCAGCGCCGATGTTCTGCCGACGGCCTGGCGCGCGGAAAACTATCGCACGATTGCCGACCGGGTCGATCGCATAACCATCGTGAAAGGTCCCGTTCAGCGTGCCGCCGGCGGACCTTTCGACGGTTTCAATCTTTCCGACATTTTTGAATACATGTCCGTGGACGAGACAGCCAAGATTTACGCGGAGCTGTTCGAACAGGCAGCACCCGGCGCGCGGTTCGTCTACTGGAACATGATGGCGCCGCGCTCGGCACCGCCGTCCTTGGCCGGACGTGTTGAGAGGCTCTCTGATCTGGAAGCGGCGCTCAAGCAGGTCGACAAAGCCTTCTTCTACGCCGACCTGATCGTCGAGGAGCGGATGTCTTGACGGCTCAGATCCTGATCGCCGTTGCGTCCGTCATCGCGCTTTTCGCGCTGGCAACGGGCATCCGGCGGATTGCCGGCCGGTTTGTCATCGGGGCGGAAAGTCAGCGGAAGGCCGTTCACGTCGGTGTCGGCATTCACGCGATGCTCTTGCCGCTTCTGCTTAATCGGGAGGGGTTTCTCGTCTTTGCCGGATTGGCATGTGCAGCTCTCTTCGTGCTGCGCCTGCCCGGGGTCGCGGCGGACGGCATCGGGGCCTCGCTCCATTCCGTGCAGCGCCGGTCCTGGGGAGACTTCCTGTTCCTGGTGGCCGTGACACTGCTCTTCGTTTTGTCAGCGGGGCATCCCGCGCTCTACACGCTGCCGATTGCCGTGCTCACCCTTTCGGATGCGGCAGCCGCCCTGGTCGGCACCAAATACGGTCAGCTCAGGTTCGGCGGCGATGACAGGATCAAGAGTGTCGAGGGCAGCGTCACATTCCTGGTCGTGACCTGGATCGTTGCCGTTGTGATCCTCCAGTTCGGCACGGAGATCCCACGCGCGAATGTCATCTGGCTCGCAACTCTCGTGGCTCTGTTCGCCACCTATGTTGAAGCAGACAGCTGGCGCGGACTGGACAATCTGTTCGTTCCCGTCGGGATCTTCGTGCTGTTGAGAACCTGGTCGGATTCGTCCCCGGTCATACTGGCTGTTATCACGCTGGTGTGGCTGTCCCTTCTTGTGACCGCGCACGTTTATGCGCCGCGCGCCGGAATGACGCCGCACGCCGCCAGAATTGCTCTGGTCGCGCTGATCCTGTCGACGATCGCCGCGTCTCCGATCAACTCCGTTTTGCCGGTCATGGCCTTTTTTGCCGCAATGCTGGCACGATCGGCGGTCGAGGACACGGAGCCGGTTCTGGATTTCGTGGCAACGCTGGTTCTGACCGGCGTCATCTGGCTTTTGACCGGCAATGTCTTCGGCGACAACGCGGTCGCTTATTATTCGGCAACATTTGCGGCGGTCGGGTCCGGCTATGTAGCGTTTGCCCTCAGGAGCACCCGGTTCCGTATCCCTGGCGGCGTTGCAGCCGCAGCCGTGTTTCTTTTCGTCTATTGGCTCCTGCTGCCGCACATCATCGACTTCATCGGCTGGACGCCGGAAATCCCCTTGCTGCCGGTTGCGGGAATTGTCACGATCGTCACGCTGTTGAGCGAAGTTTTGCGGCCGAAGTCATGGGGCAATCGCAACCCGGGCCTTCGGCTGGCCATCACGGCACTGGTGATGCTGCTTCCCGTTTATGTCTACGAGGTCCTGTCATGACGACGCTGCCGAAAATCCACCGTGACGTGCCCGCCTGGAAAGGGCTGCGCACCGCGGCGATCGGAACGGGTGCATTTGCCGATGCCGAGAGCGGCAGCACCTATTTGCGGGAGGCCTGCGAGACACTGCGCGGCGAAGGTTTCGAGGCCGTCGTTGGCCCCATGGACGGATCGACCTGGGGGACTTACCGCCTTCAGACCTGGTCGGACGGGAGCGCGGCATTCCTGATG
>JBCBUA010000013.1:0-24954 GCA_039818365.1 Pseudomonadota bacterium
CAGGGCGTTTCAGCAGCGGACGCAGTGGCACGAGTTGCGCCCACCGGTCTGAGGCCGGGGCCGGGTCGGGCGGATCCGTTCGGCAAGCAAGGTCTCAAACCGGCAACCTGCGCAAGGGGCGCTGAAGTCGGTCTTTCATCCGCATGGTCTCAACGTGAGCATCGCAGCGGCCATCATATCGACGTCAGCGCCTGGTCCATGTCCGACACGAGGTCGGCCTCGTGTTCTATCCCGACGGAGAGTCGCAGCAGGTTTTCAGGCACGTTGGTCACGCCGCTCTCGATCGTGAAGCGGTGTTCCACGAGGCTTTCGGTGCCGCCGAGCGACGTCGCGCGCTGGAAGACGTCCAGACTGCCGGCAACCCGGAGCGCTTCGTGCCTGCCGCCCTTGACCTGAATGGACATCAGGGACCCGAAACCGCCGGTCATCTGGGACCTGGCGAGATCATGATGTGGATGCCCCGGGAGCCCAGGATAGAGGACGGCATCGATTTTCGCATGGGTTTCAAGAAACTTCGCAAGCGCTATCGTGTTCGCGTTCATCCGCTCGACCCTGAGGGCCAGTGTTCTGAGACCGCGTAACAGCAGCCAGGCCTCGAACGAGCCGAGGACGGCACCGGCGATCTGGCGTTCCTCGCAGATGAAGGTCCAGGCTTCACTGTCCGGGTCTGCGGTGGAGACGACACCGCCCAGGAGGTCCGAGTGGCCATTGAGGGCCTTGGTTGCCGAATGCATGACGAGATCCGCGCCAAGGGCAAGCGGTTTCAGGATCAAGGGGGTCGCCGCAGTCGCGTCAACGGCAAGCAGAGCGCCGTGCTCTTTGCAGAGCGTTGAAATCCGGACGATGTCGGCAACCTTCAGATAGGGGTTGCTCGGAACCTCCAGCCAGACCATGTCGGGCTTGGTGATCGAAATCTCGTCGTGAATGCTGTCGAAATTGCTGGCGTCCGTCTCCACGAGCACGATGTTGTTGCGGGCACAGTGCTTGCGCAGGAACAGGGTCGTGCCCCAGTAGATACCGGATTGCACCAGCAGCGTGCCGCCTGGCTTGATGCTGCGAACGGTTGCTGCAATCGCGGCCATTCCTGAGGAAAAAAGACGGCTTTCGGCGCCATCTTCGAGTGTGGCTATCAGCTTTTCAGCCTTGAGATAGAGATCGTTGCTGTCGCGGCTGTAGATATGGCCGGACCGGATCGGCTCATAATCTTCATCGCGGACGAAGGTCGTTGCCGTTTGGATCGGCGGAACCACCGCTCCCGTTGCCGGATCGAACCCGCCGCCCGCGTGGGCGAGGAGACTGTCTGTGTGAAGGCCGGAATTCGAACGAGTTGACTTGGACATGAGACCTTGACGGGTTGGAACGCAGCTTGAGAGGCGACTGACGTCAGCGTTTCAGGTGGCGGGTGAGGCGCGCTTCGATCTTGTCCCAGACCCGGCGAAGCGTTTCCACGATCAACAGGTAGATCACCGCGGCCCAGATATAGGCCTGAAAGTCGTAGGTGCGGGAATAGGCGCGCCGCGTTTCCCCCATGATATCGTAGATCGTGATGATGGCTGCAATGGCCGATCCCTTGATCATGAGAATAATTTCGTTGCCGTAGGGGCGCAGCGCCACCATGAGCGCCTGCGGCAGGATCACCTTGAAGAAAGTCACGGGTCTTGTGAGACCCAGTGCTGCCGCACCTTCCCACTGGCCTTTCGCGATGTTCTGGATCGCGCCGCGCAGGATTTCCGCCTGATAGGCCGCCGTGTTCAGGGAAAACGCAAAGACGACACAGTAAAACGCGTCGCGGAAGAACCACCAAAGACCGATGGATTGCAGTTCCGGCCGGAACGACCCGAAGCCGTAGTAGATGAGAAAGGTCTGGGCCAGCAGCGGTGTCCCGCGGAAGAAATAGACATAGGCATAGGCCGGTGCGGAAAAGATCTTCCATGTCGACGACCGCGCCAGCGCGATCGGGATGGAGAGCAGGGCCCCGAATAGGAGTGACAGGCCGACGATCTGAAGGGTAACCAGAAAACCTTCGACGTATTTGGCACCATATCTTTCCAGAAAACTGTCGAATTCGTGGGTTTCGAGCTGTGCATCCGCCCAAATTGCCCAGTCGGCGGGAAGGTAGGGGCGGATGGCTTCCAGGATCGGTTTTTCTAGATTGCCGAGCAGATAGGCGACCAGGGAGATGCCCGCAACGATCCAGAGCGCCATCAGGACGTGACCGGCGATGCGCGCATTGGTCCAGGGACGGGGTGGCGCCGGCGGTGGTTTCAGCCCGGTTGTGGGGTTCGGTGCGATCATCTCTGCACCTCGCCGCGTTTGGACCAGCGCTCAATGCGCGTGAAGGCGGTGGAAGAAATCATCGCCAGGACAAGATAGATCAGGCAGGCAAGGCCAAAGAACAGGAACGGTTCCTTGGTGACCCGCGCCGCGATGCTGGTTTCGCGCAGGAGGTCCGAGAGACCGATCGTGGAAACGAGGGCCGTATCCTTCAGGAGGATCAGCCAGAGATTGCCGAGCGCGGGCAGGGCCAGCCGGATGAGCTGCGGCAGGATGATCAGCGTCATCGTCTTGAAGCGCGACAATCCAAGCGCATAGCCGCCCTCATACTGTCCCTGCGGGATACCGCGAAAGGCGGACAGAAACGCCTCGGAGGCAAACGAGGAGAAAACCAGCGAAAGGGCGATCATGCCGGCGACGAAGGAATTCACTTCGATATAAATATCGAAGCCCATGAGCTTCAAAAGCTGTTGCAGTCCGATCTGGACCCCGAAAAAGACCAAGAACAGCGTCAGGAGTTCCGGCAGGCCGCGGAAAATGGTCGTGTAGATATTTGCGGCCAGTTTGAGGCTCGGTTCGCTGGAGTTTTTCGCGAGCGCGATCAGAAAGCCGATGATCAGTCCGAAAGGCAATGTGGCAAGCGAAAGCGAAATGGTGATCAGCACACCCTTGGCAATCGTGTCGCCCCAGCCATTTTCCCCGAAGGACAGCAGCGTCAAAGCTTCTTCCATAAGCCGGCGCTTCTTTCTTTTCTTGTCGTTGCTGGCCCGGCCACCCCTCTGGCCGGTATTGCGAATTCCATAGCAAATGAAAGCGCGGCGCTGGTTTGCGCCGCGCTCCGGTTTTCGTCAAAGGGCTGTCAAATCAGCCGCCATAAACGTCGAACGTGAAGTACTTGTCGTTGATTTCCTTGTACTTTCCGTTCGCGAGAATGGCTTCCAGCGCCTCGTTGAACTTCGCCTTCAGTTCGCCGTCTTCCTTGCGGATGGCGATGCCTGCACCTTCACCGTTGATGACCGGATCCGGGGTCAGCGTGCCGAGGATCTTGCAGCATGCACCATCGTCGGTTGCCAGCCAGTCGGACAGCACCACGACATCGTCGATCACGGCATCGATACGGCCGCTGGCAATGTCGAGCTTGTACTCATCCGGCGTCGGGTAAAGCTTGAGGTCTGCGGACCCCAGTTTTTCCTCGGCATAGTTCGAATGGGTCGTCGACGACTGGGCGCCGAGCGCGATGCCGCTCAGGTCCGCATCGGAGGTTCCGGCGATGCTGGAGTCCTTCGGGACCGCGATTGCCGGCGGTGTGTTGTAGTACTTGTTCGTGAAGTCGACCTTCTGCTTGCGCTCGTCGGTGATCGACATGGATGCGATGATGGCGTCATATTTGCCAGCCTGGAGGCCGGGAATGATCCCATCCCAATCCGACGTGATGAACTCGCACTCGACCTTCATCTCTTCACAGAGCGCCTTGGCGATATCGACGTCAAAACCGATGAGCTGACCGTCTGAAGTCAGCGAGTTGAATGGAGGGTAGGCGCCTTCAGTACCGATACGGACTTTTGACCAGTCCTTTGCTTGAGCACCACCAACGGCAGCCAGAACAGCAACTGCGGCTGCAGCCATACGCAAAACACGCATTTTTAATTCCCCTAATATTTTGTCGCGGCGCAAGCGGGTTCTTCCCGCCTTTTTGCCCGAAGGCCCTATTCCATACACTTCCGCCTGAATTTCAAGCATGCCCAACAAAAAAACACATTGTAATTTGCGCTTTTTGCGCCCTTTGATTGTGTGTCGATACGGAAAGCACCATCTGGCTGTGCCGCTGACGGCGTACGTCAAGGGCCCGATGGCACATTGCTGAACTGGAAGGGCGTTTCAAATTGCAGCTTTTGCGGCACGGATGGATCAATCTTGTTCATCGAATTCATGAAATAGTTGAATTTGTTCGCGCCCGTCCGACCCTCTAAGCAAGTGACACGACACAACAGTCCCAACGTAACAGTCCCAACGTAACAGTCACCGTCGCGAACTGGCCTTGTGATGTCCGTTCCCGATATCAGGAGGCCCGAATGACATCCTTCGAACTCTTCATCGGAAACAAGAATTACTCGTCCTGGTCGTTCCGGCCCTGGATAGCCTTGCGGCACAAGGACATTGCCTTTGCCGAGAAACTCGTTCCCTTCGATTTCGAAAATGGCAATCCGGAGTTTCGCGCCTTCTCGCCGAGCATGAAAGTTCCCGTACTGAAGGATGGATCGCTGACCGTCTGGGACAGTCTTGCAATCCTGGAATATGCCGCGGAGTGTTTTCCGGAAAAGGGCTTGCTGCCGCAGGACAAGGCAATGCGCGCACGGGCGCGCGCCGTTTCCGCAGAGATGCATTCCGGTTTTTCAGCGCTCAGGAACGCCTGTCCGATGAACATGCGCCGTCAGGTGGAAGTTCTGGCGGTGGATGATGCCGTGAAGGCGGACGTGGCGCGGATCCTGGATATCTGGAGCGAATGCCTGAATGCATCCGGCGGACCGTTCCTGTTTGGTGATTTCACGATCGCTGATGCCATGTATGCGCCGGTCGTCAGCCGGTTTGCGACCTACACTTTGTCAGAGGACCCCGTGTTTCAGCAGTATCACGCTGCCTTGACCGGCACACAGGCGTGGCAGGACTGGGAAGCCGAGGCCCTGAAAGAGACCTGGTACGTCGCCGTCGACGAGGTTTGAGCAAAAACTGCGTCGGTTTGGCGGAAAGCTTGTGTGCTTTTTCGCGATTTATTGACGGGTTCGAAGGTGAGGGGTGTGGTCCTTTCCAGGCCACGCTGCGAGAGGATGTCTGCCGGATGGCCACTCAGCTGCGCGTGTCGAAAGAGTTGTCCAGCGCGCCCATTTCCTTGAAATAGTCCTGCAGCCTGTCAACGAACCGGCGCACCTTGATCGGAATGAAGCGGTTGGACGGATAGACCGCGTGGATCGGATGCGGCGGGTACTGCCATTCCGGCAGCACCAGTTCCAGTTCACCGGAGGCGAGATAGGGCTCGATCAGCCAGCGGTTGGCAATCGATATGCCGAGCCCTGCAAGCGCCGCCTGGCGCAGCGTGGAGGAGTTGTTGACGATCATGGCCGGATTGATCTTGATCGACAGCTTTTCTCCGAGCGTGCTGATGAACGGCACCCGGTCCCCCGTCGATATGTTCTTGTAGAGCAGGTATTCATGCTCCGGCAATTCGGCCGGGTGGCGGGGACGGCCTTTCCGGTCAAGATAGTCCGGCGACGCGACGAGGCACCGCTGCGCAACGCCGAGCCGCCGCACGATCAGCCGCTCGTCCCGGATTTCACCCATTCTGATGGCGACATCGAGCCGTTCCTGAATGACATCGACGAACTGGTCGGACAGGGAAATGTCCAGCAGAAGGCAAGGGTGCTCCTTCTTGAAACGGATGAGAAAATCGGAGAGCACGCTCTCGGCGAAACCGAGCGGCAGACCGATCGAGAGCGGGCCCGACATCTGCGTTTCATCGCTTTGGATCGATCTGTCGGCCTCGATCATCCGTTCAAGAATGTCACGCGCATAGGCATAGTAGCGCTCTCCGGCTTCCGTGAGCTGAAGTTGCCGGGTCGTGCGATTGAGAAGGCGCGTGCCGAGCTGATCCTCAAGCCCGCGAACCTGCTGACTGATCGCAGGCTGGGACACCCCGAGATGTTTTGCGGCCGCCGAAAAGCTGCCGAGATTGACCGATTGAACGAAGCCGGAGAGTGCGCTGAGTTTGTCCATCGGACCCTTGCTTTCAACGATTGCAGGCGTGTCAACATATATAATCAGCGCTTATGAGTTTTATAAGGTTGGCCGCTCTTTAAAATCAACATGAATGAAACATTTTCTAGAAAGCCCCTCCGGTGTCACGGTTGGCGGCCCTCAAATACATCATCTTCAGGTCAAGCCGGGAGGCAGTTCATGACCCATTCCAATTTCTCTCTTTCCAGACGGTCCCTTCTGGGTGCCACAGCGGGCGCCGGCGCGATCGCTGCTGCCGGCGGCGTGACGCTCATTGGCGGTGCTGCGAACGCAGCGGCTCCGAAAGCCGGTGCGCCGATGGCAGGCGCGCTGCGCTACAAGGTGGGCGACATGGAAGTGACCGCGCTTCTTGACGGTTACCTTGATGTCACGCCCGAAGTGGTCGTCGGCTACGACGCCGCAGAAGGCAAACGGCTGAGAGACGCCGCGCTGATCGAAGGAGAGGCGCTTCGCATTCCCGTCAACGCCTATCTGGTCAACACCGGCGACCGGCTCGTGCTGGTTGATGCCGGTACCTCCGATGCGCTCGGTCCGACTATGGGCCGTTTGCCGTCAGCGCTTGAGGCAGCCGGTGTGTCTCCGGATCAGATCGATGCGATCCTGATCACCCATATGCATCCCGATCACCTGTTCGGAGCGGTTGACGGTGAAGGCAACCGGGTCTTCGCCAATGCGGAACTGATGCTTCCGGAAACCGACAACGCCTTCTGGTTCGACGACGCCGCCATGAACGGTGCACCTGAACAGTTCAAGCCCTTCTTCCTGGGTGCGCGCAAGGCCGCGGATGCCTACAAGGGCAACCAGACGCTTTTCTCCGGCGACAAGGAACTGATGCCGGGTGTCAGTGCCATGGCGCTTCCCGGACACACGCCGGGCCATACGGGCTACGTTTTCGACAGCAACGGCGAAACGCTGGTGATTGCCGGTGACATCATTCACATGACCGTCTACCAGTTCGATCAGCCGGGCTGGGGCATCGGTTTCGATATCGATAGCGGCAAGGCGGCCGAGACCAGAAAGTCGTTCTTCGACCAGGCGGCGAGCGACAAGCTGCTCTTTGCAGGCGCTCACATCCCGTTCCCGGGCATGGGCCGCGTTGCCAAGGATGGCGACGCCTACCGTTTCGTTGCCGCCGGATGGCCCTACGCTTACTGATGAACTCGGCTTTGGGCCCGGCGGGCAACTGCCGGGCTCACCTGATACCGAAACCGGAAAAGGGCAGGTAGGCGACCATGTCACCCGCCTTGATTTGCGTGGTGTCTTCCGGGATCTCGATCAGGCCGTCCGCCTCGCGCAGACCCGTGATCAGCCCGGACCCGTCGCGCATGAATTTCCGGGCCACCTGCACACCTTCGCTGTTCGTTTCCAGATAACCCCGGTAGAACTCCCGGCGGTCGGGTTTCTTCTTCGGGATGTCGAACCCGGCGGGCACCTGAAAGCTTAGCGGTTCAAAAAAGCGCCCGCCTGCGAGCACGCTCAGGACCGGCCGCGCGTAGAGCAGAAAACAGACCATCGCGGCGACCGGATTTCCAGGAAGACCGAGAAAGACGGAAGACCCAATTGTCCCGAACATCATCGGTCTGCCGGGTTTGATCGCCAGTTGCCACATATGCTGTTGCCCGAGCCTGTCGAGCGCTTCAAGCATGTGGTCTTCCTCGCCCCGGCTTGCACCGCCCGTCGTCAGGATGACATCGAACCGGTCTGCCGCCTCACCAAGGGTGCGTTCGACAAGCGCCCTGTCGTCCTTCAGGATGCCGAGATCTTCGGTTTCGACCGGGGCGATTGCGGACAGGCCACGCAACAGGAAATGGTTGCTATCATACACATCGCCGACCGTGATCAGGTCACCCGGGCGGCGCAATTCGTCTCCGGTCGACACAAGTGCGACCTTGAGTTTCCGGTAAACGCTCACGTCCGGCTGGCCCGTCGACGCGATGGCCGCGATGTCCTGCGGACGCAGTCTCTGACCGGCCTTCAGGATCGATGTGCCGGCGGACACGTCTTCGCCGGCTTTCCGGCAGTTTGCTCCCCGTTTCAGGCCTTGCGGAATGATGACGAAATTCTCACCGTCCTGCGCGTGGGTTTCGCAGTCTTCCTGCATGGCCACCGTATCCGCACCGGGGGGCATCACGGCACCGGTGAAAATTCTTGCAGCTGCCCAGGGGCCGAGCGCGACGTCACTCGCGTGACCGGCGGCGACCCGCTGGTTGAGCCGGAAAAACCCTCCGGCCTCGTCGAAATCGGAATGCCGGAAGGCATAGCCGTCCACGGCGGAATTGTCGGCGAGGGGAACATCTCGCGGTGCCGTCACATCTTCTGCCAGGATTCGTTCGAGCGCGTCTTCAAGACGGACGATTTCAGGCTCCGCGATAACTGACAGCCTGTCTTTCAGGAGGCCGAGTGCCTCGTGATGCTTCAGCCGATCCTTGTCGTGCAGAAAGCAGTCGTCCAGCAGCCGTTTCGCGGTCATCGCACCGTCCTCTTCAGATCGAGGTGGCGCTCGATGAAGTCCGCCATGGCTGGAACATCGTCCAGATCGAAGACGGGCAGGGTCTCGCCGGGCAAGTCATGATCGGTGGCGATGGCCATGATGTTCGGATCCTGCGGGGCGAGGGCACCGCGATCAATGGTTTCTGTCCGCCGTGCTTCTATCTTCGGATGATCCTCGCGCTTGTACCCTTCGATCAGGACAAGGTCGCAGGGGGCGAGCCGCGCAAGGATGTCCGCGAGGGATGGTTCGTCCTCCTGCCTCAATTCATGCATCAGCGCCCACCGGCGCCCGGAAACCAGCGCCACCTCGCTTGCCCCGGCTTCCCGGTGCCGGTAACTGTCCGCCCCCGGCTTGTCGATATCGAAATTGTGGTGCGCATGCTTGACCGTGGACACCTTGAGCCCGCGTGCCGTGAACTCCGCGACCAGCCGGGTCACCAGTTGGGTCTTGCCGGAGTTCTTCCAGCCCGTGATGCCGAAAACGGGGGTGGTTGTCATGAGAAGCGGGCACTCAGCGTATTGCGGACGGTGGCCAGGTCGTCTGGCTTGTTGGCATTGAAAAACGGATCGAGGCCCGTCGCCCGGTCCAGTTCGAAGGACACTTCGACACTGTCATGCCGGTCAACGAAAGCAAGGACCTTTCCGCTCTGCCCGGTCTCAAGCCATGTCTGGAGATCGTCCTTCAGCCTGACAGGCCACAGCCCGAAAACGGGATGCAATTTGCTTGACGAGGACGCCAGTGCGATCACGGGGGCATCGGCCGGAACGGCAGCACACAAGCGCGCCGCGAGATCTGTCGGGAAAAACGGCGTATCCCCGGCGACCGAAATCACGTGGCTGACACCGGGAAGGTTCCTCTCGGCAAAGGTCAGTCCGGCCAGGACGCCTGCAAGAGGTCCTGCAAATTCTCCGACCGGATCGGGCACGACCGGAAGCCCGAACTGCGCGAACCGCCCCGGGTCACCGTTGGCATTGAGGACGATCTCCGGGACCTGTGTCGACAGGCGGGCGAGAATCACGTCGAGCATCGACTTCCCGCCGATATCGAGAAGGCTCTTGTCGCCGCCGCCCATGCGCCGTGACTGTCCGCCTGCAAGGACGCATCCGAGCACCCTGTCGATGGTCAGGGCTTCGCGCTTCGCCATCATTGCGCTGCCAGGCTCCCTTTTCGTTTCGCTTTTTCCGGTTCGTCGTCTGCCGTGTCGGGATCCATGTCGAACTCAATACGCTCTGTTCCCGCCAGGGCCACAAATCGCTTGCCTCTTGCCCTGCCGATCAGGGTCAGTCCGGCCTGCTGCGCCAGTTCCACACCCCAAGCTGTGAAACCGGAGCGCGACACGAGAATCGGAATACCCATCATGACGGTCTTTATCACCATCTCCGACGTCAACCGCCCGGTCGTATAGAAGATCTTGTCACCTGCCGGTATGCCGTTGAGCACCATCCAGCCGGCAATCTTGTCGACGGCATTGTGCCGTCCGACATCCTCCATGTAGACGAGCGGCTTGTCTTCCTGGCACAGGACGCAGCCATGGATTGCGCCGGCTTCCAGGTAAAGGGACGGCGTCGTGTTGATTGCCTTGGTCAGACTGTAGAGCCACGATGTTTTCAGCCTTGCGTCCGCCGGGAGCGCTGCCGTTTCGAAACCATCCATGACATCACCGAAAACGGTCCCTTGCGCGCACCCTGATGTGCGGACCTTCTTCTTCAGCTTTTCCTCGTAGTCGGTTTCCCGTTCGGTTCGCACAACGACAACATTCAGATCGTCGTCATAGTCAATCTCGGTCACGATATCATCGTCGGCCAGCATGTTCTGATTCTTCAGGTATCCGACCGCGAGCAGGTCCGGATGATCGCCAATGGTCATCATCGTGACGACCTCTTGCGCGTTGAGGTAAAGGGTCAGGGGCTTTTCGGTCACGACCCTGGTTTCAACGGATTTGCCGTTCTGATCGATCCCGGTGACCGTCGTTGAAAGCCTGGCGTCCAGGGGGTCTGGTTTCAGCACGTATGGGCCTGACAAAGGCGCGTAACTCCACAACTGTTTGTTCTGGAGAGACTATGGGACGCAACAGGGAAAGAGCAAGGTCTTTGCTGTGCAAATTGCCGGACACCAGGCGCGATGACCTGCGACGGCAGAAAGGACCTTCAAGGAGAGGGGTGGCACACCGGAAACACCGACTGGACAGGATGTGTTTCCCGGTGCGCGCGTCTTTCATCTTGCTGTCGGTTCGGCGACGGCAAGGACGATTCGGTTCAGATCATCAGCATGTCGTTGGTGAGCCTGCCCGCCTGCAATTCGGCAGCGAAATGGCTGAACGCGAGATAAGCCTCGTCCCGTGTGACTTCACCCGGATGGTCCAGCAGGGGCCGCAGTACGGGATAGGCCGATGCGGCGACACCGTCTGTCAGATCGCGGAAGAACATGAGCGAGTTCGGGAACAGGCGAAAGTCGACAGGCTCGTGAATGATGCCTTCAATGTTGTCCAGGCGCGGATCGTTCATCACGCAATAGACGGTATCCAGAACCTGGCCGGTCTGACCTTCGAGAACCTGGACGATATGCTGATCGACCAACAGCAGGGCGCCGGTCACGCCCGCCTTCCGGTTGATCCGGCGGATTCGGAGAAGTGTTCTGTCGATCTCGTCGGGCAACGGCAAACGCATGTTGTCCCATTTGATTTTGCTGCGGTAGCAGGCGCGATAAAGCTCCATTGCGTGTCCAATCGTTTCTGTGCCGATGGATCAAGCCTGCGCCTCAATTCCTCACAATTGCTTAAAATCTTAGTCAAATTGGAAGAAGAAGTGGGGAAACACTGAATAGATCGCCTAGTTCTGAGGAAAACAGTGCTTCACGTTTGCGATTTTGGTTAAAGAAACCTGTGAAAAACCGGCAACCAAATCTTTGTGTGGAAAATTACCGTTGCTGGGACAGTTTGTAGTCCAGACCCGTCCGGACAGCCGGCCATTCATGCGCGAGAATCGAGTAGACAGCCGTATCCCGCAATGAGCCGTCCGAGGCGCGCTGGTGCGATCTGAGAACCCCGTCAAGTTTTGCACCCAGGCGCTCGATTGCCGCCCGGCTCTGCCTGTTCATGAAGTGGGTTCTGAACTCTACGGCAATGCAGTCATGGTCTTCGAAGGCATGGGCCAGCAGCATGCGCTTGCACTCGGTGTTCAAAGCGGTTCTCTGAACAGACTTCCGGTACCAGGTCGAACCGATTTCAACACGTTTGTGGACGGCATCGATATTCAGATAGGTGGTCATGCCGACGGGCGTGCCGCTGGCGTCCATCACCGTGAAGGGCAGCATGGAACCGGCTTCCTGCAACGCCAGCCGCCGTGCGATTTCGGCTTCAACCTTGCCGGGTTCAGGAATGGATGTGTACCAGGCTTTCCAGAGATCCCCTTCAGCGGCGGCTTCTGCCAGGTCTGCCGCGTGGGTCTGTGAGAGAGGGCAAAGGGTGGCGTGGTCGCCGGTCAGGGTGACGGGAGGGGGCCAGCTCATAAAGGTACTCCGGATTTTTTGCCGCGCGTCAGAAGGATCGCTCTTCACCGCTCCATTTGAAGAACCTGCCGGTCCGCTCAAGGTCGAGATCGGCAGCGACGTTCAGGATACCCGCGGCCACATCGATAGGGCAATTGTCCGCGGAAGCCCCGCCCATCGACGTGCGCACCCAGCCTGGATCGATCAGCGCGACCGGTATCCCTTCAGGCTCAAGCTCGGTTGCAAGACCCTGCATGACCTTGTTTACGGCGGCTTTTGAGGCCCGGTAGGCGAGGGTATCGGCCTTGCGATAGCCCATGAACGACATCTGGCTGGAAATCGTGAGGATCTTCGCGTTGGGCGATTTCCTCAGGTGCGGCAGGAAGAATTGCGAAACCGCCAGCGGCGCCAGGGTATTGACCTCCAGCGTTTTCAGGAAGCCTTCGAAATCCATGTCGAGCGGGCTTTGCCGGGCAGGAGTGATGATACCGGCATTGTTGATCAGAAGGTCGAGCGCTTCGTCGAGCTTTTCGGCGGCGCGGCCGACGGCATCATGATCGGTCACGTCGAAGACGAGCGGGACATAGTTGTCACCCAGCGCCTCGGCGCTCTCCATCGCGGCCGGTTGCGACCTGACCGACCCATAGACCTTCCAGCCGTCGGCCAGCGCCTTGCGCGCAAGTTCCAAGCCGATCCCGCGATTGGTAGCGGTGATGAGACACGTGGGCATGTGACGTCCTGATGTTTCGGCAGCGGAATTGCTGCCTTTCGATCGGTTCGTAAACTAGCGCAAGGCATTCCCGGTGCAACTGGCATTTGGTGAAGCTGCGCGAATTTGCATGCCTGCGCCCATTCTGCGCGCAAAAGCGACGGATGCAGCAATTTGGCGGCTTGTTTTTATCGGGCCGCAAATTAGATTCCGGTGCAATTACCGCTGTTTCTTTCTGACAGCGCGCAAAGGAACAGGACGTTGAAATGAGCGATGGAATCAAGCAGGCCGTGATCGAGAGCCTGAAACAGATCAAAGGCCCGGACCTTGAAGGAAACATCGTCTCGCTCGGGCTGGTTTCCGATGTCTTCGTTTCCGACGGCCGCGTTGCCTTTTCCATTACCGTTCCGGCAGAGCGTGCGCAGGAACTGGAACCTTTGCGGCAAGCGGCCGAGAAGGTCGTGAAGGAAGTCGACGGCGTTGAAAATGCCATGGTCGCGCTGACGGCCGAACGTGCGCCGGGAGCTGCGCGCAGCACCCCGCCCGCGCCCAAGCCGGCCCCCCGTCCTGCGCAGCGCGCACCTGAAGAACAGGCAACGGCCAAGCCCGGTGTTCCGGGCATCAGGCACATCATCGCCGTTGCTTCGGGCAAGGGCGGGGTCGGCAAGTCGACCACGACAGCCAACCTGGCGCTGGGTATGGCGGCAAACGGCCTGAAGGTCGGCGTTCTCGACGCCGATATTTACGGACCTTCCGTGCCGCGGCTCTTCAATGTTTCCGGGCGTCCTGAAACCGTATCCGGTCGGGTGCTGAAGCCGCTCGAGGGATACGGCATCAAGGTCATGTCGATGGGGTTCATGGTTGAAGAGGAGACCCCCATGATCTGGCGCGGGCCGATGGTCATCTCGGCGCTGACCCAGATGCTCAGGGAGGTCGCCTGGGGCGATCTCGACGTGCTCGTTGTCGACATGCCTCCCGGAACGGGGGACGCGCAGCTGACAATGGCGCAGCAGGTGCCGCTGGCGGGCGCCGTGATCGTTTCGACGCCTCAGGACCTGGCGTTGATCGATGCGCGCAAGGGCCTCAACATGTTCAAGCGGGTGGATGTGCCCGTTCTCGGTATCATCGAGAACATGAGCTACTTTATGTGCCCGGATTGCGGCAGCCGCCACGACATTTTCGGCCATGGCGGCGCGCGTGCGGAAGCAGAACGGCTCGGCGTTCCGTTTCTCGGTGAGGTTCCGCTGACCATGAAGATCCGTGAAACCTCGGACGCTGGCACGCCTATCGTGGTCTCCGATCCGGAAGGACCGGTCGCTGCGATCTACAAGACGATCGCGGGGCAGGTCGCTACGACAATCGAGAACGCTGCGGCTTCACCTGAAAGGGCCGCGCCCAGTATCGTATTCGAGTGACCCGAACGGGCAGGTTTTCCGCGCATTGAGGTGCGTTCAAGCGAAAAACGCCATTCCAGAGCATGTGCGATAGAACACGGTCAGTTCCGGAAGGGGCTGAACGTATTCCCATTGTTTTTCCATAATCACAGAAATAAAAAAATTTGAGAAAAGTCATGAGGTTAAGGAAAGATTCCCTAACGTTATGCAATCTGGTTCGGGAATGTCCTGTCCAGACCCGGTTTGTTTTCACGGGCAGATCACGCCTCGGCATTAGAGTACCCTGCGTTGAGTGAATTAAGTTTTCAATCTTACGTAGGGATCGCGCCAGGGAATGGACTACGGCCATCCAGAGCAGAACAATAGAGTCGAGGCACCCTCCCTTGGCGTTCTGATTGCGATTTCCACCGTCAGTCCGTTGGCCATGCAGATTTATCTGCCGTCTTTAGCCGGCATGATGATCGTCTTTTCGGCATCGGCTGGCGAGATCCAACTGTCCATGTCCGCTTACTTCATCGCAGTCGCGGTCTCGCAGCTGTTCTGGGGGCCATTGTCCGACCAGTTTGGACGCCGGCCGGTGATCGTCGCGGGGATGGCTCTCTTCGTCGCCGGAACCGTCTGGTGCCTGTTTGCACCCTCGATCGAATGGCTGATCGCTGCCCGCGTTGTTCAGGCTGCGGGAGGAAGCGCCGGCATGGTGCTGGCGCGGGCAATCGTCAGGGATCTTTACGGTCCCGCCCAGGCGGCAAGCAGGATCGGCTACGTCATGATGGGCATGGCCGTGATGCCGACGATCGCACCCGCGCTCGGTGGGGTTCTGGATCAGTACTACGGCTGGCAGGGCGGCTTCTTTCTGCTGCTGCTGATCGGGATCGGTGTTTTCATCACGAGCTATCTGTCACTTCCCGAGACCAATCTGGTGCGCAGTTCGGCAGGCGTCGGAAGAGCGTTCCGGGCTTACCGCATCTTGATGGGTGAACCATTGTTCTGGAGCTACGCGCTCACGGCATCCTTTGCGGCGCTGACCTATTTTGCCTATCTGGGCGGGGCTCCTTTCATTGCGGCTCAACTTCTCTCCCTGACTGCCGCGGAGATGGGCTTGTACTTCATGTTCGTCGCCATCGGGTATATCGCGGGCAATTTCCTGTCAGGCAGGTTTTCCGAGCGCGTCGGGCTCTATCCGATGATCATTTCGGGAACGCTGTTGAGCCTCTTGTCCGTCGTTCTTATGGGCGGTTTTGCCTATGCCGGTGTTGTCACGGCAACGAGCATCTTTCTGCCGATGTTTGTCCTCGGGCTCGGCAACGGCGTCTGTCTGCCGAGCACGATATCAGGGGCGGTCAGTGTGCGTCCCGAACACGCCGGATCGGCATCCGCGCTGGTCGCGTCGATGCAGGTGGGATTCGGCGCTGCCGCGGGAACGCTCGTTGCGTGGCTCTTTGCCGGCAGCTTCCTCGCTGGATCGGTCTGGAGCATGATCCTGATCATGATGCTTGGAGCTGTCGCCAACCTTGTTGCAGCATTGACGATCAAGCGCACCTCGGCAGCACGCCTTGTGCCCGCCGAGTAGCCTCACCTTGGGTTAGACTTAGGCTGAGTAAGCGGATGGCGGCGGTCAGCCGCCGGTCACGCTCATGTGGCGGGAAACCGCAGGTTGCCGGGACTTCCGATCGATGACGAAATCATGCCCCTTGGGTTTGCGCCCGATCGCCTCGTCGATGGCGTCGTTCAGAACCTCGTTGCCTTCCGATGCACGCAAGGGCGCCCGCAGATCCGCCATGTCGTCCTGTCCGAGGCACATGTAAAGCTGGCCGGTGCAGGTCACGCGGACGCGGTTGCAGCTTTCACAGAAATTGTGAGTGAGCGGCGTGATGAAGCCCAGGCGCCCGCCGGTTTCCTCGATCGTTACATAGCGGGCCGGACCGCCGGTCTTGTAGGGGATGTCCGTCAGCGTAAACTGCTCCGACAGCCGCTGGCGCACTGTCGAGAGCGGCAGGTACTGGTCGGTGCGGTCGCCGTCGATCTCGCCGAGCGGCATCGTTTCGATCAGGGTCAGATCATGGCCTTCGCCATGACACCACTGCAGCATCTCAACGATTTCGTGTTCGTTGACATCCTTGAGGGCAACCATGTTGATCTTGACCTTCAATCCCGCCTCGGTCGCCGCGCGGATGCCGCCAAGGACCTTCTCAAGATCACCCCAGCGGGTAACGGCCTTGAATTTCTGCGCATTGAGCGTGTCGATGGACACATTGATGCGGCGGACACCGCAATCATAAAGTTCGTTGGCATAGCGGGCGAGTTGCGATCCGTTGGTGGTGATCGTCAATTCTTCGAGAGCGCCGCTGTCCAGGTGCCGTCCAAGGCTCCGGATCAGGCTCATTATGTTTTTGCGCACCAGCGGCTCGCCGCCCGTGAGGCGCAGCTTGCGGACACCTTTTTCAATGAATGCTGAGCAGAGCCGGTCGAGTTCCTCAAGGCTCAGAACCTCCCTTTTGGGAAGGAAGGTCATGTCTTCCGCCATGCAGTAGACGCATCTGAAATCGCAGCGGTCCGTGACCGAAACGCGTAGATATGTCACCGCGCGTCCGAAGGGGTCGATCATAGGAGACGTCGGGCTTATGGCATCGGCCGAATTGGTAGGAACGACAATTTTCCCGTCAGTCACGCTTTTCTCTCCCATGCGTTCATTTTCTTGACCACATCATATGGCGCGCCGCGAGACAATAGCAATGGAAACCGCCACGTCTGTCAGCGCATGGACTACAGGTAAACTTGAGAGTGTAGTTTTGTCAATCGGACGCGCCCAGGCACCTAGTCGCGGCTTGCGTCGAGAAGTGCGCGTATCTCTGCAAGGGCCGGAACCAGGTCCCGGATCCGGTCTTCCGGGTACTGTTCACGAAAGGCGTCGATATCGGGATCGATCGATTCGATCGCCGCGTCGCGGAACTGTCGGCCTGCCTCCGTCAACCAGACGGTCTTGCTGCGCCCGTCTTCAGGGTTTGGACGGATCTCGACAAATCCATGTTCTGCCAGGCCCGTCAGAGTGTGGGTCATTGTGGTTTTGGGAACCTGAAACGCCCTGGCAAGCGCGAGCGGGGTCTGACCGTTTTTGACGCGGATAAGGTGATTGACCACGCTGAAATGCGGCAGGGTCAGGCCCTTGGGCAGCCTGGCTTCCAGCGCGGTTCGGCTGAGCTGAGCAATGATTCCGATTTCGTTGAAGAACGCGAAAAAGAGCGTTCTGGTCTCGTTATCCATTCATGATCCGTGTTTCGAGCGGCCAGCGCGGCGATGGAGGTGTTGTGGGACCGTAACCCAACCTGCCCAGCATCTGAACCGTTTCTCCCGGCTTGGCAAGGAGTTCATGTGCCTTTCGGTAATGCGGACGCATCTCCTCGAATTCCTGGAGCGCCTGGCTGACAGGATGCAGCGCAAGCCCCAGTCTCGTCGTTTCAAGGTTCAGGCGCAGCCAGCGCCGGCCAGCGTCAATCTGATCTTTTCGCATGTTCGAACGGCTTGTCAGAACGACATAGGCCGGTGTCGCGGCCAGCATCTCGCGATAAATGTTCACCCCTTCCTGAAACCCTGTCGAGGCCGGGTCGAGTTGGTCCTCGCGGTTCAACACACCGGCAAGCATCAGGGTTTCCAGGAACGGGCCGCCCAGGTCGATGCCGTCGGGATTGGCATTGATCTCCGCCTTGCCGAACCGCATCAGGTCGACGCTCTCTTTCAGGGTTCTCGGGGTCTGCATCTCCGCCAGCCAGGCGTTCCACGTCAGATCCCGGATCCGTGCGACTTGTCCGCCTTCCGTTATGACGCTGCCAAACGCCTCGAGCGCCGTGACTGCGCTTTCTGGAACCGGCGTATCCTCAAAGGGTTCCTTGCAGCTGCGCCGCGCCAGTATCTGGTCAGCCAGGGGATCCACGGTGCTTCCTTGCTGCAGTTCGACACGAGCGACCGGCCCATCCTCGCCGTCCGGAAACAGATTGATCTCCGCTGTCCTGTCCTTGAGCGTCGCGGCAATGGACATCTGCTCCAGAAAGCACCCGAGACCCACAAAAATCTGTCGCTGAAATGGATCGGTATGCGGCAGGTCCCGGGTTTCGTCCCGGTGCAGGACAAACTGATCACTGTCTTTGAGTTCAAGCAGCCACGGCTGCCTGTTGTGCGGGTTGGGGGCCAGCAAGGCATGGGACAGTGCGAACAGCCTCGGGTCTTCATAGGTTCCGGCGGCGTCCCAGGGGGCGAGTGCTTTGTCGGGTGTTCGCGTGGCCAGGAACGTGCCGGCCGAAGCGGTGGCCGCAACCACGGTGCCGCCACCGAGAATCGCGAGGGTTTGTCTGCGTGTCAGGGTCATCAGTCTCTCCATTGGTGCGATATCGTACTAAATAGTGCGACTTCGTACTAAAAACAACCTGGATGCAGAATTTTTTGAAAAACCGGGAGAGGAGGGCTTGTAATGACACTAAAAGGTGTTATTTAAAATGACACCAAAAGGTGTTGTAAAAGGAGTGGCCGATGCATGTGATGAAATTCCTGGGAGCAGCAGCTCTCTCCCTGTTGGCAGGCACATTGGCACCTGCGGCCAGTGCGCAGGAGATCAGACTGGCCATGCAGCCGGACCTTGCCTGGCAGACGACGGGTGAGGGCGTTGCGTTTGCACCGCTGAAAGGCAACCGTTTTAAGGAGAGTTACATGGCAATGGTGCGCTTGCCGGGCGGCCTGGTCAGTCCGGTTCATGTCAAGAGCGCCGGCATGTTCGGTCTCGTTGTCGCGGGTGAAATGGTTCACATCGCCGGCGACCGGATAGGCGGTCCGGAAAAGGTGCTCAAAAGCGGGGACTACTACGAAATCCCTGCCGGGCTGCCACATCTGAGCAAATGCGTTTCGCAAATCGATTGTGTCACGTTTCTTTATCAGGACGGACCGTTCGACTTTTTGCCCGTCGGGGAGGTCAGCCAATGAATACGGGACCGCAACCTGTGTTCCGCGCCCTTTCCGACCCGACCCGGCGCGAGATCCTTTTGCATCTGAGCAGGGAAAGCCTCGCAATCTCCGAAATTTCGGAACGCTTCGGTATCACCCGGACAGCAATCAACAAACACCTGGCGATCCTCGAGGAAGGCGGCCTTGTCAGGAGCGAGACGATCGGACGCGAACGGAGAAAAAGCCTCTCTCCGGAGCCTTTGAGATCCGCATTCGAGTGGCTCGGGTTCTTCGAACATTTCTGGGACACCAAACTTGCGGATCTGCAGCGTGAAATTGCCAATGATATGAAGCAACAGGAAGGAACATCAAAATGACTGCGACGACGATCACCAAGACAATATTCCTCAATGCGCCCCGTGCGCATGTCTGGGCGTTTCTCACCGAAAAAGACAAGCTCGCACGCTGGTTTCACCCGGCAGAGGACGACCTGGAGGAGGGCGCCGACTACACGCTTCTCGATCAGCACGGCGACATGAGCAGGATCTGCTGGGGCAAGGTTCTGGAAATGAAACCGCATGAGCGCCTGGTTTATACCTTCACGGTAAAACCTTTGAACGGCGCCATGACCACAGTGCGCTGGATGCTGGAAGATGCAGCCGGCGGAACACGCCTCACGCTTGTCCATGAAGGAATTGAGCAGGCGGCGGGCGACGCGGCCTTCATGATGCTGAGCGCACTCGATGCTGGATGGGACGAACATTTCGGACGCTTCCGCGTGCAGCTTCGCGAAGCTGTGCCTGCGGAGTAACCTGCTTCAAAGTCAGCGGCCGGCGGGAAATTGCCGGCCGCTCGGTTGATCCAGTCGCGTGCCTGGGCGTATCTGAAACAGTTGAAAACGTCGAGGCATCATGACCACACTTGTTTGGTTCCGGCAGGACCTTAGGACTGCGGACAATCCCGCGCTTTTTGAAGCTGCGAAAAACGGCTCGATTGTTCCCGTATTTGTGCCCGAAGACCCTGCGCAAACCGGTGACACCCATCCGCTTGGGGGGGCCAGCAGGTGGTGGCTGCATCACAGTCTTGCGAACCTCGCGGAAAAGCTGCCGGGTCTTGTTGTTTGCAGGGGTGATGCACGGCACGTCATTCCTGAGATCGCGCGGGAAACCGGCGTCCGGTCCGTCTATTGGAACCGGTGTTACGAGCCGCATGCGATTGAGCGGGACACGGAAATCAAGGCTCTTTTGAAAGACGAGGGCTTCGAGGTCCAGAGCTTCAAGGCCGCGCTGCTGTTCGAGCCTTGGGAACTCACGAACAAGACCGGTGGATCTTTCAAGGTCTATTCACCCTTCTGGAAAACCGCGCAACAGCAGGCCGTCGGCGCGCCTCTGCCTGCACCACCCAACATCGATTTCGTTGAGAGCACGCATGGCGAAGCTCTGGAAAACCTGAAGCTGCTGCCATCAAGGCCGAATTGGGCTGTGGGTTGGGATGGCCTGTGGCGGCCTGGCGAAGACGGAGCATCGGCGCGCCTGAAGGCGTTTCTTGCGTCCGGGCTGGACGGCTACGGCGAATTGCGAAACCGGCCGGATCTGCCGAATGTCTCCCGGCTGTCGCCCCATCTGCACTTCGGAGATATTTCCCCGCGCCAGATCTGGCACGAAACCTGGAAGGCGATTGATGCCGATGACGGCTACCGCAAGGACGGTCACAAATTCCTGTCGGAGATTGCCTGGCGCGAGTTTTCCTATCATCTCCTCTATCATTTCCCGCAGCTGCCGCAGGCGAACTGGCGCCCTGCATTCGACGCTTACCCATGGCGCGACGCACCCGCTGATCTGAAACGCTGGCAAAGAGGCGATACGGGATATCCGATCGTGGATGCCGGCATGCGCGAACTCTGGCAGACCGGTTACATGCACAATCGCGTCCGCATGATCGTCGCCAGTTTCCTGGTCAAGCACCTTCGCTTGCACTGGCAGCACGGCGAGGCGTGGTTCCGCGACACGCTGCTTGACGCGGACCTTGCAAACAATTCCGCCAGCTGGCAGTGGGTAACCGGATCAGGGGCAGACGCAGCGCCCTATTTCCGGGTGTTCAATCCGATCACGCAGGGCAAGAAATTCGATCCGGACGGCGTCTACGTGAAGACCTGGGTGCCGGAATTGAAGGGACTGGACACGGACTGGCTGTTCGAGCCCTTCAATGCACCGGCAGCAGAACTGGAGCGAGCAGGGGTCTTGCTCGGCAGGGACTATCCCGAGCCGATCGTCGATCACGCATCGGCGCGGCAGGCGGCCCTGGACGGGTATGAAGCGGTCAAGCTGGCCGGGCAAAACGCGGCTTGACGCGTTGACTGGGGCCGGTATCGTCCCGGCACACCTGAAACCACCAACGATCCGGAAGAAACCAATGGCGGACGAGTCCACCCCCTGGCCGACTGAGCTGCGGGTTGCAAGCGACAGGAAAACTCTGACGGTAGCCTTCGACAATGGTGCGAAACACGACCTGTCGGCTGAGTATCTGAGGGTGTGTTCCCCGTCAGCAGAGGTCAAGGGACATGCGCCGTCGCAAAAGCAGACGGTCCCTGGAAAACGCAATGTCGAGATCATCAAGGTTGAACCGGTCGGCAATTACGCCGTTCGCATCCACTTCGACGATATGCACAGCTCCGGCATCTATTCCTGGCGCTATCTGCTGGATCTTGGCGAGCGCCCGGCAAACCATTGGGATGTTTACCTGCAGGAACTGGCACAAAAGGGCCTCAGCCGGGATATTTGATCTGATTTCGCTGAGATTGGCTCTGAGAATCGGCTAAGATAAGGAAGGGCTGAACCCGAGCCTTCCCCCTCCGTTCGGAGAAGCAGCTGACCTGCAGGGTAGCGAGAGCCTTTTTGAATGAGACTGTCGTCAAAAGGGCCCCGGACTGCATTGGCTTGACATGCGCGCGCATGAGGAGGGATTGCGATCCTGCGCGAAACCGGGATTTTGCCAATGAAGTTATCTGCTCCAGTCTATCGATTGAGGCGCAAGGCCAGGAACCTTGCAAGACGCGAAAACATCTCCCTTTCCAGGGCGCTTGACCGCGTTGCGGCTGCGGAAGGTTTCGCCAGCTGGAACCTGCTTGCCTCTTGTCACCGCACAAAGTCTCCGTCAGCGCGTCTGCTTGACCTTCTTCAGCCGGGTGAGATGCTGCTGCTGGCGGCACGGCCCGGGCATGGAAAGACACGCCTTGGTCTTGAGGTTCTTGACGATGCAACGCGCCGCGGCCGGCGTGCCGTGTTCTTTTCGTCGGAATACACCGAAAAAGACCTTGCCGGTTTTTGTCCGGCGGTTCGAAACAGCGAAGCGGGGCGCACCGGCATCGAAACGGTCCTCTCAGATGAATTGAGCGCGCGCACGGTCACGGCGTTTCTTGCCGGAGATCGCGGTGGTCCGATTGCCGTGGTCGATTATCTCCAGGTGCTGGATCAGCGCCGGGTGTCGCCTGAACTTTCAGAACAGGTAAAGACCCTGAAGGCGTTTGCGGGCGCGAGCGGGGCGCGGTTGGTGGTCCTGTCGCAGGTTCACCGTTCCTATGACCCGGTTCGAAAACTGCTGCCGGACTGGACTGACGTTAGGCTGCCCAATCCTGTTGACCTGTCGCTGTTTGACAGGGGCTGTTTTCTGAATGATGGCAGACTGGCCGTATACGCCAGCCCTTGACCGGCAAGTCACCGCAAGGAGCAATCGCGAAGAAAAAAGAAAAGGCCGGATCGAGATCCGGCCTTTTCACGATTGATGCGGTGCGCTGCTTAGCGCTTGACCACGATCTTGGAGCCAACGCTGACGTTCTTGTAGAGGTGAATCACGTCTTCGTTCGCCATGCGGATGCAGCCAGAAGAAACCTCGGAACCGATTGTCCACGGCTCGGTTGTCCCGTGAATGCGGTAAAGGGTCGAACCGATGTAAAGTGCACGTGCACCCATCGGGTTGTTCGGGCCGCCCGGCATATAGGTCGGAAGGATGCGGCCTTTCTTGCGCTCACGGGCACGCATCTGTGCAGGCGGCGTCCAGCTCGGCCACTCCGCCTTGCGGGTCACGCGGTGCGTGCCTGCCCACTGGAAGCCCTGCTTGCCGACGCCAACGCCGTATTTCATGGCCTTGCCGTTGGGCAGAACGTGGTAGAGGCGGCGCTCGGACGTGTCGATCACGATGGTTCCGGGCGAATACGGTCCGCTATATTTAACTTGCTTGCGCCGTACGGGCGACTTTCCACCGGGGTGGTATTTGGGCGTCACCCAGGTGTTTGTGCTGTGGTCGAAGTATCCGGCGCGGGCCGACACTTCAGCAGGCAACAGGAACGAGCCTGCCAGTATTGCAATCACTGCGTAGAAATATGTCTTCATATCTATCCCCCTTCAGCGCTTTCCCACGTCAGAGCGCGCATCATATCGAAGGTTACGTTAGGAAAATCTCCTTGCCGCACTATTAACAATCATGGCCTAATTTTGATTGGAAGGGAATCTCACGATGATGTGAGGAGGCCGCAGGCCGATCAAATGTGCCGAAATTGCAACGTGTTTTTCGCCTTATGGGCGAGTGCGGCACTATACTCTCTCTAAAAGAGCATTACTTTTTTCAATTAGGAAGTGATCGGCTTCGATTGTTGACGTTTTGGAAAGGAAGCGGAGCGCGCAGAGATGGCGTGTCGGCCGCTCTCGGATTTGGCGCGAGCGCCGCGATTCCATTCCTCTGGATCAATGCGCGCAATGTGCCGCCGAGACATTGTCGAATTCCTGCTCTCCAAGATCGCTCTCGTTGATCATGAAGTCGAATTCACCGCCATCCCCGATGGTCATCTCGGCACCCCAGTCGCTGAACAGTTGCAGCAAGAGGTGTTCCGGACTGTCATGGGCCACTTTGAACTGAACGGAAGAAAGGTGCCCGAACATCTGATGGTAACAGTTTCCGGAACGGGCTCCGGGAAACTCGGGGCACTGAACGCCGTCCGCATCCTTCAGAAACACGGGATGTCTGTCTGCCGCCGCGACATAGACGAGTTCCGGTATATGTTTTGCCAGGTCCGGGTCCGAACCGGACTCCGTTACCAGCCGGTGCATCGCCCGTTCGATGTCCGATTTCAGGTAGTTGCTGTATCTCTTGTCCGCCGCCTGCTCCAGAAAGTCGTTCAGGTCTTCAATGAAGGCATCGATTGCGCGCTGTTCGATGGCCGTTTCGTGCGACCGGTCTGCCTGCAGTTGCCAATCCTCGAAACAGGCTTCGAACCCGGTTTCTTCCAGCTTGGCCGCGTGCCGGTTGCGCAGGATACGGCAGATCAGGCCGATACCTCTTGGCGCGAACGGAAACCCGGTTTCGTCTCGCGGCCTGACGACGAGCGGCTTTCCTTCCGCCTTGTCCTCTTCGGTCCAGGGCGCGAACAGATGGAATTCCCGGTTGCGGGCGTTTTCCGCAGCCATCGTTCCAAACGCGGTCAGCAGTTGATCGGTGAGGTGGCGTGTATGCGCCTCCGCATAGCCTTCGGGAGCTTCAAAGGGGAGGCCCTCGGCGACAGGCATGGTTTCGACCTTGGCGAATTTGAGCGGCCACTCGGGGAAGATACGCGACTTCTCGTCGCCCGGCAGGCCGAACAGCAGGTCGAAATGGTAGTTGCCGTCCCTGAGCGACGGCAGGTTCTTGGGAAATGCGGTCGGTGCACCGGCATAGTCCGCGTCATACAGAACACGGATGTCGTTCGCACTGGCAACATCGGGTTCGAACCAGGACAGACTGCCGTCAAAGCGGCCGAAGAAGAACAGCATGCCCGTCTTCGGAATGCCGTCCGGTCGCCACGGCAGGTCTGCAAGGTCGATCTGTGCAAGGAAATGCAACGGAAGATCTGC
>JBCBUA010000013.1:25053-40393 GCA_039818365.1 Pseudomonadota bacterium
TCGATGGGGCGGGTAGGGACGGAAGGCATAGACCGCGGGACGGGCAAACCGGCTGCGCAGGCTTTCGAACGTATCGTCGGTTTCAAGATCGAGCTTCGGTTCCGTCTTGTGCTCGCGCTTGAGTTCCAGCACGTCCTTGCGTTCCGGCGTCGTTTCAGCCTCGGCCTCTGCTTTTTCTTTCTCCTCGGGAAGCTTTCTGGTCTCCTTGATGAGGACCTGCTGAAACCGGCCGTCATTGATATCTTGCGGTTCGGCATTCTGCTTCCGGTTGGATTTCAGCGGCAAAAGCGACCAGAGCGAAGCGAGCACGGGTTTGAAAAGCGGCAGAAGCACCATCCCCGCGACACTTCCAAGGATCGCAACCAGAAACAGAAAGTAGACCTTGGGGAAACCGAGTTTCTTGCTGCCATACGCAAAAATGACAAGAACCAGAAGGTAAAGCGCGAATTTGACCATGCAGACATCTATGATGTTGAGTTTTCACTCACATTTGTGCCGTCATGGGATAAAGATCAGGTAAAATTTTTTGAACAAATACCAACAGAACCTGTCGGAAAAAGGCAGCCGGAGCTGCCTTTTTCTTCATGAGCCGTATTTTTTCAGCTCAAATTCAGTTCCTTGAAGAAGTCGTTGCCCTTGTCATCTATGACAATAAAGGCCGGGAAGTCCTCGACTTCGATTTTCCAGATGGCCTCCATGCCGAGTTCTTCGAATTCAACAACCTCGACCTTCTTGATGCAGTCCTGGGCGAGCCGCGCGGCAGGGCCGCCGATCGAGCCGAGATAGAAGCCGCCATGTGCCTGACAGGCTCTGCGCACCTGCGCTGAGCGGTTGCCCTTTGCCAGCATCACCATGGACCCGCCGGCGGCCTCGAACTGGTCGACATAGGCATCCATCCGTCCGGCCGTGGTCGGTCCGAACGATCCGGAAGGCATGCCGTCCGGCGTTTTGGCCGGGCCTGCATAGTAGATCGGGTGGTTCTTGAAATAGTCCGGAAGCGGTTCACCACTTTCCAGGCGGTCGCGCAGTTTCGAATGGGCCAGGTCGCGCGCGACGATCAGCGGGCCGGTGAGGGAAAGCCGTGTCTTGATCGGATGCCGGCTGAGTTCGGCCAGAATTTCCGGCATGGGCCGGGTGAGATCGATCTTCACGACATTGTCGGACAAGGCATCATCGGTCACTTCCGGGAGGTATTTCTCCGGCTGCATCTCCAATTGCTCGAGGAATATGCCGTCCTTCGTGATCTTGCCGACGGCCTGGCGGTCAGCCGAACAGGAAACCGCAAGACCGATGGGCAGCGAGGCTCCGTGACGGGGCAGGCGGATGACCCGGACGTCGTGGCAGAAATACTTGCCGCCGAACTGGGCACCGACACCGGTCGCCTGCGTGAGTTTGTGGATTTCTTCCTCCATGGCCAGGTCGCGAAACGCGTGACCGCTTTCCGAACCGTTCTTCGGCAGGCCGTCCAGATACCTGGCCGAGGCGAGCTTGGCCGTCTTCAGGTTCATTTCCGCTGAAGTTCCGCCAATTACGATCGCCAGGTGATAGGGCGGGCAGGCAGCCGTGCCGAGCGTCAGGATCTTTTCCTTCAGGAAGTCGATCATGCGGTCATGGGTGAGCAGCGATGGCGTACCCTGAAACAGGAACGTCTTGTTTGCCGAGCCGCCGCCCTTGGCCATGAACAGGAACTTGTAGGCGTCTTCCCCTTCGGCATAGAGCTCGATCTGCGCCGGCATGTTGCTCTTGGTGTTCTTCTCTTCGAACATGGAGATCGGGGCGAGCTGGGAATAGCGCAGGTTTTTCTTGAAATAGGCGTCGCGGGCGCCTTCGCCGAGCGCCGCTTCGTCGCCGCCTTTGGTCCAGACCTTGCGGCCCTTCTTGCCCATGATGATCGCCGTGCCGGTGTCCTGGCACATGGGCAGCACGCCGTGGGAGGCGATGTTGGCGTTTTTCAGAAGATCAAAGGCGACGAACTTGTCGTTCTCCGTTGCTTCGGGATCATCGAGGATCTTCTTCAGTTGTTCCAGGTGGCCGGGACGCAGATAGTGATTGATGTCCTTGAAGGCTTCCTCCGCAAGCAGGCGCAATCCTTCCGGATCGACCATCAGCACTTCCTCACCGTTGAATTCGGCGGTGCTGACGTAATCGGAGGTCAGCTTGCGGTACGGGGTCTGGTCCGCGTCCTGCGGGAAGAGTGCGCTGTGATGATACTCGGGCGGTGTGACGGGAGCGTTCATGAGGCGTCTTTCCTGATCTGGCTACGCTCGGTATCCACCGGCGGCGCTGGAACAACATGTGCCGTTCTCATACGGCAAAAAGGCCGCGAACGCCAAGTCCCGCGGCCTGCACAATTGGTTGCACGTGAGTGGATCGGTCAGCGTGTTGCGGTCAGGTCGAGCGTAACGGTGACGACATCACCGACCGTGTCTGCGCCGACACCGGCCCCGAGCTGGTAGTCGAGACGGTTGAGTTTGGCCGTTCCCGTGGCCTTGGCCGTATCGCCGTTGATATCCAGCGTGAAGTCGAGGCTGACGGGATGAGACGCACCCTTGATGGTCAATGTGCCATCGGCCCGGTAGCTGTTGCCTTCAACGAGCGAAGCCCCTTCCGCCTTGAATTCGGCAACCGGAAAACCGGCGGCGTCAAACCAGTCCGCTGCGGGCAGCGTCGTGTCGAACTGAGGATTGCCCGTCGAGGCGCTGGCCGGGTTGATGGTTGCCAGGATCACGGCATTTTCGGGAGCGGACACATCGAAGTCGATGCTGGCGTCCCACGCCGTGAACGTTCCCTTGAGCGGCGAACTGCCCTGTGCAACTTCGAAGGCGAGCGTGCTGTTGGCCGCGTCCACTGTCCAGCTCTCCGCCTGCGCTGCGGAAATGGCTCCAGCCATCGATAGCGCAATGCTAGAGAAAATGATATTTTTCAGTATCATGAAACAAAGTCCTGAAGTGAGAGGTTAAGACTTGGCCTTGGCCGGTCCCGTCGACACCATGCGTTTGAGCGTGTCGTCCCGGGCGATGAAGTGGTGTTTGAGGGCGGCGGCGACATGAACAACGATCAATGCGATCAGGAGAAATGCGCCATATTCATGCAGGAACTTGAAGAAACCTTCGGCCTGTTCCTTGGTGCCGAGCGCTTCGGGGACCGGAAGATGCGGAACCGGCAGGATGTTGAACAGGACCGTCGGGATACCCCAGGGCGATGCGGACACCATGAACCAGCCTGTAATCGGCATGGCGAAGATGAGCGCATAAAGACCGACATGGCCTAAATGCGCCGCTGTCTTTTCAAGCGGATGCATCCCGGCCGGCAGCTTTGGCGTGGGGTTGACCAACCGCCAGAGCAACCTGAATACGGCGAGCGCCAGCACCACGAAACCGACGGACTTGTGGAGTTGATAGAGCTGAAATGTCTCAGGATCGGTCGGCGGAAGCGACGTCATGTAGAGCCCGAAAGCAAGCATTCCGGCGATCAGCAGGGCCATCGTCCAGTGAAAGGCGATCGCAACGCGTCCGTAACCGGTCGAAGTATTGCGCAGCATGTTGGGCTCCTGGAATTGGGAGACCGGATTGACCGGTCTCCGTGTCTGTCAGATCAGTTCGTGGCTTCCGTAACCAGCGTTTCGGCATGGAACGTCACGGTGACCTCGTCACCTACATAGGGCACAAATTTGTCCATGCCGAAGTCGGAACGCTTCAAAACGGTGGTCACCGCGAACCCGGCAGCCGGTTTCTTCGCCATCGGGTGCTCTCCCAGTGCCAGAACATCGACCGTCAACGTGACCGGCTTGGTGATGCCGCGCAGCGTCAGATCGCCGGTGACGTCCAGCTGGTTTTCGCCGGTCTGCTCAACCTTGGTGCTCTTGAAGGTGGCTTGCGGGAACTGCGCCGCATCGAAGAAGTCGGGGCTTTTCAGGTGCGTGTCGCGGTCCGCCCAGAATGTGTCGAGGCTGTCGATGTTGATGGTGAACTCGACGGAGGAGTTGGCAGGCGTGTCCTTGTCGATCAGCAGCGTGCCGTCCCAGTCGCCGAAACGGCCGTCGGTCGTGGAATAGCCGAGGTGGTTATAGGTGAATGAGAGATTGGCGTGGGACTTGTCGAAATCATAGACGACCGGTTCGGCAAGTGCCGGCGCGGCCAGAAGGGAAAGGGCAAGTGCGGATGCTGCAAGACGGATCATGGTGGAACCTCATATCGTTTGTCGGAGAGCGTTCGCACATGAACGCTGCACCGGGAAGATAAGAAAGAAATTTTGCAGTGCAATTTGACTGACCGTTCGGTGTGACTGAACAATATGTCGCACCGTTGCCGGACGTCGCCGCAAGAGGCACGGGGCCTGATTCGGGACGCATGACGGTCGAATCGCAGGCGCATGTACTTCGCGGATTTTGCATTTTTAGGTTGTGGTCTGAAAACGTGGCGTTTGTAAGCTCATGAAAAAGCGGCACAAGTTGGCCTGTCATCAATCCATCAAGAAATTCAGGCAGCTAGTGTTGAAAGTCTTGCCCAAAGAGGTGAGAAAGCAGTTCGGGGGGCGGCCGGTCCGGCACGGCGACAAGGAGTAGGTAACGTGAACAAGGCAGTGATCGTGTGCCATCGGGGTGCATGCAGACACGCTCCCGAAAATACATTCGCTTCGCTCGAAAAGGCCATTGAACTCGGCGCGGACGTCGTCGAACTCGATGTCAGGCCATCCCGGGACGGCGTGCTCTATGTGCTGCACGACGAAACGCTTGACCGCACGACCAACGGATCCGGGCGTCTGTCGGACTTTTCCTCAGCCGAACTGGACCGTCTTGATGCCGGGTCGTGGTTCGCGCCGGAGTTTTCCGGCGAGCGCATCCCGCGTCTGGACGCGTTTCTGGATGCCTGCCGCGGCCGGATCGCGACCTATGTGGAAATCAAGGAAGGTGACCCCGGAGAAGTCCGGGACATGCTGGCAGCGCGCGGCATGCTCAATGACGCCTGGACCTTTTCCTTCGATCAGGCGATACGCGCGGAAGCACGCGCCAAGGTCCCGGATCTGAAGCGCATGCTTCTGTTTGCACATGTCGGCTCTGTGGAACGCGCCGTCGCCCAGGATGCCCATATACTTGAGTTCGACAAGGACACCCTTGAAGAACATCTCGTGAAGGAAGCCAAGGCCGCGAACCTCATCACGCAGATGTTCTACGACGGCGATGATCGGCAGATGTTCGAAAACGCTGTCCGCTACGGCATCGAACAGATGAACATTGATCACGTCGAAGTTTTCCGGGATGTCGAAAGCGCGGTGCTGTCTCCAGTCGGTTGACCGGCTAGGATCGTTTCCTGAAAAATCAGACCGCGCCGCTGCTCCGCTTTGACGAAATGAGCCCGTTCGATCGTCTCGCTTGACGGCGGACGATGCCGGGCATCGCGCCGCGAACGGTGACATTCGATCAACGTCTTCGACCTGTGGCAATTCGGTCTGTAACAGCAGGTCGCAGGCCGTCGAAGGGAATGGTTTATGCCGAACGTCTTGTTGTCGCCGCCTGATCCGGCCCTTTCCACGTCCTGAAATCAACTTGTTTGAAAGCGCCTCGTGTAGCCAACAGTGAAATCCGGAGCGCGTTGCACGATTTTTCTTGTTAGAGCGCGATAGTGCATGGTAATGCACGGTTATGTCCAATATTTCACATTTGCCCAACCAGCGCCGGGCCGCGATCCTTGAGACCCTTGCCCGCGGCGAAGCGGTTTCAGCAGCGAAACTTGCGGCCGACTACGCGGTCTCCGAAGACGCCATTCGCAGGGATTTGCGCAAACTGGCCGCAGAGGGCCTGTGTGAGAAAGTCTATGGTGGCGCGCTGCCCATTGCGCCGTCAGCGCAGCCGGTTTCCGTACGCACAACGGAGGATGTCGAGCGCAAGGAAGCGCTCGCAAAAGCAGCGATCTCCCTGATCGGCCCGCGGGACTGCCTGTTTCTGGACGTCGGCAGCACGAATATCATCCTTGCGGATCATTTGCCGGTGAACCTTGAATTGACGGTCGTAAGCAACTCCGTTCCCGTGATTGCGAAGCTGATGGGACGGAAAGGCCTGAACGTCTTTGCGCTCGGCGGCACGGTCAATGCCGACGTTGGCGGCATGACCGGGTCGCAGGCGATCAAGGCCATAGAGAGTTTCCAGTTTGACCTGACCTTTCTTGGCACATGCGGTCTTTGCCGCCGAACCGGTGTCAGCGCCTATGATGCCGCGGATGCGGACGTCAAGCGGGCAGCCGTTCACAACAGCCGGCGCGTTGCCATCCTCGCAACAACTGAAAAACTCGGCACCCAATTGCCGCACAGGATCCTTCCCTTCGACCGGATCGACTGTCTGGTCCTCGAAGCAGAGACCGGCGAAGAGCAGCGGCTCGAATGGGAGACGGACGCCAACCAGGTGGTCGTGGCAGGGCCGCCCTCCGCAAGACGCATGGGTGTGCGATGAGTGCGGGAGCAGTCGGCCTGTCGCCTGATCGGAGCGAAACCAGGCTCGCCACCCGTCTTGCGTTTTTCGCTGCCGGGTTTGTGCTCGGATGCTGGTCGCCGCTGATTCCCTACGTGAAGCAGAGACTGGGCCTGGACGACGCCGGTCTCGGTCTTCTGCTCCTCGGTCTTGGTGCCGGCTCGGTTGTCGCCATGCCGCTTGCCGGAATTGCCTGCACGCAGTTTGGAACGCGCAAGGTAACGGTTGCCGGCGGCCTGGGCCTGGCGCTTTTGTTTCCCGGTGTCGGTTTCATCGGTTCGCTGTGGGCAATGGGCGTTCTTGTTGTCCTGATCGGGATCTTTCTCGGCATGCTGGAAGTCGGCATGAATTCGCATGCCGTCGAGGTGGAACGCGGGTCGGCAAAACCGCTCATGTCCGGCTTTCACGCGCTTTTCAGCATCGGTGGCTTCGCCGGCGCTGGCGGGGCCACGGTGCTGCTGTCTTCCGGTGTGACGCCCGGCATCACCGCCGGCGCGTGCGCCGCGCTGGCGCTTGGCGCCATCCTGGTGTCCTGGCCGATGTTGTTGAAGGCGGAACCGGCATCGGAGGCCAACGCCTTCGTCGTCCCCAGAGGGGTAGTTCTCGTTATCGCCTTGCTCACGGCGACCACATTTCTTGTCGAAGGCGCAATCCTGGACTGGGGGGCGTTGCTTGTGACCGAACAGGGACTTGTCGGTATCGCCTTGGGCGGGTTCGGTTACATGCTGTTTTCGGTCGCCATGACATTGGGCCGAATATTCGGAGACAGGTTCGTCGCGGCAGTCGGGAGCCGCCGATGCCTCATCTGGGGCGGAGGCGTGACAATTGCCGGAATACTGCTCGTTACGCTGTCGCCCCATGTCGCGATTTCCGCGATCGGCTTCGTGGCGATCGGGCTAGGGGCATCCAACATCGTGCCGGTCCTGTTCAGCCTCGCCGGAACCCAGACCGACATGCCGAGCGGGCAGGCGGTCGCGGCCGTCGCAACCACGGGCTATGGCGGCATCCTGCTCGGACCGGCTGCCATAGGCTTCATCGCGAACGCCACCAGCCTGCAGACAGCTTTTCTGGCGCTCGCACTCCTGATGTTCCTTGTTCCGCTCTTCGGGGTGCGCGTGACACGCAGAACCTGACGTCGTGAAGACAATCAGGTTTTCACCGTTGCCGCTCAGGTGAAGCTTCGTAGACGAGGCCTCAAGCGTTTGCTTAGAGGCCGAGCCCGCCGACGCAGTTGTATTTCACGTTCAGATAGTCGTCGAGGCCGTATTTCGAGCCTTCGTTGCCGACGCCGCTTTCCTTGAAACCGCCGAAGGGAGCGACCTCGGTCGTGATCACGCCTTCGTTGACCCCGACCAGACCGTATTCGAGCGCTTCCATCACGCGGAAGCACCGACCGAGGTCCTGCGAATAGAAATAGCAGGCGAGGCCGTATTCCGTGTCGTTGGCCAACTGGATGGCATCCGCCTCGGTCTCGAAGCGGAACAGGGCCGCAAGCGGACCGAATGTCTCTTCGTGCGCGACTTTCATATCTGGGGTGGCGCCAAGGATGAGCGTCGGCTCAAAGAAGGTGCCGTCTCCCTCGGGCCGGTTGCCGCCGGATACAAGCTCGCCGCCCTTGCTCAGGGCATCCTGCACATGGGCCGCGACCTTGTCGACGGCCGCCTCGTTGATCAGCGGGCCTTGTGTGACCCCCGCCTCAAGACCGTTGCCGACCTTGAGCTGCTCGGACATGGCGGCCTTCAGTTTTTCAGCAAAGGCGTCGTAGACACCGGCCTGTACGTAGATCCGGTTGGCACAGACACAGGTCTGACCGGAATTGCGGAACTTGCTGGCGATGGCACCGCTGATGGCCCGGTCCAGATCGGCATCGTCGAACACGATGAACGGCGCGTTGCCGCCGAGCTCCATCGAGATCTTTTTCATGTTCTTGCCCGCATTCGCAGCCAGCAGCTTTCCGACCCGGGTCGACCCTGTGAACGTGATCTTGCGCACGGCCGGGTTCTCGCACATCTCTTCGCCGATCGCCGGCGCATCGCCTGTCACGATGTTGACGACACCGGCTGGAAGTCCGGCCTTGTCGGCCATGATGCCGTAGATCAGAGCGGAATAGGGTGTGAATTCTGCCGGTTTCATTACCATGGTGCAGCCGGAGGCGAGAGCCGCGCCGAGTTTCCTGGCGATCATCGAGTTCGGGAAATTCCAGGGCGTGATGGATGCGACCACACCGACCGGTTCCTTTGTCACCAGGATACGCCGGTCCGCCCACGGCGAAGGGATCGTGTCGCCGTAGATGCGTTTTCCTTCTTCGGCAAAGAAACGGATGTACTTGACCCCGAGCGTGATTTCACCCTTGGCCTCGGCGAGCGGTTTGCCCATTTCGGTGGTCAGGAGCACCGCCAGGTCGTCGACCTGCTCCATGATGGCGTCGCACAGTTTGTGCATGTAGTCCGCACGCGCATCTGCCGTGAGCGCTTTCCACGCGGGGAAGGCCGCCTTTGCGGCAGCAATGGCGCGTGCCGTCTCGCCGCGTCCGCAATAAGGGATCGTTCCGATGCTCTCGCCCGTTGCCGGATTGGCGACGGCAATGGTCTGGCCGCTGTCCGCATCAACCCATTCACCGTTGATATAGACGTTCTGCTTGATTAGAGCGGTGTTCAAGGACATGGGTCACTCCCGAATTTTTGTGCGGAGAAGGGCGGCCAGGAGGCCAGCCGAACCGGTTTTCCAAGAGATAGAGCGCCTTTCAGCCGTCTGGCAAGCGCTTTTCAGGCCACACGTGAAAATGAGACTGACGCAAGGGTTGCCAAATCGAAAAATCGGCAACTGCGCCTGAACGGGCGTGGCGGGCGGCTACATCATGTGGAAGGTGAACGGGCCCTGAGGGGCCCGAAAGACGTGTTCAGGAACCGCTGATGCGTTCCTGCAGCGCTGCGATTTCATCGGCAAGCGCCTGGGCCTGTTTCTGCACGCGGTCAAGCGCAACCTTCATGCTGTCGAGGTCCGTGCTGTCGTTGTCTTCCGCAAACGGGGGAGATCCGCGCCCGACGAGAAGCCATGTCGGGCTGACATTCAGAACACCTGCCAGAAGGACCAGTTTGTTGGAGCGCGGTTCGGAGCGATCGCTTTCCCAGCTCTGCATCGTCGAGGTCTTGATCCCGAGGCGGCGGGCAAGCTGAGCCGTCGACAGCCCGGAGGCGTCGCGCGCCTTGCAGATACGCTCGCCAAGAGTGTATTCGCTGCTTCGTGTCGACATGACTGAACTCCCGTCGCGACCGGTTCGATCCGTCACCAAATGAACGGTTTCGTCCGGCAGGAACGGAACATTTTTTCTGAAATGATGGGTCATGGCGCGCACACTTGCATGATCCGCCTGTGCAGTGCAACAGCCGCACGGCGATTTGTCGCATTGAGAGCGGACTGCGGCGGGATTGAGCAAATCGCTCGTCAAAATTGACGGTTTTGGACGAGCGCTCAGTATTCCCGTTCGAAGAAAATACCGGCCTTGGATTCTCCGTCCGCGCCCACTTCCCCGCGTACCTTCAGACCGCGATCCAGATCGATGTCGACCTTGACCCGGCTGGATCCGGAACCGGTTCCCTGTTCGACGCCGAGATAGATATTGTCGTTGATGTATTTCCCGACCGCAACGGACGGTCCGTCCTCACCGTCGGTGTTGATGTCGATGGCGTCGAGGCCGAGCGATTTTCTGAGCGTCGCGAGCGGACCGCTGTCACTGCCACCCGTCAACGTCGCGATTGCGGCCGCCAGGCTTGCGATCTGTGTCGCGGAAAGGTTGCCGACACTTTTCCCGAACAAAAGCAGGGCCAGGACTTCGTCCTGGGGAAGTTCCGGCGAGGACGAGAAGGCGATTTCCGGATCGTCCGCCTGGCCGCTGACGGTAACCGTGATGGTCGTGTCATTGACCGTTGTCGTTGCAGCAAAATCGATCAACGGTGTCAGCGAGCCGTCGAAGGTGGCGCTGCCGCGCTGGAAGGTGAGGCGGCGCGTCAGGATATCGAGTTGCCCGCGCTTCAGCGAGAAAGCGCCGATGGCCTGCGGGTCCGCCGTCGTACCGACCACCTTGAGATTACCCTGCAGTTCTGCATCGAGCCCGCGTCCCCTGATGAAGATCCGGCCCGGAGCGTTCAGCAAAATGTCGAGGCGCGGGGGCACCGACTTCTGCTCGGCCTGCGACTGTTTGGGTTCGCCGCCAAGATCGGCAACCTGTTGCCGGATCGCCTGGGAGGCATTCACGTGTTTCACCTCGACGGGTGGAATGGCGCCCGGAAGATATTCGGGGATCGAGATATCGGCCTTGTTGATGGTGATCGTCCCGCCGATCAGCGCAGAGTTCGAAGCAGCGGCGAGCGGTCCCGTGATCTTGATGTCGGCGTCCACTTCAGCTGTTACCAGGCCCGGATCGACATACCGGCCCCGATTGAGCTTGAGCGCAAGGTCGGCGGGGAAACCGTCGTTCATCCCAACGGTGCCGGACGCAGACAGCGAACCGCCCGTGGCAAGTTCACCCGTGATCGAATTCAACGACGCCTGCGACTGTGTGACCGTTGCCGTGCCGGAAATGTTCTGCACCGTCAGACCCGTTGACAGGCTGGTGACCTTCAGGCCCGAGGGCGTTGCTGTGATCTGGTAAGTCGGTGCGGTGGCGGAGCCGCCGACATTGCCCTTCAGGGACACCGCACCGTCGCCCCGGATTCCGGCTTCGAGCAATGGACGCTTCAGCGCGTTGATCGGGACCGTTCCGTCGAGCGTGATTGCAAGTGCGTTGGGCTGCGAAAGTCCAACGGTCCCGGACGCGGAAAAGGAAAGGCCGTTCGGGTCGCTGATCGTTGTTTCCTGGGAAACCTGGTTGTCCTTCAGGGTGCCTGTCGTCTTCAGAGCAAGCGCGGAGAGCCCGTTGTTCTTGAGCTCGGTCGCCGTGAGACCGGCACCCGTGATCGACCAGTTCGCTTCGGGCGAGGAAGAGCTGCCCTGAGCCTTGACCGAACCGGAGAGCGTTCCGCCCAGCCCGAGCGACGGCACAAAGGCGTTGGCGAGACTGAGCGGCACGGCATTCAGGTCAGCAGACATATCGAGCGACTGTCCCGCAGTTCCAGACACGGCCAGCGACCCGTCGCCGAGCTTGAGCTTCAGCGGCTGGATATCGGCGTTTCCGCCGGAATAGGAGATCCTGGTTGCTTCCAGCAACTGGCTCGCGAGTCCCTGGTAACGCATCGACAATTCGGAAAGATCGACAACGTAGCTGTCGGATGCCGGTTGGGAGATCCGGGCGGCCAGGGAAAGCCCATCATCGCTGCCCTGATCAATCTTGACGTTCGCATTGACTGACGTCCCGTCTCCCTCGGGCTTGGCCAGCAGCTTGACCGCGTGAACCGGTGTTGCGTCGGTGATCAGGTCGGAAAGCTCCACATCCGCGGTCGCCGTTTGCGGAGAGTAGGGGGCCGCAATATCCGCCTTTATCTTGACGCTGCCGATACTGAGTGCGGGCACATCGATGCTGGAGCCGGTCAGATCGATGGCGAGTTTTTTGGCGTCGGGATCCGCCAGCACGCTCCCCTTCAGCTGCCCGCCGATTTCGGTCAGGATAAGGGGAGACAGTGACGCAAGATCGGGGGCATCGATCTCAAGATCGCCCTTCAGTGTTTCAACCGGTTTTTCCAGGTCGGCAACCGCGAGAGCGCCGGTCACCGTGTTCCCGGCGAGCTTGACCGAGAGAGGGCTGATATCTGCACCGCCATTTTCGCTCTTGAGCTCTATATCGACGGCAATCGGCTGGCCCTTCAGACTGGCCGAGGATGTCACCTTGGCGCTTGGCGCGGCCATGTCCGCGATGGCGGTCGCGGAAAACTCAAGCGCGTCCAGCGGCGTCCCGGCGAGCAGTATCTGTTCAGACGATGCATCCAGTTCGACATTCAGCGCGTCGAGCGGTCCCGAGGTCTTGGCGGATAGCTTTGCGGCACCGGCAAGTTGCGTGTCGAGCTTGCTCAGGTCGGAAAGATCGACCGAAACATTCGACGCCAACTCTGACGTTTCGTAATGCGCGTTTCCGGCAACCGTGATGGCGTTATTCTTGATTGAAAGGCTTTCCACCGTGACATCGTCCGCACCCGCGAGAGCGAAGACGGCATCGAGTTGGGTCGAACCGCTCATCAGCGCGTCCACCTGCGCGATACCCGTGATCACGTCACGCGTCGTGACCGCCGCAGTCGCCTCGCCGGAGATGTCTACCGGATCAAGGTCTGCCGTGAACGCGGCGGAGACACTTCCGCCGAGGTCACGCTGCGCCAGCTTCGAAAAGAGACCGAGATTGGAGAGCGAAAGCCGCCCCTGGCCGGACACAGTAGCAGGTGAAAGCAGTGTGTCGGTAAGGGTAAGGGCGGCGGCTGACGAGGTGAAGGCAAGATCGGATATCCGGGCTTCCTGCGCGCTTCCGTTTGCCGTTCCCGATGCCTTGAGCGACACCCCGCCTGTGAGCGGTTCGGTCTCGCTCGTCAGGCCCTCAAGATCGGCAATCGAGATCTGCAGGTCGAAGGGTGAGGTCAGGACATCGGCCTGAAGGTTGGCACCCGCTCCACTGGCGTCAAGTTGGATCGCACCTGTCCTGGCTTCGCTCGTCTGGAAGGACCCCATGCCGATCTTTGCGGACCAGTCTGCCGCGGACTGGTTGCCATCCACCGAAACGGTCGCGTCGACAGGGCCGAAAACGATCCGCCGGTCACCGAGATCGAGGGCTATCAGGGCGTTCTCACCCGCATTGACTGACATCTTTGCAGCGGCGCTGATCTTTTCTCCGGCAAGACTTGCCGTTGCGTCTAGCACGACGGTTTGGGTATTGAGTTTGATATCAGCCGCAACGGGCGCAAACTCCGGCGTGAAGCGTGCGCTGCCTGCCGCGTTGGTCGTGCCGGCCAGAAAGGCCTTTGCCTGTGGCGGTGCGAGCGGCTCAAGATCTCCATCCAGATCGAAAGTCAGGACACGTTCCGTCTGGCTTTCCTCCAGGTTGGCGGATCCTGTAACCGTCGTTCTGCCGTCAAGCGCGATCCCGAGATTGGCGGCCCAGTCCGTCAGCGGACCGCTTCCTTTGAGGTCCAGCCGGATCGCCGGGAGGTCGGGAACGTCAAGAAGGCGCGCTGCCATTCCGCCTCTTGGCTCCGACAGTACCAGATCGAAGGCAAGCGTCTCGGCAGAAGGTTCGAATTCGGCGCTGGCATTCAGCTTGGCATCAATCCCGTCCACCCTCTGGACGTCGAGCTTGCCTGAGACGAGGGCCGGATCGCGCACAAACGCGCCGGACCCGGCGACGGAAACCGAAACCGGCTCGCCGATCACGGGTGAACCGATATTGATCTCGCGAAGCGCCAACTCGCTTACCGAGACATCGAGCGGCAGGGCAAGGCCTCCGGACTGTTCGCCGGCCTCGCTCTCGCCTTCGGAGGACGGTGCCGGCTCCGAAACGGGCAGACGGTTGAGATCCATCCTGTCTGCCGTAAGCGCGGCAACATCCAGTGTTCCTGAAAGGAGCTGCAGCGGGTGCCAGGCAAGCCCGATTTGCTCCGCCTCAAACCAGACACCCTCCGGATCGGAGAGCGTTATCCCCTCTACTGCAGCGTTCAAGCCGAAGCTGAGGTAAAGCCCCTCGATCCTGATCGTCTGTGTTTCTCTTGAAGCGATCGAGCTGACAACATTGGAGACGAGACTGCGTCCGGACGGAACCTGAAGGATCGCGATCAAGAGTAGGGGGATCGCCACGACGAGTGCGATGAGAAAACCGAATATTCGGAGAGTCAGGTTCAAAAAACGCATGTGGATCAGGGGTGTCTGCTGTCCGGTTCTATACGGCTGATCAACTGGGGTTCATGGGTTTCGCGGGTTCGGCAGCACGAGGCCAGTCTGCAATGTCGCCGAACGTGTGGTCACGGTGTCAGGGCCCTAGAAGGCCTGGCTCAAGCCCACATACAGCGCAAAATCCGGATCATCCTTGCCGGGGTCGAGCGGAATCGCGGCATCAACACGAAGCGGGCCTATGGGGGTAAAGTATCGCAAACCGGCACCCACGCCCACCTTCAATTCCTCTGAAAAATCGGGAACACTGTCTTCATACGCATTTCCGGCGTCGACAAATCCGACAACACCGATGGTTTCCGTCACCCGGACCCGGACTTCACCTGACAGTTCTACCAAGGAGCGTCCGCCGACAACGTCGCCATTCACTCTCGGGCCAACATTGCGATAGGCGTAACCGCGAATGGAACCGCCACCGCCCGCAATGAAACGCCGGCTTGCCGGAACCGATTCGATCGAGGGGGCAAAGATGGAGCCAAGCGAGACCTTGCCGGCCAGAATGAAACGCTTTGCCTTGTCCAGCGCGTAGTAGCTGGAAACCGTGCCTCTCACGAAGCCCATGGCATTGGAATTGAGCGTATCGTAGGCCGGTTCGGCAAACACGGACGCGAACACGCCCTTGGAAGGGTTCAGCTTGTCGTCCCTGTTGTCGAATGTGAGGTCCGCAGGCAGCCCGACCAGCAGATATTCGTTTTCGCCGAACGCGTCTTCCTCGTCGGCAAAGAAAACTTCCGCGCCCGCTCGGCCCTTGAGGGTGTCTGAAAACTCGCGATTGAGAAATGCGTTGAAGGTGGCGGTTCGGCTCTTGTAGGCGTCCGGGTTCTCCTGCCGCGCTTCAAGGCTGGTGGAGAAACTTGTGAGTGGGCCGAAGACGCCGGGTTTTTCAAACGCGATTCGCGCCGAGTATTCCTGGTTTGCAAGACTTTCCGTTCCGATGCGCCCAACGGAACCTTCCACCGAAAGCAATTCCCCTCGGCCAAACAGGTTCCGGCGCCGCCAGTAGGCTTCGACACCGAA
>JBCBUA010000014.1:0-39184 GCA_039818365.1 Pseudomonadota bacterium
GATGTCATCAAGATCGAACGCCCGGGTGCCGGCGATCTGAGCCGCGGGTTCTACGGGGAGCGTACGGAAGAAGCGCTGAACAATGCTGTCTTTGCCTCCCTGAACCGCAACAAGCGGTCGATCGAGATCGACACCAAGTCCGAGACGGGACGCCAGCAGGTGCTGGACCTGGTCAAGACGGCCGACATTGTCGTCGACAATTTCCGGGCGGGGGTCATGGACAGGCTGGGCTTCGGTTACGACGCGCTTTCGAAAATCAACCCGAGGATCATCTGCGCCTCCGGCACCGGTTTCGGTTCGTCCGGCCCCTATGCCCACAAGGGCGGGCAGGATGTTCTGGCCCAGGCGATGACCGGCGTCATGGAGAAGACCCAGGATCCCTCCATTCCCAAGTCGATCTATCCAACGACACTCTGCGACTATTCGGCCGGGATGCACCTGGTGCAGGGCGTGCTGGCAGCTCTCCTGATGCGCGACAAGACGGGCCGCGGCCAGAAAGTCGAAGTCTCGCTCTATGACAGCATGATCGCGATGCAGATGCAGGAAGCGGCGCAATGGTCGAAGCACAGGGAAGTGCTGAACTGGGCCGCCATGCCCCTGACCGGTGTCTTCGATACCACGGACGGCGCCATCGTGATCGTTGGTGCGTTCAAGGCGAACCCCCTGCAGGATATCTGCAACGCGCTGGAGATCGAGGACCTGTCGCCCGACTATCCGACGCTGGACGTTCAACGCAAGCACAAGCCGTTCCTGCAGCAACGTTTCCGGGACGCGATTTCGAAGAACACGTCCGCATACTGGCTGGAGCGGTTGGAGGCGCAGGACCTTTTGTGCGCGCCGGTCAGGTCGCTCGGCGATGCGCTGGCCGATCCGCAGACAAGGGTCAACGGCATGCTTCAAACCATCGACCATCCGATCCTAGGCGAGATTACCCTTGCCGGATCGCCAGTTCATCTCAGCGATGCGCCGCTTGTCGTCCAACGCGTGCCGCCGAAGCTGGGTGAACACACCGAAGAAGTGTTGCAGGAACTGGCCCTGCTGTTGAACACCGAGGCGGCTGAATGAGTGTCGACTACGAGGTTTCCGGCCACGTCGCGCGTGTAACCATCAACAGGCCCGAACGCCTGAACGCTGTCGACGCAGCGGCGCACTCGCGTCTTGCCGAGATCTGGCAGGACGTCGAGGCGAACCCGGATATCAGATGTGCCGTGCTCACGGGTGCGGGGTCAAAAGCCTTTTGCGCAGGCGCGGATCTGAAGGAAGACAGCGGCCGGTCCGGTGTGGACTACTGGAAAAACATCACTGCATCCGGCTTCCAGGGGATTGCGCTGCGGCAGATGTCGACCCCGGTGATCGCGCGCGTCAACGGCCTGGCGCTCGGCGGCGGCCTGGAAATGGTTCTGGGCTGCGACATCGTTCTGGCCGCGGAGACAGCGCGCTTCGGGTTGCCGGAGGCGAAGGTCGGGCGGGTGCCGCTCGACGGCGGCATGGTGCTGCTCTCCCGCCTGATCCCGCGCAACATTGCCATGGGCATGATGATGACCGGGCGGCTGCTCGCCGCTGCAGAGATGGAGCGCTACGGTCTGGTCAACGCGATCGTGCCGCCGGAAAGGCTGGACGAAGAGACCGATCGCTGGGTGGCAGACCTTCTGAGCTGCGCCCCGCTCAGCCTGCGGGCCATCAAGGCGATCTCCCGCCAGACGGCGCACATGCCGGTGCAGGAGGCGTTTCAGTACCCGACGGCCGAACTGGACGCGGCGCTTCGCTCTGATGATGCCGACGAGGGTGTTGCCGCTTTCCGGGAAAAGAGAGCGCCTGTCTGGAAGGGCCGTTGATCCGATGACCCTCGTCATTACCAGCACCTGTATTGACGTCAAGGACGGCATATGCACAACGGTGTGTCCGGTCGATTGTATCTATGAGGGCGAGCGGATGTTCTACATCCACCCGACCGAGTGTATCGAGTGCGGCATGTGCGAAAGTATTTGTCCCGTCGATGCGATACGGTATGCCGACGAGGTCGAGGAAGCGCAGCACGCCTTCCTTGCCATAAACGATGCAGCGTTTCGTGATGATGGCGATACCCTTCTGGAACCGGGCGGGTGGTCGAAAGGTGACGAACCGCTCAAGGACCCACCTGGCCTGACGAAGCTGGCCGAACGATATCTCAGAAAGGGCGCCCGTTGATGCAAGGCGTTATTGCAGCCGTTCCAACCCCGGTCGACCGGTCATACTCTCCCGTCAAGGATCTGTTCCTGGAGCATTGCGACTGGGTTCTGAAAAACGGATGTGACGGGATAAATGTCCTGGGATCAACCGGCGAGGCCAATTCGTTTGATGTCTCTGCAAGGCGCGACGTGATGGCGTGGGCAGCGACGTCTTTTCCCAAGGCGAAGCTGATGGTCGGAACGGGGACGCCGTCGCTAAAGGAAACGATTGCGCTGAGCGAACATGCCGATGACCTTGGCTATCAGGTCGCACTGGTTCTGCCGCCCTATTACTACAAGCCGGCGACACCTTCCGGCCTGAAAAGCTGGTATCTGGCGCTGCACGATGCCCTGGGCGCGCGCGCCATCAAGATCTATTTCTACAACTTCCCTCAGATGACCGGGATCACGATCCCGGTCGAGGTCATCGCCGACCTGGCCTCGATTGCCCCTGACCGGTTTGCCGGGATCAAGGATTCGTCCGGCGATCTCGACTACTGCAGATCGATTGTTGCCGCGTCTCCGTCACTCAGTGTTTTTCCAAGTTCGGAAACCGCGCTGCAATCCGCCGTCAAAGACGGTTTTGCCGGATGTATTTCCGCCACTTTGAACCATACGGCATCGCTGGCCGGCGAGATCTGGTCCAATCGCGGAACGCCACCGCAGGCGGCTTGCGAGGAAGTCGCACGGCAGCGGGCGCTTCTGGCAGGACCGGCGCTGATCCCGGGCATCAAGTATCTGGTCGGAGAAAGATCGGACAACACCGAATGGCGGCGTGTGCTGCCGCCCTTCCTGACACTTTCCGAAGACGCCGGCGCGGCCCTGAAACGGAGCCTTGCAAGGGACTGAGACAATGGCAGACGAAGACACCTGGACACACCGTTTCATGGCGCTCTGCGATCATATTTCGCTGTGGTCCGAGGATCGCGATTTCCAGGTTGGCTGCGTCATCGTCTCACCCGAAGGGCACGAGATCAGGTCGACGGGGTATAACGGGTTGGCACGGGGCGTGTCTTCAACCGACCCGGCAAGGTTCGACCGGCCAAGCGGTGAGAAATTCCATTGGTTCGAGCACGCCGAACGGAACGCGATCTACAACGCCGCGCGTGCCGGGGTGCAGCTTCAAGGGTGCACGCTCTATGTCAACCGGTTTCCCTGCGCGGATTGCGGGCGTGCCATCATTCAATCCGGTATCTTGAAAATCGTTGCACCGCCGATACCGGACGCGGATGGCGCCCTTGACTACAGCTTCCAGGTCTCCCGGCAAATGCTGTCAGAAGCCGGTGTCTCTGTCGCCGAGTTCAAGTAGCCGACCGGCAATGATGCCATGGGCGATCGATTCACCTTTTCGGAAAGTGTGGCGCGTCGTCGACGCTGATACGCGCAACAAACACCCGACAACTTCCTGAAAAACAGCCAAGACCTGCAGCTCAGCGCAAGTCATTGATGCCGTAAGTGCGGTTTCGTGCACCTGCATCTTTGAACTGCGGGCAAAGACCTGTTTCCGCAGGTCTCAGTCGAGGCCGGTCTTTTTGAACGCTTGACCCATCACGCTCATTCTGCAATATTTTTCACCAACGCATTTTTTTGCAGTCTTCGAGTGGTGGAATGGCGATCGACGCAAAAACCAATCCGGATGTCGCGGCACGTGCAGCGTGGCTGCATTTCGTTGGCGGGCTCACACAAGGTGAGGTCGCCCGCCATCTGAATGTCACGAACACGCGCGCACACCGGCTGATCGCGCGCGCGCAGGCCGACGGGCTGGTGCAGATTTTCGTCGATGTCGAGGCAACCGAGTGCGTGATGCTGGAGCGTCAGCTGATGGAGCGCTTCGGGCTGAAGTTCTGCCGGGTCGCGATGGAAATTCCCGAAAGCGGTCCGATGCCGCTCCGGTCGCTTGCGACCGTGGGCGCGCAATATCTGATGGAGGTGTCAGGCGGCAGCCGGCACAAGACGATCGGACTCGGCAATGGCCGGACCCTGACGGCCTCGGTCAATGCCATGGGCCGCGATCCGGTTGTCGGAAAGCAGTTCGTGTCGGTGCTCGGCGGTCTCACCCGCTCGTTTGCCGCCAACCCCTATGACGTCATTTATCGCCTGGCCCAGAAAACGGGCGCGGAGGCCCACCTGTTGCCGGCACCGCTTTATGCCAACACGGCGGAGGACAAGGCCGTGATGATGAAGCAGTTCGGCATCGCCGACACGATGTCCCTGATCGACGAGGCCTCGCTCGTGGTGCTTGGCGTGGGAAGTCTCGACCCGGATTCTGGAAGCATCATCGAAACGGCGATCGACGACCCCAACAGGGCGAGGGAACTTCGCGAAAGCGGAGCTGTCGCGGAACTGCTCGGCCAGTTCTTCGACATTGACGGGCAGCCGATCGAAACGGAGTTCGACCAACGGGTCATGGCGCCGCCGATCGAAAGCCTGAAGGGACGCGAAGTGACCGCGATTGCCGGAGGAGCAAACAAGGTCAAAGCGATCACAGCTGCACTCAAGAACGGTCATCTGACCGGTCTGTTGACTGACGAGGTAACTGCAAAGGCGCTTGTAGAAGATCACCAATGACGCGACGAGCCTGAATTCACTAGGGAGGAAATACAGATGTACGAAAAGGAAAAAGATGCCATAGGAGCGTTCCTGCGCGGTGAAATGGATCGCAGAGCTCTAATTCGACGTCTCGGCGGACTTGGCATGACCGCAGCCTCTGCGGGCACGCTCTACAACATGATGGCGACCAGCGCGCTTGCTGCCGACTTCGACTGGCAAAAGCACAAGGGCAAGAGCGTCAAGCTGCTCTTGAACAAGCACCCGTACACGGATGCAATGATCGCGAACCTGCCGGCCTTCAAGGACCTGACCGGCATGGATGTCTCCTACGATATCTTCCCGGAAGACGTATACTTCGACAAGGTCACGGCCGCCCTGTCGTCGCGCTCAAGCGAGTACGACGCGTTCATGACCGGCGCCTACATGACCTGGACTTATGGTCCCGCGGGCTGGATCGTCGATCACAACGAGTGGCTGGGCGACGCCTCGAAAACCAATCCCAACTACAATTGGGACGACATGCTGGAAGGCGTGCGCAAGTCCTGCGCCTGGAACGGGGTGCCCGGCGGCGAACTCGGCTCTGCCGATGCCAAGCAGTGGTGTATTCCCTGGGGGTATGAGCAGAACAACCTCACGTTCAATGCGGCCATGTTCGAGAAGGCCGGTGTCAAGGTACCGACCAACCTCGACGAGATGCTGGAGGCGGCGGCGGCCGTACAGGCCGGCAATGACGGCGTCTACGGCGTCGGCGTGCGCGGATCGCGCTCCTGGGCGACCATTCACCCGGGCTTCCTGTCTGCCTATGCCAATTTCGGCGAGGCTGACCTGACCAACGATGGCGGCAAACTCAGCGCTGCCATGAACACGGCCGGCTCGAAGGAATTCCACGCAAAGTGGGTCAAGATGATCCAGGAAAGCGGCGCGAGCGACTGGTCGACCCATACCTGGTACCAGGTCGGAACCGATCTCGGCGCCGGCAAGTCGGCGATGATCTTCGATGCGGACATTCTCGGCTACTTCATGAATGGCGGCGAAAACGCGATGGCAGGACAGCTGGCCTTCGCTCCTTTCGCGGCGAACCCGGCAGCGTCGGCCCCGACACCCAATATCTGGATCTGGTCTTTGGCGATGTCGAAGTTCTCCAAGGACCTCGACGCGACATGGTACTTCATGCAGTGGGCGTCCGGACCGGAGCACGGACTGTTCGGCGCAACGGAAATGGACTTCGTCAACCCCGTCCGCAAGTCTGTCTGGGACAGCGACGTCTTCCGCGAGCGGCTGAACAAGAACTATCCGGGATACGTGGAAATGCACGATGTGTCCGCACCCGGCGCGTCGATCAAGTTCACGGCGCAGCCGCTGTTCTTCGACCTGACCACCGAGTGGGCAGCCACCCTGCAGCGCATGGTTGCCAATGAGGTTCCGGTCGATGAAGGCCTAGATCAGCTCGCAGAGAGCATGAACTCCCAGCTCACCGAAGCGGGATTGAGATAGGCCGCAGCCTGCGGCATGTGCGGTTCCCAACGCCGCACATGCCGTCCTGAGCCAGCAAACGAAGACAATCCAGGCCCGGTGTTTCCATGACCGACACCTTGACGACCCGGCGGCGTCAGCTGATTTCGCCCAGGGCACTTCCCTATGTGCTGAGCCTTCCAGCGCTCCTTGTGTGCATCGGGATCCTTGTTCCGTTCGTGACGGCGATCTACTATTCGCTGCAGCGCTACCGGATGTCCCAGCCCTGGAACAGGGGCATGAACTGGGGTGAGAACTACGTCAAGTTTCTGACCGACTCTGATTTCTGGAACACGCTGAAAGTGTCGCTGGTCTACGCGGGCTCCACCGTTGTTCTGGAACTTCTTCTCGGTCTGGCGATTGCCCTGCTTTTGAAGAAACGAAGCACCGTCAACAACTTCATCTCCATCATGCTGCTCCTGCCGCTCATGACCGCGCCGGCGCTCGCGGCCCTGATGTTCAAGCTGATGACCAATCCAAACTTCGGCATCCTGAGCTACTTCATGCAGGTGATCGGCTTTGACGATTTCCGCTGGGGCTCATCGCCGGATACGGCGCTGTTCACGGTTATTCTGGTCGACATATGGGTCTACACGCCCTTCATGATGATCCTGCTGCTTGCCGGATTGCGATCCTTGCCGACCCAGCCGTTTGAAGCGGCAGCTCTCGACGGGGTGCCGCAACTGGAACAGTTCTGGCGGATCACGCTGCCGATGCTGATGCCTTATATCCTCACGGCCGCCCTGTTCCGCCTGCTCGATTCCATCCAGCAGTTCGATATCATCTACGCCATGACCCAGGGCGGGCCGGGCGACACGCTCATGGTGTTCCAGGTCGAGGCCTATCTGAATTTCTTCCAGTCGACGAATGTGGGGAGGTCGGCGGCACTGCTGCTGATCCTGTGGGCAATCACCTATGTGCTGTCCAACATTTTCGTCAAAAACTGGCTACGCTTGCGTGAGCGCGCGAAAGGGGGCGCGTGACATGGATCATACTTCTTTCCTGGAACGCTGGTTCCGGCGCGTCGCGCTCACGGTGATCATCGTCTTCTTCATGTTCCCGATCTTCTGGATCGTGCTCATGAGCCTGCAAACCAACGAGACGATCCTGAGGTCGCCGCCGTCCATGTCCTTCGCGCCGACTCTCGACAATTACACGGCGATCCTTGCTGGACGGCTGGATTCCAATGTGGCCAGCATGGGCATCGATTTCGTCAACAACCTCATGAACTCGATTATCCTGTCCGTCTGCTCGGTGGCGGTTGCGCTGGCGCTGGGCGTACCGGCGGCCTACGCCTTTGCGCGCCACAAGTTCCGGGGATCGGAAGACATCGCCTTCACGCTGCTGTCCTTCCGCTTCGCGCCGCCGCTGCTGGTCCTGCTGCCACTGACCCTCTACTTCCAGGAGATCGGCCTTGCCGATACCTATCTCGGGCTTGTCTGGGTCTATCAGCTGATCTGTCTCCCGCTGATCCTGTGGATCGTTCGCGGCTATTTCGAGGACATTTCGCCGGATATCGAATACGCCTACCGGATCGCCGGGCACAGCTGGTTCTCGACCTTCCGCAAGATTGCACTGCCGCTTGCCGGTCCCGGTATCGCGGCGGCCGGACTGCTTGCGTTCATCTTTGCGTGGAACAACTTCATCTTCGCCCTTGTGCTGGCATCGGCCGACAAGCAGCCGGTGACGGTCGGCGCTCTTGCCTTCGTGACGGCGTCGGGAATCCAGTACGGCCAGATCGCGGCCGCGATCGTTCTTTCCATCGCGCCGACGCTGGCGCTTGCGCTCTGGGCACAGCGGTATCTTGTCGAAGGGCTTTCCCTCGGTGCGGTGAAGGGCTGATCTGAATGGGCTTTCTTGAACTCACATCACTGACGAAAACCTTCGGCACCGAGACCGTTCTTGACGGTGTGTCGCTCAGCGTGCCGGAAGGAGGAACGCTGGTGCTGTTCGGCAAGTCGGGTGCCGGCAAGACCGTATTGCTGCGAAGCGTTGCCGGTGCGATCGAACCGGACGGCGGCACCATCTTAATAGGCGGCGAGGATGTCACCGAGGTGCCTCCGGAGTATCGCGGGATCGGCATGGCCTTTCAGAATTTTGCCCTGTTTCCCCACATGAGTGCGTATGACAACATCGCCAGTTCCCTGACCTCCAAGCGCATGTCCGCCTCCGATATCCGAACGAAGGTAGAGGCGGTCGCGCAGCTCTTGAAAATCGAGCATGTGCTCTCGCATGCGCCCAAGGCACTCTCAAACGGTCAGAAGCAGCGGACTGCTCTGGCCCGGGCTCTTGTTTCCGAGCCCCGGGTGCTGCTGCTCGACGATCCGCTGCGCAATGTCGATGCGAAACTGCGCTTTGAAATGCGGCTGGAATTGCCCCGCCTTCTGGCCGATCGTGGTGCGACGATCATCTACGTTACGCAGGACTATAAGGAAGCCATGGCACTCGGCGACCGGATTGCGGTTCTCGACCAGGGCAGGATCGCCCAGATCGGCTCGCCGGAGGACATCTACAGACGGCCCGCCAACACGCAGATCGCCCAGCTCTTCGGCGATCCCACGATCAATCTTCTCGATATCGTTCCGAAGGAGGACGACCGGGGTCTGCATGCGTTCATCTCCGACCAGCGGGTCGACTTTCACGGCCGGTTTCCAGGTGTTGCCGGCAGGGACTGCATTGTCGGTCTGAGACCGGAAGCCCTGTCGTTCACAGAGACCGGCGGTTTCCCGGTCACGATCGAAGCCGTGACGCCGTTCAACGAAAAGACGGTTACCCTGGTCACGACCTTGCGCGGCCGGGAAATCCTCCTGTCGCAGCCGGCGCAGGATCCGGTGCCCCCTGGACCTGAGGTGAACCTCGGCATCGCGGCGCAGGATGCCATCCTGTTCGATCGCGCGACCGGAGACAGGATTGCGCCGGAACCGGACGGAAACCAGGTGGAGGAAGCGGCATGAGCGCACAACTCCATCTGAAGTCCGTCAACAAGAAGTACAACCCGGGAACGGCACACGAAGTGCACGCGGTGCAGGACCTTGATCTTGAGGTCCGGCGCGGCGAGATCGTCGCCCTGCTCGGATCGTCCGGCTGCGGTAAGACATCGACACTGCGCATGATTGCCGGTTTCGAGGAAGTGACGTCCGGCGAGGTCGATATCGAGGGGCGCCGTATCGACCGGCTCGCGCCCGCCAAGCGCGGGGTTGCGATGGCCTTCGAGGGGTATTCGCTTTACCCGCCGCTTTCGATCCGCGAAAACATCGCGTTTGCGCTCAAATCGGAAAAGCTGCCTCAGGCGGACGTCAAAACGCGGGTCGAGCAGATTGCCGCCCTTCTGGAAATCGACGACATACTCGACAAGCACCCCAATGCGATCTCCGGCGGGCAGCAGCAAAGGGTCAGTCTCGGGCGGGCGCTCATCCGGCGCGCGGATCTTCACGTGCTCGATGAACCGATGGGACAGCTCGAACCACAGCTTCGCGCGATCCTGCGCGGCCGCATCAAGCATTACATCAAGGAACACGACCTGACAGCCATCCTGGTCACCCATGACCAGACAGAGGCCAATGCGCTTGCCGACCGGATCGCGGTTATGGAGGGGGGCGTCCTGCAACAGTTCGACACGCCCGAAAACCTCAAGAACCGACCGGCGAACATCTTCACCGGCGCGTTTATCGGCGAGCCGCCCATGAATCTTTTCGAAGCCGTCGCGGAGGTTGTTTCCGGCAGTGTCCAATTGCGCCTGTCGCAAGATGTCACGCTGTCCTACCCGTCTTCTGCGTTCTCCGAGGAGCTGCAAAACCGTATCCAGCAGGATCATGGCGTCATGATCGGCATTCGTCCGCACTCGGTCCAGCTGACCGAGGAGGGGCTGCCCGCGGAGGTGTTCGCAAACCAGTGGCTCGGCGACCAGACCCACATCGCCGCGCGTTTCGCGGGCGGAAGCATCGTGTCGGTCGTTCACGATCTTGCGCTGCCGAAAGCGGGGGATCAGATCCGGATCGCCATATCGGCCGATGATCTGCATATTTTCGATACCCGGTCAGGCGATGCCCTCAGTCACGGAGGGCAACTGGCATGAGTGCAAGAGATCTCATTATCGGGATCGATGCCGGGACGTCCGTGATCAAGGCCGTTGCCTTCGGCCTGGACGGACAACAGATTGCGCTGGCCAGCCGCAGAAACGAGTACAGGACCCTGCCGGACGGGGGCATCGAACAGGACATGAACCGCACCTGGTCGGACACGGCGCACGTGCTTGCCCAACTGGTCGAGCAGATACCGAATTGCGCGGCGCGCTGCGCTGCGGTCGGTGTCACCGGGCAAGGCGACGGAACATGGCTCATTGACCGGGACGGCGAACCCGTTCACGACGGCTGGCTCTGGCTCGACTCGCGCTCGGCGGACACATCCCGCGGGCTGGCTGAAATGCCTGAAAGCCGCGTGATTTACGAGCGCACGGCAACCGGCATCAATGTTTGCCAGATGCGCACGCATCTGTGCTGGATGAAGGAGAATGCGCCCGAGCTTCTCAATAAAAGCGCCAGTGCCCTTCATTGCAAGGACTGGCTTTATTTCAAGCTGACCGGCGTGCTGGCGTCCGATATCTCCGAGGGTGTGTTCACGTTTGGCGACTACAGGACGCGTGACTATGCGCCGGAGGTCATCGAGAGCCTCGGACTGTCAGAGCACCGGGACCTGCTGCCGCCGATCATTGACGGCACGACCGTCTCGCACGGCCTGACCCCGGATGCGGCGGCTGAATGCGGACTGAGCGCCGGAACGCCGGTCTGTCTCGGGCTGGTCGATGTCATGTGCAGTGCGCTCGGAGCCGGTCTCTACGATCCGGCGGTGTCGCCGGGACTGACGATACTCGGGTCCACCGGCATGCACATGCGTTTCGTGCGGGATGCCGACGCGGTGGTTCTGAACGACGACATGTGCGGCTACACGATGCCGTTTCCCGGTGGTGCCTTCGCGCAAATGCAAACCAACATGGCCGCGACCTTGAACATAGACTGGGCGCTCGGTATTGCAGCGCAGGTGTTTCAATCGCAGAACCTGAGCGTGGATCCCGAACAGTTTCTGGTTTCCATGGATGATCTTGTTCTCGGTGCAACACCGGGTGCGGCCTTCTTTCACCCCTACATATCCTCCGCCGGCGAGCGCGGGCCGTTCACCAATCCCGATGCAAGGGCGAGTTGGACCGGTCTCGATCAGGGGACAACATGGGCCGACATGCTGCGGGCCGTTTTCGACGGTCTCGTTCTCGCGGCCAGAGACTGTTACCAAACCATGGGCGACGTGCCGGGCGAGATCCGCATGACAGGCGGTGCGGCCAAGTCGAAAGCCTGCCGGTCGCTCCTGTCTGCCTGCCTGAATGCGCCGGTGCGCACGATCGCGCAACCGGAGGCCGGGGCTGCGGGCGCGGCCATGATCGCGGCTGTTCAGCAGGGTCTTTTCAAGAACGTGGCCTGTGCGGTGGACAGCTGGGTCACCCCGCTCCTGAACGATCCGGTTTTGCCCGATGACGATCTCGTCCAGCTCTACGACACGCTTTTTGAAAGTTATCTGGAAACAAGGCTTGCCCTGCCCAAGGCCTGGGACCGGCAGGCCCGGACGAGACGGGAGCTGACACAATGACGACCGTGGCGATCATAGGCGACCGGTTCATGGAGTCCTCGGTCTTCGAAAGGGAAATCCTGGCATTGTGCGGCGATCGGGTAACGTGCAAATGCCTGGACCTGGCGTGGCCCGACGAGCCTATGGAACACGGATATGCCTCGCCCGGACTTGAGGGGTTGAAGGAATATATGGGGACGCCGGAAATGGTCCTTCAGCACGTGCAGGACGCACAGGTGCTGGTCACGCATCTGGCCCCCGTTTCCGTCGGTGTGCTGGACGCTGCTCCCAATCTCAAACTTGTCGGAGTTTCGCGGGGCGGTCCCGTCAACATCGCCATGAATGAGGCGCGTGAGAAAGGTGTCCTCGTCGTCAACACGCCCGGACGCAATGCCTCGGCCGTTGCTGAGTTTACGATTGGAGCGATCATTGCCGAAACGCGCAATATCACAAAAGGCCACGATGCCCTGCGCAAGGGCGACTACCGGGGCGATCTCTACCGTGCCGATATTGCCGGCAATGAATTGTCCGACATGTGCGTCGGCGTCATCGGCTATGGCAATGTCGGGACCCGGGTGGTGAAACTGCTGCGGGCGTTCGGCACCCGGGTGCTGGTCGCCGATCCTTACGTGCAACTGTCTGTCGAGGACAGCCGCGACGGCGTTGAACAGGTTTCCCTCGATACGCTTTTGAAAGAGTCTGATGTCGTGACGCTGCACCCGCGCGTGACCAGCGAAACCACCGGAATGATCGGGGCTGAGGCCTTTGCGGCGATGAAACCGGGGGCCGTCATCGTCAATACGGCCCGCGGTCCGCTGATGGATTACGACGCTCTGTTCGAGGCCTTGTCGAGTGGGCACCTGGGCGGTGCGATGCTGGAAACCTTCGCGGTGGAACCGACCAGACCCGACGACCCGCTGTTGCAGCTGCCCAACGTAACACTGACGCCGCACATCGCCGGTGCGTCGCGCAAAACCGTGAAGATTGCCGCTCAGAGAATTGCCGAGGAAGTGCGGCGCTGGATTTCAAACGAACCGCCGCTCAGTCCCTGTTGAGGTCCGAATGAACCTTGTGACGCCTGACCACGCCAGATACGAACCGCAGGGCCGATCCGCCGATCGTCCCGTGGATCTGCTGGTCGTTGGCGGAGGCATCAACGGAGTGGGGGTCGCACGGGATGCGGCCGGTCGCGGTTTGTCCGTCATCCTTTGCGAAAAGGGAGATCTTGGCGAGGGCACGTCTTCGCGCTCGGGCAAATACATCCACGGCGGCTTGCGCTACCTGGAATACTATGAGTTCAGGCTTGTGCGCGAAGCGCTTAACGAGCGCGAAGTCGTGCTGGAAGCCGCACCGCATCTCGCCTGGCCATTGCAACTCGTCTTGCCCCACAGTCCGGAGCAGCGGCCAAGGTGGCTCATTCGCCTCGGGCTGTTTCTTTACGACAATCTGGGAGGACGAAAACGTGTCCCGCGTTCTTGTGCGCTCGATCTCAGCCGGACCATCGCCGGAGAACGGCTGAAGGACAAGTACAAGAAGGGGTTCAGTTACTGGGACGTGTGGATCGATGACGCGCGGCTGGTCGTCCTGAATGCAGTGGACGCGGCTCGCCGGGGTGCGGAGGTGTTCACCCGAACGCCTTGCGTGTCCGCACGCAGGGAAGGCGACGTCTGGCGCGCAGAACTCAGAGGCAGCCAGTCCGGCGCTCCGTCGACTGTCTTTGCGAAAGCCATCTTCAATGCGGCCGGGCCATGGGTTGAAAAGGTCATCGGCGAGGTCGCCGGTGTGAATTCACGCATGCGCGTGCGCCTCGTCAAGGGAAGCCACATCGTTCTGCCCAAGTGGTGGCAGGGCGATCATGGTTACGTTCTGCAGGCGCCCGACAAACGCCTCATCTTCGTCAATCCCTATTTTGACGACATGGCGCTGATCGGCACGACAGACATTCCCTTTGACGGCAAGGCGGAGGATGTCGCGATTGACAAGTCCGAAGTCGACTATCTGCTTGGCATTCTCGGGAATTACTTCGATCATGCGTTCAAGGCCGACGACGTCCTGTTCGATTATTCCGGTGTCCGGCCGCTGTTCGACGATGATGCCAACAAGAGCGCGTCCGCTGTGACCCGGGACTATCAGTTCGAGCTTGACGGTTCGCTGGAGCCCGATGCGCAATCGCCACCGCTTCTTTCCGCTTTCGGCGGCAAGCTGACGACTTACCGGAAGCTTTCCGAGCATGCGTTGCAGATGCTGGCTCCCTATTTTCCGGAAATGGCCGGGCCCTGGACGGCACAGACGCCGCTCCCCGGTGGCGATCTCCCGGACAAGCAATTCGAAACCTGGTTCACCGGGTTCAAAAAGCGGTATGCATTTCTGCCCGAGGCCTTGCTGCGCCATCTGGGGCATTGTTATGGAACGGATGCGGTGCGGCTGCTCGGCGGCGTCAACGAATTGTCGGATCTCGGGCATCATTTCGGACATTGTTTCTTCGAACGCGAAGCGGCCTGGCTGATCGAGAACGAGTGGGCCGAAAGCGCCGAAGACATCCTGCTTCGCCGCACCAAGCACGGGCTGTTCCTGACGCGGCAGGAAAAGTCGGATTTTGAAACCTGGCTGGAAGAGAGGCCGACACTGCATGAACCCGTTTCTAGACTTGCGGAGTGACGCCGAATTCGGACGGCTGCGCACGATCTCCGCCGACCTGGGGAAAGACCCGTTGCAGGTTCAGGGGCCGGGCGGCAACACGTCGCTGAAGCGGGACGGGTGCATGTGGATCAAGGCGTCGGGCACCTGGCTGGCCGAGGCGGAAACGCGCGATATCATGGTGCCTGTCTATTCGGACCGGTTTGTCGAGGCATTGAAGTCCGGAGACGAGAGCGCCAGCGACACGGCGCGGTTTCTTGCGGACGTGGACGGCGCACCTGATCTTCACTCCTCGATCGAGACGTCCGTTCACGCATTGCTCGACAGCCCGGTCGTGCTGCACACGCACTGTGTTTCAACGATCGCAATCGCCATTCGCGCCGATGCGGAAGAGATTGTCCGGGACAGGCTCGCCGGTCTCGATGCAGTGTTCATTCCCTACGCGAAACCCGGCCTTGATCTGGCGCGCGGGATTATGGCGCGGGCAACCGGGAGCACAAAAGTCCTGATCCTCGGCAATCACGGCCTCGTCGCGACCGGACAGAGTTCGGAGGAGGCAGTCAAACGGCTGTTCGAGGTCTCCCGGCGGCTGGAACCCGGTTCGGTTGAAGGTGGACATGCACCAGATGCGGCCTGGGTCCGGTCCCTGGAAGGAACGGGCTGGAAGCCGGCGCCATTCGAAACGACGCAGGCGGTCGCGTTCAACGACAGACTGCTTCAGATCGCGGACGGCAACTCGCTCTATCCCGATCATGTTGTCTTTCTTGGCCCCGGATGCGTGGTTGCGAGGCGCGCGGAAACGCCCGTCGAGGCGGCCCGGCGCGGTTCGGCTGGCCGGTCGGACCGCAAGCTCGTGATCTGTCCGGGGAAGGGCGCCGCCATCCCCGAAGATGCCAATGCCGCCACGTTGACATTGGTGCGCGCATTTGGCGACGTGCTTGTGCGCGTCGCACCCGGTTCAAAGGTCACGCGTCTTTCCGATCGACAGGAGGACGAGCTGATCAACTGGGATGCGGAGAAGCTGCGCCAGGCTCTCAACAGTAGCGACGGCGCAACGCCATGAAACACCGTCTTGCCCTCGGCATCGATGTGGGTACATCGGGCGTTCGGGTTGCCGCGCTCGATGAGAAGCACACCGTGGTTCAGGTGACGAAGGCGGCCATGGACCTATCCAGGGGCCCCAGAAACGATCCTGCTGTCTGGCAAGACGCGTTGTCCATGGCGCTGTCCGCGATGCGTCAGGCCATCGACCCAAGTTGCATCGAGGCGATCTGCGTTGATGGAACCTCCGGCACCGTGCTTGCGCTCGATGCTGCGGCGGAGCCTGTCGGACACGCGTTGATGTATAACGATACCGTCGACGATCCGGCGATCCCCGAGGCAATCGCCGCCGTTGCCCCCCGGCAAAGCGCGGCACATGGCGCAAGCTCCGCGCTTGCCCGCTCCATCTCCCTGCAGACCAGACCCGGCGCCGTGCGGATTGCCCACCAGGCGGACTGGATCGCGGAACAGCTTGCCGGGAAACCCGTGCCGAGCGATGAAAGCAATGCGCTGAAGACCGGCTATGACCCGATCACGCGAGGCTGGCCGGACTGGATGCCGGCATCCGGGATCGAGACCGCGCTCCTGCCGGAGGTCGTTGCCACCGGAACGATGACCGGCGTAACGAGCGGTGCATTCGGACTGCCTGAAGGTATTCCTATCGTTGCCGGGGTGTCCGACGGCTGCGCGTCCTTTCTGGCCACGGGGGGCTCGACGCCTGGAGACGGCGTGACCGCGCTCGGAACAACGCTGACGCTGAAACTTCTGTCCGACAAACCGATTTTTGCGCCTGAATACGGGATTTACAGCCACCGCATTGGTGATCAATGGCTTGCCGGCGGTGCTTCCAACAGCGGCGGTGAGGCACTTGCCGCGCACTTCGCGCCTGACGAGATTGCCGCGTTGAGCGAGCTGATCGATCCCGAGGTGCCGAGCGGTCTCGATTATTACCCGTTGCCGCGCACCGGCGAACGGTTTCCCATCAATGATCCGGATCTTGAATCGCGCGTTGATCCGCGTCCCGAGACGCGGCAAGACTTCCTGCAGGGCCTTCTGGAAGGCATTGCGTCGATCGAGAAGCTCGGGTTTGACAGGCTTGCCGACCTTGGCGGGCCGAAACTGACCTCCATCCGGACCGTCGGAGGCGGCGCAACGAACAGGACATGGACACGCATGCGCACCCGAATGCTGAATACCGCCGAAGCCCCGGTTGCGTCCGGCGAAGCGGCGGCCGGATCTGCCCGGATTGCCTGGAGCTTTGTGAAGGATCGCGCATGAGCTCTCGCATTTCGGGTTTGGGAGAGATCATCGATCAGTTCGATGGCGTTCTCATCGATCAGTTCGGCGTGCTCCACGACGGCAAGACAGTTTTTGCAGAGGCCTTGCCCTGTCTTCGGAAAGTCGCCGGGATCGGCGTGCCGGTGGTTGCGATTACAAATTCGGGACGGATGAAGGAACCGAACAGGCAGCGTTTGAACCGGTTCGGCTTTACCGAAGACCTGATCGGAGAGGTGATCACCTCCGGCATGGTTGCCCGCGGCCGGATCACGGACATGCTTGCTGCCGGAGATCTTGCGCCCGGAGACAGGGTGCTCAACCTCACACGTGAGGATGACACGACGGTGCTGGACGGGTTGGATCTTGTTCCAGCCAGCGAGCCGGACGACGCCATCCGTCTTGTTCTCATTTCCGGACTTGCACCGGAGACGATCACGCGTGAAGCCTATCGCCAGATGCTGGGCCCGCTGGCCGAAGCGGGTGTTCCTGCGATCTGCGCCAACCCGGATCACGTTGTCTATGCCGACGGGAAGGCTGCGTTCGGGCCGGGGCGCGTCGCGCAGGACTACGAGGATGCAGGCGGCAGCGTGACCTATGCCGGAAAACCGGGAGCGGAGATCTTTCGAAGATCGCTCGCGGTCCTCGGGAACCCGGATCCCACGCGCGTGCTCATGATCGGCGACAGTCATCACCATGACATTGCGGGCGCGGCCGCGCTCGGCTGCCGGACACTGCTGATTGCCGGCGGTGTCCAGGCACTGTCCTCAGAGGAGGGTGTTGAGCCCGATTATTCCCTCGACACGCTTCGGTTCTGACATGATGGTCAGGCGTTCGCTTATTCAGGCCGGTAACTCGCGAATTGCCGGGCCGACAGGTCCCGCCAGGCATCCTGCATCGCAGGGTCCGGAATGACCGGTTCGCCTTCCTCGCTCATTTCGGCAGCGGCGGCGTCAAGGGTTTCAAACCAGCCCGCTCCGTAGGCCGCACTCATGGCCGCACCAAGGGAGGACGCTTCCAGGCTTTGCGAGATATGAACCGGCAGACCGGTCGCGTCGGCAAACATCCGGGTCCACAGCGGACTGTTTCCGCCACCTCCCACGGCGACGATCTTTTCGATCCTCAGACCGTTTTCGTTCATCGCCGTGATGGCGCGCGCGCTTTCCAGCGTCATGGCTTCCAGCACGGCCCGGTAGATATGGCCAAGACCATGGTTTGGCGACAGGCCATTGAAACTGGCACGCGCGCCGGTGTCCCAGTGAGGGTCCATGCATCCTGTCAGATAGGGGCACACGGTGACGCCTTCGGAGCCGACCGGAATGGCCTCCGCTTCCGCTTCCAGTTTTGAGAACACCGACGGGTCGTCGCGTCCGCCCGCGAAGGTGTCGACGAACCAGTTGATCAGGAACGCGCCGGCCCGCTGGCATCCTTCCAGAAAATAGCCGTTTCCGGTGGGCGAGGTCATGGTGCGCCAATTGAGGCTGATCATGGGATCAGGCGCCCAGGCCCCGGTAATAAGCGCGGTTCCGAGATTGAGGTAGACGACGCCTTCCCGGGCCGCGTTGACACCGAGGCCCGCGCATTGGCCGTCACCGCCGGCGGCGACAAGCGGCAGCCCTTCCGGCAGACCGGTGCTGGCCGCTGCGTCTGCCGTCACCGTTCCCGTGACCGTGCCCGGCCGCACAAGCGTTCCGAGCTGATCGGCGCGGATGCCCAGATGAGCGAGAAATTCTTCCGACCATGTCATGCGCTCGATATCAAGCAGGCCAAAAGGGTCGGCGCTGGTCCAGCTGGACATCCAGTTGCCGGTCAGCCGCCCGGTCAGGAAACAATGGACGTCGGTGATTTTCGCAGCCCGATCCAAGACTTCCGGCTGGTGGCGGCGAAACCACGACAGCCTGTAGATCACTGGCGTGATATCGATCGGTTTTCCGGAGATGCGGTGAAGTTTCTCGGCGCCGATCTCGCGGCTCAGGAGATCGACCTCCGCGCGGGCGCGCTCGTCAAGCCACAGCGCGGCGGGGCGCAGGGCGTTTCCATCGGCGTCAAGAAAGGCGACCGTCTCGCGCTGGTTGGAAATGGCAAGCGCGGCGACACGGGACATATCTATCTCGCCGGAAAGGTCCCGCAATGCCGTGCATGCGGCGGACCACCAGTCCTCGACATCCTGTTCCACCCAGCCGGGTTGCGGCTGGGACAGAGGAATGGAGGCACGCCCCTCGGCGACCGGTGTTCCGTTTCGTGTCCAGGCGACAGCCTTGGTCGATTGCGTGGAACTGTCCAGCCCGATCACCAGATCCTTCGTCATGTATCCTCCCTCAACAAGGCTTCGGCCGTTGCCCTGTCCGTCACCAGATCAGTGACGTAACCACCGGTCAGGCAGGCTTTCAGCGCTTGCAGTTTTTCATTTCCGCCGGCAACGCAAATGCGCTCGGGGACGGCTTTCAGGTCCTGAAGTTCCATTCCGATCTGCCGCCCCGACAACGGCCCTTCCAGGGCTTCTCCCTGCGCGTCGATGAAGCGGCCGATCACGATCCCCGCTGCGCCTGCCTTCATGTAGTCCTCGGCGGAGGGCTGGATGAGATTGTTGCCATCCGCCCATCTGGTTTCGTCGTTGAGTTCACCGACGCCGAAGACCACCGTGGTGCAGCTGTGAACCCGTTCGAAATGCCGTTTGAGGGACGGTTCGCGCAACAGTGCGGTGCGCAGGTCCGAGGTGGTGACGACCGCAGGGGCATGGAAGTTGTGGCATTTTGCGCCGAGACGGTTCGCGATGAAAAGCGTGCAGGCTTCCGGCGAGGTGACATCGTCCCCGAGCGAGCTGCCCGAGACCTGCACCACTCGAAGGCTTTCCTGATTTCGCTCGGGCAGTGCATTTGCCAGTTCCAGCATTGTGCGGCCCCATGCGACGCCAATCGTCATGTCCTTGCGCAAGCGCGACAGAAGAATCTGTGCGCCGGCTATGCCCAGGCGCTTTCGAAGCTGGGTCGGATCGCCGTCTTCCTCGCTGATTTCGGGCGCAATGAAAGCGCCCTTCAGGTCAAAGCGGGCAGCAAGCCGTTTGCTCAGATCGGCCTGTTCCAGTAGCCCGGGCGCCAGGCTGATGGTGACGAGACCGCGCCTGCGCGCATCCGCGAGATAGTTGGCAACCGATGCACGCGAGACGCCCAGGGCCTTGGCGACTTCCGCCTGCGTGCGCGATTCCGCGTAGTAGAGCCAGGTTGCCCAGGCCGTCGTGTCCTCGACAAACCTGACATTTTCCCCGCCTGAACCGTCGCTTTGCTTGTCTGACATTGTTTCGCTTTCGCCTTTGCGATCCGTGAAGTTTGAAATTCGATTTGACAAATGTCAATAGATGCTGTCATTTGTCATTCATGAGCTGAAAGGTTTTGTATGCCCTCAATAAGTCAACAGACTCCCTCTTTACCAGAGCGGCCGGCAAACGGTTGGATGGAGCATATTGAGGACGTGTATCTCGGCCGCTGGGTCAACCCGGAAACCGGGGAGACCGGGCCGCGAGCACCGGTCGACAAAATCCTGATTTCCGAATCGATTGACGGAGCCGAGGCAGACCTCGTGCGCTCCGTGGGCATCGGCGATTCAACCGCGATGGTCGCCGATGCCAACACTTGGGATGCCGCTGGTTCACGGATCGCCGGCAACCTGAAAAGCGCGGGTATGACGGTCAGCGAAATCCTGCTCGAAGGCAAACCGCACGCGACCGTGCACGCCGCCGATGAACTGGCGGCGAGGCTGCAGGACTTTTCATCCGTCATCGCCGTCGGGTCCGGCACGGTGAACGACCTGACCAAATACGTTACCGCCAAGGACGGACGTCCTTACTGCGTATTCGGCACGGCCGCTTCGATGGACGGCTATGCATCGACAACAGCTTCGATGGGGTTGCCGAGCGGGCTCAAAATTTCCTTGCCGGCGCACGCGCCCAAAGGCGTGTTTCTGGATCTCGGCGTGATCTCGGCCGCACCCAGCCGGATGGCGGCAGCGGGTTTCGGCGATTGTCTTTGCAACAGCGTTGCAAGGATCGACTGGTGGATGTCGCACAAGCTCCTCGGAAGCCGCTTCTGGATGGAGCCTTACCTGATCAGCGAACCGGACGCGGGCATGCTGGAGACCCACGCGGCCGGCCTGAAACAGGGAGATGTCACGGCTGTCGGCTATCTCGTCCGGGCGCTGGTCCTGTCCGGGCTTGGTGTCGCCTTCACCCAGGTCTCGAACCACGGGTCGATGGGGGAGCACCAGATCTCCCATTATATCGACTGTTTCGCCGGCGCCCGGCACGCGGGAACGTTGCATGGCGAGCAGGTCGGTGTGGCGACGCTGACCATGGGCCGCATTCAGGACTGGTTCCTGAACCAGGAACGGCCGCCGGAGATCCGCCCGACCCGCGTCGACGGCGAGGACATGGCGCGCCGGATGGGGCCGGAAATTGCTGCGCAATGCGAAGCGGAATACCGGAAGAAAGCGCTTGATGCGGACGGGGCGGCCCGGCTGAATGAGCGTCTGCAGGAGATCTGGCCAGGGTTGCGTGCCGATTGCCGCAAGCTGGTCGATCCCGTCGACACCATGATTGCCAAGCTCAACGAGGTCGGTGGCGCGACCAGCGGGCGGGACCTCGGATTGCCGTCCGACTTCTACCGCGAAGCCGTCCGTCACGCACACGAGATGCGGAACCGGTTTTCCTTTGCGGACCTTGCCTGCGATGCCGGTCTTCTTGACGACTTTGCTGCGAAGGAGGTGTGACACGATGAAAGCGCTCGCCTCCATGCCACGGGAAACAGCAGCTTCGATCCACACGGTGATGGCCGATATCGACGACACGCTGACCAGTGACGGACGTCTTCCGGCAGGCGCCTATTCGGCTTTGGAACGCCTGAAAGAGGCCGGGTTCCGGGTCGCCGCGATCACGGGCCGTCCTGCGGGATGGTGTGACATGATCGCCCGTTTCTGGCCTGTCGACGGCGTCGTCGGCGAAAACGGTGCGTTCTACTATGCCTATGACGGCGCCGCGCGAAAGATGGCGCGGGTGTTCGCGGCAAGCGACGTCGTCAGGCGAAACAACAAGCTGCGCTACGAGCAGATCGCGGCGCGGATCCTGAGCGAAGTGCCCGGAGCCGCCGTCTCGGCGGATCAGGCGTTCCGCGAGGCGGACCTTGCCATCGACTTTTGTGAAGACGTGCCTGCGCTGAACAACGAGGACGTTGATCGCATCAAGGCGATTTTCGAAGAAGAGGGCGCGGTGGCGAAGGTGTCCTCGATCCACGTGAACGGATGGTACGGCTCCTACGACAAGCTGACCATGACGCGCAGGTTCGCAAGCGACGTTCTGAAGCTCGATCTGGATGCCGAGAAGGACCGGGTCGTCTTTTGCGGGGACAGCCCGAATGACGCACCAATGTTCGGCTTCTTTCCGAATGCCTGCGGGGTTGCCAATGTCCTGGACTTCAAGGGCCGGATCAGCGCGGAACCCGGCTGGATAACAACTGCGCGCGGCGGTCAAGGATTTGCGGAGCTTGCGGACGCATTGATTGCAGCAAGACATATTTCAGACAGGAGAATAAGCGCATGAAGAAGGCCGAGCTGGCATTGCGCGAGGACATCATTGCCCGTTGCCGGGAGATGAATTCCAGCGGCATCAACCAGGGAACCTCCGGGAATATCTCGGTCCGGTTCGAAGACAGGATGCTGATCTCTCCGTCAGCGACACCCTACGACCAGATGACGCCCGAAATGATTGCGTCGGTCGGTCTTGAGGACACAAGCGGCCGCTACGAAGGTCCGCTGAAACCATCGACGGAGTGGCGCTTTCACCAGAAGCTCCTGCGCGGCCGTCCCGATGCCGGGGCGGTGGTCCATGCGCATCCGACCTACTGCACGACGCTTGCCATCGCGCGCAAGGAAATCCCCTCCTGCCACTACATGATCGCGGCGTTCGGGGGAAACAACGTCCGGTGCGCCGGCTACGCGACTTTCGGCTCGGAAGAACTGTCCGAGCTTGCGATCGACGCGATGACCGACAGGACGGCCTGCCTGCTCGCAAACCACGGCATGATTGCCATCGGCGAGACCCTCGCCAAGGCGATGTGGCGGGCAATCGAACTGGAGACCATCGCGAAGCAGTACTACCTCAGCCTTGCGATCGGCGGTCCGGTGCTTTTGAGCGATGCGGCCATTGACGATACGCATCGCGGCTTCGCCGGTTACGGCCTCCAGGACGATGCGGACGCGGAGAAACCGAAGCCAAAGCGGCGCGCGCCCAAGAAACCGGCAGCGAAGACGGCGGCGGCGGGAAAACCGGCCGCGAAGGCGTCAGCAACAAAGAAACCTGCGGCAAAGACCGCCGCAGCCTCGAAACCGGCAACAAGGACAACGGCGGCCAAGAAACCCGCGACGAAGTCCGCAGCGGCCAAAAAGCCTGCGGCTAAGAAACCGGCAGCGAAAACAGCGGCGGCGAAGAAGCCGCCGGCCAGCAAGAAATAGCGGGTCCGTGTTCACGGGAGGAACAACATGGCATTCGTAAGAACCAGAGGATTGCAAGGCTACATCACCGGTGACAGCCCGGTGCCGTGGCTTGCGCCGCTGGTCGCCATGCTCGTGGTATTCACGATCTATCCCCTGTTCTACAACATCTGGCTCTCGTTCCATGAATATGCGCCGTTCAAGCGGCGGCTCGTCTATGTGGGCACGGAGAATTGGAGCACCCTGGTCAACGATCCGCGTTTCTGGGAAGCGCTGTCCGTGACCTTCACGTATTTCTTCGTGCTGCTTGCCATCCAGGTCGTCCTTGGGATGATTATCGCGCTGCTTCTGGATTCCGACGAGCCGGGGTTCGGATTGCTGCGCGGCCTTCTCACCCTCACGCTGGTGATCCCGCCGGCGATCACCGGCATGATGTTCCTTCTCATGGAAGATCCCGAGTTCGGGGTCCTGACGTATGTGTTGGAATCGATGGGGATCCTGAGCGGCCAGGACCCGATCCTGGCGACCAGTTCCACGGCGCTGGCGGGTGTGATGCTCGCCGATGTCTGGCAATGGACGCCATTCATGGTGCTGATCTTCCTCGCCGGTTTGAGGTCGCTTCCCCAGGAACCCTATGAAGCCGCGATGCTGGACGGTGCGTCCGCGTTCCAGACCTTTCGCCGGATTACGCTGCCGATGATGTCCAAGGTCATCGCGGTTGCCGTTCTGATCCGCGGCATCGATCTGTTCCGGGCCTTCGACTACATGTTCGTGATGACGTCCGGCGGTCCGGGAACGTCGACCTACACATTGTCCCTCTATGCGTGGCAGCAGACGTTCAGCTTCATCAAGTGGGGATACGGGGCCACGCTGAGCCTGGTCAGCCTCGTGCTGATCCTCGTGATTGCCAACCTGTTTATCTGGATTGCGAAGGTGCGCTGGTGATTGTCGAGAGCAAATATCGGCGCTACTCGCGCATGGCGGCCGCGTGGCTGATAACCGCGCTGTTCGTGTTCCCGCTCTATTACTGGGGAACCACGGCCTTCAAGGAAGCCAAGGAGATCTTCTCGGTTCCGCCGACAGTCTGGTCGTTCACACCGACGCTTCGCAATTTCGAGGAGGTGTTCGGCATTTCCTTCGGGTTCCTGCGCCAGCAGGAGGTTCTGCCGGGCGGCGGCAATTTCTACATGGCGCCGCGCCTGTGGGATTCCATCGTGGTTGCCGTGTTTTCCACGGCGCTCGCGATCGCGATATCCACCTTCGCCGCCTATGCGCTCAGCCGGATGGATTTCCGGGGACGGCACCACTTCGTCGCCTGGGTCCTGTCGACCCGGATGATGCCGCCGGTCGCGGTCGCGATCCCGATGTTCTTCATCTACAAGGATATCGGGCTGATGGATTCCTACACCGGGATCATCCTGATCCATGCCTTGATGAACCTGCCGCTCGCGGTGCTTCTGCTGAAGAGCTTCTTCGACGACATTCCTCGAGAGATCGACGAGAGCGCGATCGTCGATGGTGCAAGCCGCTGGAAGATCTTCCGCCGCATTATCCTGCCGATGGCCAAGGGCGGCATCGCGGCGACCGCGGTCCTTTGTTTCATCTTTTCCTGGACGGAGTTCATTTTCGTCCTGACGCTCACGCAGACCGGGCTGAAAACCGTACCGGTCGTGTCGTCGAGCTTTGTCACATCCACAGGCACCGCCTGGGGCAACATGGCGGCCTTGGGAGTGGCTGCGATGGCCCCGGCGTTCCTCTTCATCCTGCTGGTCCAGAAGCAACTGGTCCGCGGGCTGACACTCGGTTCCCTCAAGCAATAGGAGCAACACACAGGCTTTAGGAGACCATCTTTCACGTATCACGGGAGGAGTTAGTCATGAGAGATACAGACAGGAAACAATATCGCGCCAATCTGGTGGACGCCTTCGTCCACCGGCGCATGGGGCGGCGGGATTTCATGCGAAATGCCGGCTTGCTCGGATTGAGCGCAGCTGCCTTCGGTGCAGGCATGCGCCGGCCCTTCGGTCTGGGTTCGATGCCACTGGCCAATGCCGCAGACGACCTTCGGCCATCCGACGAGGTCCTGAAATGGGTGAAGGATGTGTCCGGTCCGTTCAAGGGAACGACACTCAAGCTCGCGACCGAATCCACACCGCCGTCGAACGCGATCAACAGCCAGCTGAAGAAGTATTTCGAGGAAGCGTCGGGCATGACCGTCGAGATCGAAGTGCTTCCGCTTGAGCAGGTGCTCCAGAAAATGACCCTGGATATCGCTTCGCAGCTCGGCACCTACGATCTCTACTATATCGACCAGAGCTGGGCGGCCTCGGTGAGCCAGGACGTGTTCGACCCGCGCGAGCAGATCGAGAACAAGCCCGACCTGGCGATGCCGAACTACAACATCGACGACTTCCTGCCGGCGCTTGTGGACGGTATCGCAAAGTACGAAGATCGCTGGGTCGGCGTGCCGTACGACATTCCGATCTTCATCATGATGTACCGGAAGGACATCTGGGACGAAATGGGCTTCGAGGCTCCGTCGTCCCTGGAAGAGTACTACCAGCAGGCCAAGGCGATCACCGATGCCAAGGGGCCGGATCTCTACGGTTCCACCGGACAGATGAAATCCGGGCACTACAGTCTCGAATGCGACTGGACGGCTTGGCTTTGGGGCCATGGCGGCTCGATCTTCAATGCGGACGGCAAGTTCTCGGGCAACGACGAGTATGGCCTGGAAGCAATGGACTACTGGACCAAGCTCTGGAAGACCATGCCTCCGGGTGTCACGGGCTGGACCTGGGACGGCCAGGGTCAATCCGTCGCCCAGGGTGTCGCCGCGTCGATGATGAGCTGGGGCGAGTTCTTCCCCTATTTCGACGACCCGTCGGCGACGAAGGTATCCGGTCTTATGGAAGCCGTCCGCTGTCCGCCTCCGATGCGGGCGTTGCGCACGGTCGATCAGACCGGTTTCGGCGAAATCCCGGGTGTCGGCCACCAGGGCGGATCGTCGCTCGCGGTTTCGAAAAACTCCAAGAACCCGGATGCGGCGTGGATCTTCATGCAGTGGGCGACGAGTTACGACACGCAGGTGCTGATCACGGCCCTGGGTGGCGGTACCGGACCGACACGCGAAAGCGTCTACGACGATCCGCGCATCATCGCCAACAACCGCGTCGGTCCGGGCACAACCCGGCACCTCAATGTTGTTCGCGACACGATCGCGATGGATATGGGATCGGAGCCGGATCTGCCGCAATGGGCGGAACTCTCTAACGACACGATCCCGGTCCGGCTCGGCAAGTATTTTGCCGGTGACTACGGCTCGCCGAAGGAAGCAATGGACGACATTGCGGTTTCCGTCGACAAGATCGTGTCCGGCTGACCGGTCTAGGCAACCAGAACCGGGGAGGGTGGCGACATCCTCCCCTCCAGTCAGGGCAGGGAGGAACCCGTGGATACCAAACCTCTTGTCGCAATTACCGGAGCCAGCTCCGGGATCGGGGAAGCCACCGCGCGCGCCTTTTCAGCCGCCGGGCATCCGCTGCTCCTGATGGCCCGCCGGATGGACCGCATGGAAGCGCTGGGTCTTCCTAACGCCGTTCTCCGGCAGGTGGATGTGCGCGACCGCGCTGCGATCGCGGCCGCCGTCCGGGACGCCGAGGAGCGCTTTGGACCGGTCGACATGATGTTCGCCAATGCGGGCATTGCGCGCCTCGCCGATATCGGCCGTCAGCCTCCCGAAGAGTGGGACGAGATGATCGACATCAACACCAAGGGGGTGATGAACACCGTTCATGCGGTGATGAACGGCATGATGGAGCGCAAGCGCGGCACGCTCGTGATGATGAGCTCCATTGCGGGCCGCAAGGTCTACCCCGACCACACGGTTTATTGTGGCACGAAGTATTTCGTGCATGCGGTCTCCGAGAGCCTGCGCGAATACCTTTCGGCGTATGATGTGCGCGTGATCGTCCTGTCACCGGGCGTGATCGAGACGGAAGTGCTGTCAGGTGTGCTGGATGAAGAAACGCTTGCAAATTACAAGAGCAACAAGATCAAGATGGGCGGAGGCATCGGTGCGGACATCGTCGGCGACCTGATCCTCAATGCTTATCAGTTGCCGCAAAAGGCCCTGGTTCAGGAAATCTGCCTGACGCCGACGCGGCAAACCTACTGAGGAAATCAGTTTTTATGGCAGAAGTCGCCTATCACAATATCTGCAAGTCGTACGGATCTTTCGAGGTCATGCGCGACCTGTCGCTGTCTATCCATGACGGCGAGTTCGCGGTTCTGCTGGGGGCATCGGGCTGCGGCAAGACCACGCTGCTCCGGATGACGGCGGGCCTTGAAAACATTACCGGCGGCGAACTGACCATCGACGGCAAGGTGATGAACGAGGTTCACCCGCGTGACCGCGACATTGCCATGGTGTTCCAGAATTATGCGCTTTATCCGACGATGAAGGTGTTCGACAATATTGCCTTCAGCCTGGAAGTGAAGCGGCTCAGCAAGGACGAGATCAAGCGCAAGGTCAACGAGGCGGCGGCCGTCCTGAATCTCACCGAATATCTTGATCGCTATCCGAGGGAATTGTCCGGCGGCCAGAGGCAGCGCGTGGCAATGGGCCGGGCCATGGTCCGCGATGCCAAGGTGTTCCTGTTCGACGAACCCCTGTCCAATCTCGACGCAAAGCTCCGGGCGCATATGCGGGTCGAAATCCGCCAGCTGCACGAACGCCTCAAGGCAACCACGATCTACGTCACCCACGACCAGATCGAGGCGATGACGATGGCGGACAAGATCGTCCTGATGAAGGGCGGCAAGATCGAACAGGTGGGAACGCCGGACGACCTTTACGACCGGCCGGCAACGCGTTTTGCCGCCGACTTCATCGGCTCGCCGTCGATGAATTTCATAGAGGGCGAGATCACGTCAAACGACGGCAGCCCACATTTCGTAGGGCCTCATATCAATCTGCCGCTCGATGCCGGATTGAAAGCGGAGCCTGGCCAGAAAGTGATCTGCGGTCTGAGGCCGTCAGACCTCGTGACGACCGGGAACGGTGCAATAACCGGCACCGTCAAACTGGTCGAAAAGACGGGGGCCGACGTCAACATCCACGTCGACTTGAGCGCAACCGCAAGTCTCGTTGCAACGATGGCAAGGGACAATGGCACCTCGGCCGGCGATCCCATCGAACTGACGATCCCGCCACGGGCCGTGCATCTGTTCGATGCAAAAACCGAAAACCGGATCGAAACGGAGGCGGTCGCACAAGACATCCTGCCCAAGGTGGAGAGCCTTTAGCGATTGGTGCAAAGACAACCGGTCCCCTGACCAAAGAACTGCACCGCTGTTCGCTATCCCGGTTTGCGGCTTGCGGCTTCAGGCTGCCCCCAAGCGCGGACGTTTGATATGATTGACTGTGTTCTTTCCCACCGCCGTCATGTCATTGGAACGCGCAAGATGATTTCCAGATTGAAAACACTTTCGACTTCTCTCGCCATATTGGGCTTTCTTTCGACCGCTGCGGTTGCGCAGGAGTTCGACTATGTCGGCGACAATCACAGCTGGTCTCTCAGCTGCAATGCGTCCGGATACGTCCTGAAATCCCAGTACCCGGTCACCCGGTTTTTCGAAGCGGGCGCGGCCTCATCGGTCACGCGGGAGAAGGAGACGCTGTATCTCGGACGTTCGTGTGACGCCTCCAGCACAACGATGGGCGAGGGCAAATGGTGCTGGGCCAATGGCGGTTTCTTCGCCGAGTTCGAGCGTCACAGGATCGGCTTCCCGAGGCAGGAACTGATCTGTCCGGGCGGAGGAAGCGACTCCCTTGCGTGCGGCTGCTGAGGTACTGACACGCGACACACGGCGAGGAGCACTCAGACGATACCGCCGCCAGCACCGGAAACAACAGGACGGGTCTTTGCGACGGTTTGCCGGTACCGGGAGGTTCTGTAGACGGAAACCGGGTCGATCGCAGCCCCCCTTTCGGCGCGCGCCATCGCCAGGATCGGTTCCACGTCGGTGCGGAAGGCCTGCTTGAGTGTCGACGAGGCCATCAGCGCATCATTGCTTTCCTGGGCTGCCTCCAGTGCCGCCCGGTCCAGGATCAGGGCCTGGGCATAGGCCCGCTGCACTTCCATGGCGGACACCATCAGGCTTTCGATCGGATCCGTGACGTTGTGCGACTGGTCCAGCATATGGGCCGGATCGAAGCCCGGGGCCTTGCGGGCCTCGGCATCCACAAGTTCGTTGAAGACCAGGAACAGGCGATAGGGATCGATGCTGCCTGTATCCAGATCGTCATCGCCATATTTGCTGTCGTTGAAATGGAAGCCGCCAAGCTTGCCGAACTGGATCAGACGGGCAACGATCATCTCGATGTTGACGTTCGGCGCGTGATGACCAAGATCGACCAGACAGAACGCCCTGTCGCCGAGTTCCTTGGCGATCAGGTAGTTGGTGCCCCAGTCCTGGACAACAGTGGAGTAGAAGGCGGGCTCAAAGATCTTGTGTTCGGTAAACAGCCGCCAGTCCCCAGGGAGCTGCGCGTAAATGGTTTTGGCGCTCTCCAGATAGCGTTCCAGCTGCCGGGTGAAATGGGTCTGCCCCGGAAAATTTGATCCGTCGCCGACCCATACGGTCAAGGCCTTCGACCCGATCGCGGCACCAATCTCGATACATTCCAGATTGTGCTCGATGGCCTGCTGCCGAACCGACGGATCGGTGTGTGACAGGGAGCCGAACTTGTAGGATTGCGGCTGGTCCTCCTGATCCTGGAACGTATTGGAGTTCATCGCATCGAAGGTGAGACCGAGTTCGTCCGCCCTGTTCTTCAGCAGCGTCGGCTCCGCCTTGTCCCAGGGGATGTGCAGCGACACACTCGGTGTCGCCCCTGTCAGCTCGTGGATGACCGAACAGTCCTCGAGCTTGTCGAAGATGTTGCGCGGCTCGCCCGGTCCGGGAAAGCGTGCGAACCTTGTTCCACCGGTTCCAACCCCCCAGGACGGAATGGCAACGCCATACGCGGACACTTTTTGCTTGATCCCGTCGATGGCGACACCGCGCCGCTCCAGCTGCTCGCCAAGCGCATCATAGTCGCGGTGGAGGTTCGTGATGAGCTTGTCATTTTCCTGCGCGATCACCGCGCCGTCGATCATAGGCATGTTTATCACCTAGCGCGTGAAAGCTTGAACGTTGCCGGCATCGACGTTCAAAATGTTGCCGGTCGATTTCGAAGACAGGCTGGAAGCGAAAAAATAGGCGGCTTCAGCAATGTCTTCCGGCAGCACGGATCGTTTCAGCAAAGAGCGTTGGCGATAGTGCTCCTCAAGATCCGCGGTGTCCTTGCCGTAGGCCTGTGCCCGTTCCTTCAGCCAGTCGCCGGACCAGATCTTCGATCCGCGCAGGACGGCGTCCGGATTGACGGTGTTAACCCGGATACCATCCGGGGCCCCTTCGAGCGCCAGGCAGCGCGCAAGATGCAGCTCGGACGCCTTGGCCGTGCAGTAGGCGCTGGCGCCGGGTGAGGCGGCGAGGCCGTTCTTGGACCCGATGAAGACAATCGCACCACCGGTTCCTTGCGTCTTCATGAGCTGGAACGCTGCCCTTGAAACCAGAAAGTAGCCCGTCGAAAGGATCGACATGTTGCGGTTCCAAAGATCCAGCGATGTCTCTTCGATCGGCGCGGAAGACGCAATCCCGGCATTGGAAACCAGAATGTCGATCCCACCGAATTCCATCGACGCCCGCGCAAAACTGTCGGCGACCGCCTCCTCGCTGGTGACATCCATGACCACCGAGCGCACCAGATCCTTGGAATGACGGCTGGAAAGCACGTCCGCGGTTTCCGACAGGGCGTCCTCGTCGATATCGGCCAGAACCACACAGGCTCCTTCACGCAGGAACCGCTCCGCGGTTGCCGAGCCGATTCCTCCGGCGCCGCCGGTGACCAGCGCGATCTTTCCGGCAAGGCTCTTCGGCCTGGGCATTCGTTGGAGCTTTGCTTCTTCAAGGAGCCAGTACTCGATATCGAACGCCTCCTGTTCATCAAGGCCCCGATAGGTCGAGACGCTCGATGCTCCACGCATGACGTTGATGGCGTTGGTATAGAATTCCGCCGAAATCCGGGCTGTCGCCTTGTCCTTCGCAAACGTGATCATTCCGACACCGGGCACAAGATAGACGACGGCATTCGGGTTCCGGAGCGCCGGGCTGTCCGGACGGCGGCACCGTTCGTAGTAGGCCGCATAGTCCTCGCGATACTGCGCAACCGCGCTTTCCAGTCCTGCAATCGTCTTTTCTACATTCGAGTTTGACGGGTCGAATTCCACCACAAGGGGACGGATCTTTGTGCGCAGGAAATGGTCCGGGCAGCTTGTCCCAAGTTTTGCCAGCGCCTCCATATCGTTGGAGCACACGAATTCCAGAACCGCATCGCTGTCTTCAAAGTGGCCGACCATGTGGTGGTCACCGCTGATCAGGCCGCGAATGACCGGCATCAAAGCGGCGGCTGTCCGCCGGCGGTCCGATGGTGGCAAAGCAGCGCTTTTCGCGCCGCCGAAGGCGCTGTGACCGATTGTTTTCTGTTCGAACCAGTCGATCGCCTTGTTGATCGTTTCGACCGTGATCTCGTAACAGGTCTTTGCGTCGTCCGCCCAGGTGAACAGGCCGTGGCTTTCCAGAACAACACCCTTTGCGTCAGGGTTCTCCAGGCAGAATTTTTCGAGCCAGAGGCCGAGTTCGTAACCGGGGCGCTTCCACGGCAGCCAGCCGATATCGTCGCCGAAAATCTCTGCGGTCATCACCTTGCTGTCGGCTGCGGCGGCGATCGCAATGATCGCATCCGGGTGCATGTGGTCGACGTGGGCGGCGGGAACATAGGCGTGAAGAGGCGTATCGATGGAGGCGGCGCGGGGATTGAGGTTGAAGGTGCAATGCGGCAGGTAAGCCACCATCTCGTCTTCGAACGCGACGCCGCGATAAAGGTCTTTCAAGGCACGCAGTTTGTCCATGTAAAGCGTTGCGAAACCATCCATTTTTATGGTGCCGACATCTCCCCCCGATCCCTTGACCCACAAGACCTCGACCTGCTCGCCCGTCAGCGGGTCTTTTTCCCTGGCCTTCACCGAGGTGTTGCCGCCGCCATAATTGGTGATGCGCTTGTCCGAGCCCAGGAGGTTCGACCGGTACAGCAACAGTTCGGCTTCCGTCATCGACTGCGCGGTTTCATCATCCCATAAATTTTGCAGCCGTGATCCCGCAGCAGAGTTCAGCATCGATACCTCCCGAATATGCGCCTGACAGAGCAAGCCTCTTTGATTAGAAACTCGCTCGAAAGGATCTTCGTGTCAATCAAAAACAATCAAATTCAATCATATTGCACTGCAAAATGACTATTTTTGACAATTATTGATTGACAATGACTGATTATGATGAAAACGTTTGAGGAACGGGAGGACGGAATGCACGAAAAAGAACGCCAGAGGATTATCCTGTCCGCAATTCAGGACCGGCCCGTCGTGACGGTCCAGGAACTGGTGGCGCTGACGGGGTCTTCAGAGGCGACGATCCGCAGGGACATCGCGACGCTGCATGTGCAGAAGAAGCTGCGCCGGGTGCGCGGTGGTGCGGAGTCGATCCATCCTCCTCAGTTCGTGGGACTCGCCGGCCGGCCGTTTTCGGTCAACGAAACAATCAACATCGCTCAAAAACGCGCAATCGCGCAAAAGGCGGTCGAACTCTGCGAAGACGGCGATCCGATCATCATCAACGGCGGCACGACAACCTTTCAGATGGTGCACCCGCTGGCGACCAAGCGCATGCAGGTCTTCACCAACTCCTTTCCGATTGCCGAGCACCTGTTAAAGAACTCCAAGAACACGATCATGCTTTCCGGTGGTGCGATCTACCGGGAGCAGAACATCATCCTCAGTCCGTTCGACAATGACGTCACGCGGAACTTCTACGCCAAACGCATGTTCATGGGCGCGCAGGGCCTCGGAGCGCTCGGCCTCATGGAGGCAGATCCGCTTTTGATCCAGGCCGAGCAGAAACTGATCGGTCAGGCGGACGAACTCGTCGTCCTGGCGGATTCATCGAAGTTCAGCGCCCGGTCGTCGTTGATCCTGTGTCCGCTTGAACGCATTTCGACCGTCGTGACGGACGAGGGAATTCCCGACCATGCGGCCAACATGCTGGAGCAGGCGGATGTGACATTAATCGTGGCGCAGACCAGCGCCGCACAAGCAAAGGCAACCTCAAGCGGGTAGCCGGTGTCCTGCCGGAACCTGGGAGGACCGGCAGCTATCTAGGGAGGAATAAAATGAAACTCTTGAAGTCACTGTTAGCAGCAACAGCCGTTGCCGCCATGTGCATAGCTGTGCCGGCACAGGCTGAAACCAAGCGTATCGCGCTCGTCGTCAAGGCCCTTGGCATCGGCTTCTTCGAAGCAGCGGCCAAGGGGGCGGAAGAAGCCGCCAAGGAACTCGGCGACGTTGAAATCATCTATACCGGTCCGACCGACACGACCGCGGAAGGCCAGATCGAGGTCATCAATGCGCTGATTGCGCAAAAGGTCGATGCCATCGCCGTTTCCGCCAATGATCAGGACGCGCTCGTTCCGGCCCTGAAAAAGGCGATGCAGCGCGGCATCACCGTGATTTCCTGGGACTCGGGCGTCGCAGCGGATGGCCGTCAGCTGCATCTCAATCCCTCTTCGAACGCGCTGATCGGCAACATGATCATCAAGCTTGCCGCCGACCACCTGCCTGATGGCGGCGACGTCGCCGTGCTGTCGGCATCGGCAACCGCAACGAACCAGAACACCTGGATCGAGGAGATGAACAAGGTCAAGGACAACTATCCGGGCATCAATGTGGTCGCGACGGTCTATGGCGACGACCTTGCCGACAAGTCCTACCGCGAAGCCCAGGGTCTCATGCAGAGCTATCCGGACCTGAAAGCGATCATCGCTCCGACGTCCGTCGGCATCGTTGCCGCCGCACAGGCTGTTTCGGACGCTGAAAAGGCCGGTCAGGTGAATGTCACCGGTCTTGGGCTGCCGTCTGAAATGGCCGGTCATATCGACTCCGGCGCATCCAAGTCCTTCGCGATCTGGAACCCGATCGATCTCGGCTACTCGGCAACGATGCTTGCCTATAACCTTGCCGCCGGAAATGCGGAAGCCAAGCCGGGCGCGGAAATCCCGATGGGGCGCATGGGCTCCCTGACGCTGAACGACAACAACGAAGGCGCGATGGCCGATCCGTTTGTCTATGACAGCTCGAACATCGACGATTTCAAGGATATCTTCTAAGCTTCGCAGACCAGGCAGCAGCCGGCCCGGATACCCGGGCCGGCCCATGACCCACTACAATTCCAAATTCCGGGGGACTGGGCATGCTTGCGAATACGCAGGGCATCGGCAACGTGCATCCGTCTGTTACCAATGATCAGAAGCCGGTCCTGTCGCTGAAGGGCATTTCAAAGTCCTTTCCCGGTGTCAAAGCCCTGTCCGAAGTCTCGCTTGATCTCTATCCGGGGCAGGTCACCGCGCTCGTGGGGGAGAATGGGGCGGGCAAATCGACCATCGTCAAGGTCCTGACCGGGATCTACCAGCCGGATGAAGGCGAGATCACCATCGGCGGCGTTCCGGTTTCCTTCCCGACCGCGCAGGATGCAGGAAGGGCGGGCGTGACGGCCATCCACCAGGAAACAGTGCTCTTCGACGATCTCTCGGTCGCCGAAAACATCTTTATCGGGCATGCACCCAAGACACGCTTCGGCCTGATCGACAAGACATCGATGGTCCGGCAGGCGAAAGACCTGCTTGCGCGGATCGGAGCCAGGATAGACCCTTCGGTGCTGCTGAAGGAGCTGGGCATCGCCAACAAGCACCTGGTTGCGATAGCACGCGCGCTCTCCATCGACGCAAGCATCGTCATCATGGACGAGCCGACCGCATCCCTGTCGCACAAGGAGATCGAGGAAACCTACGAACTCGTGGAGCGGCTCAAGGCCGAGGGCAAGGCGATCCTGTTCATCAGCCACAAGTTCGACGAGATCTTCCGCATTGCCGACCGTTACACGGTCTTTCGTGACGGGCAGATGGTGGGGGCCGGAAAAATCCCGGAGGTTTCGGAACCGGATCTCGTTCGCCTGATGGTCGGGCGTTCCGTCGACCAGGTGTTCCCGAAACGAACGCCCGAGCTCGGACCCGAGGTCCTGCGGGTTGTCGGCTACAGCCACCCGACAGAGTTCGAGGACATCGGGTTCAGCCTGCGGCGCGGTGAAATCCTCGGCTTTTACGGACTGGTGGGTGCCGGGCGCAGCGAATTCATGCAGGCTCTTTTCGGAATAACGAAACCATCGAAAGGTGCAATCCGCATCGACGATGTCGTTGCCGTGATCCGCACACCCAACGAGGCGATCAGCCATGGCATTGTCTATGTGCCGGAAGACCGCGGCAAGCAGGGCGCCATCAAGGGGTTGCCGATTTTCCAGAACGTGTCGCTGCCGTCGCTGAAATCCACGTCGCGGAACGGATTTTTGCGCCTGGCGGAGGAATTCAGGCTAACGCGCGACTATACCCGGCGGCTTGATTTGCGCGCGGCCGCGCTCGATCAGGACATCGGCGAGCTGTCCGGCGGCAACCAGCAGAAGGTGATCATCGCGAAATGGCTGGCAACGCAGCCACGGGTCATCATTCTGGACGAGCCGACCAAGGGCATCGACATCGGGTCCAAGGCGGCGGTTCACGAATTCATGGCGGAGCTTGCGGCGCAAGGGCTGGCAGTGATCATGGTGTCGTCGGAGATCCCGGAAATACTGGGCATGTCCGACCGCGTCATCGTCATGCGGGAAGGGCGCATCGCGGCGGAGTTCGAGGGAGACGCGCTGACACCGGAGCGCCTGGTGCGCGCGGCAGCGGGTCTCTCGGAGGCAGCATCATGACGCTGTCTTTGCTGAAATCCCGCGAACTGGTGCTGGGGGCTGCGATCCTGGCCCTGCTGCTGGCCATCGCCAGCCGCTTCCCGGCTTTCATAGAGCCGTCGAACCTTGCCAAGGTATTCAACGACACCGCGCCCTTGATCATCCTGGCACTTGGCCAGATGGCGGTGATCCTGACGCGCTGCATCGATCTTTCCGTCGCCGCGAACCTGGCCTTGACCGGGATGGTCGTCGCCATGCTGAACACCCTTTATCCCGGTCTGCCGATCCCGATCATCCTGCTCGTCTCCATTCTCCTAGGCGCCGTCATGGGGCTGGCGAACGGATTGCTGGTCTGGAAACTGGACATTCCCCCGATCGTCGTCACGCTCGGGACCATGACGGTCTACCGGGGCATCATCTTTCTGATCTCCGATGGCGCCTGGATCAACGCCCATGAAATGAGCGAGAGTTTCAAGGCCTTTCCGCGCGCCGTTGTTCTGGGGCTTCCCGTGCTTTCCTGGATCGCCATTCTCGCTGTAACAGGTTTTGCCGTTCTGATCGGACGCACCGCGCTCGGCCGCGCCTTTTATGCAGTTGGCGGAAATCCGCATGCGGCTGTCTACACGGGCATCAATGTCGGGCAGACGCAGTGCGCCGCCTTTGTCCTGTCTGGTGCGCTCGCAGGCCTGACCGGCTATCTCTGGGTTGCGCGCTACGCCGTTGCCTATGTCGACATTGCGGGCGGCTTTGAACTTGAAGTGGTCGCTGCCTGCGTCATCGGCGGGATATCAATCGCCGGCGGGATCGGGTCCGTCGGCGGGGCCCTGCTTGGGGCGCTGTTCCTCGGGATCGTCAAGAATGCACTTCCGGTGATCAACATATCGCCGTTCTGGCAACTGGCGATTTCCGGCAGTGCGATCATCATCGCGGTTGCCTTCAATGCGACATCGAACAGAAGCAAGGGCCGGGTGATCCTCAAGAAAGCGGAGCACGCACAATGAGCTCGAGCCTTGCCAGTGAAAAAGCACCCCTGCGCGCGGTTCCGGACCGGTTGCGCAGCCCCTGGCAGCGCCTGCTGGCGAGTTGGGAAATCCTGCTGCTGGGCGTGGCCGTCGCCGTGTTCATCCTGAACAGTTTCGCGTCGCCTTACTTTCTGGATCCGTGGAACCTGTCGGACGCAACTTTCAACTTCACGGAAAAGGCGCTGATCGCCTTCGCGATGGCGCTGCTGATCGTTTCGGGAGAGATCGATCTCTCCGTTGCCTCAATCATCGCCCTGGCGTCAACCGCCATGGGCTTTGCCGTACAGCTCGGCGCCGACACCCCGACGCTGGTTCTGGTCGGGCTTGGCGTCGGCCTCTTGTGTGGAGCCTTCAACGGAGCGCTGGTGACGGGCCTTGGCCTGCCGTCGATCGTCGTAACCATTGGCACGATGAGCCTCTTCCGGGGGATTTCCTACATCGTTCTGGGCGACAAGGCCTACACGGGCTATCCCGCCGACTTCGCCTTTTTCGGACAGGGTTACGTCTGGTGGGTGATTTCGTTTGAATTCGTCCTGTTCGCCTTCATGGCGGTGCTGTTCGCGGTGCTGCTGCACAAGACCAATTTCGGCCGGGCCGTCTATGTCATCGGCAACAATCCGGTTGGCGCCCTGTTTTCCGGCATCCGCGTTCCCAGGGTCAAGTTTGCCCTGTTTCTCCTGACCGGTGTCATGTCCGGCGTTGCGGCGATCTGCCTGACATCCCGCCTAGGCGCGACCCGACCTTCGATCGCGTTCGGTTGGGAGCTTGAAGTGGTCACCATGGTGGTCCTTGGCGGCGTCAACATCCTTGGCGGATCGGGGACGATCCCCGGGGTCGTCATCGCCGCGTTCGTCATGGGCATGGTCACGTTCGGCTTCGGCCTGTTGAACGTCCCGGGCATCGTCATGTCGATTTTCATCGGCCTGCTCCTGATAGGCGTGATCGCGCTGCCGCGGATTGCCAGGCGCATGCTGGCGGCAAGAAGAGGGTGAGGTCATGGAAAAGTTTGCCTTCAAGATGAAGCTCCATCCCGGGATGGAGGCGGAATACAGGAAGCGGCACGACGAGATCTGGCCGGATCTGGTCGACTTGCTGAAAGCGGCTGGTATCCGTGACTATTCAATTCACCTGGACCGGGAAAGCGGGACGCTTTTCGGTGTTTTGTGGCGGGACGATGCCCATGGAATGGACGATCTGCCGAAACACGAGGTGATGCAGCGCTGGTGGGCCCATATGGCCGACATCATGGAGACAGAGCCGGACAACGCGCCCGTCGCAACAGCGCTTGAGACCGTCTTTCACATGGACTGACCTATGCCGAGTGCAAGATATGCCGGTGTTCTGGATATCGGCAAGACAAACGTGAAGGTGGCCGTCGTCGACCTCCAGACAGAACGCGAAGCCGGCGTTCTGACATGTGCCAACGCGGTCTTGCCCGGGCCGCCCTATCCACATTTCGACACGGCCGCGCATTGGGACTTCTTCTGTGAAGCGCTCCGGCAGCTCAATGACACATATCCCATTGACGCGCTATCGGTCACGGCGCACGGTGCATCCGGCGTGCTCCTGACCAGTTCTGGCGACCTCGCGGCCCCGGTCATCGACTACGAGTTTGCCGGTCCGGACGACCTGGAGCGCGCATATGATGACCTGCGCCCCGACTTCAGCGAAACCGGTTCGCCGCGGCTCGCCATGGGGCTTAACGTCGGGGCACAGCTGTTCTGGCAATTCAGATCGGATCCCGGCCTGGCGGACCGGGTCGCTGCGTTCCTGACTTATCCCCAGTACTGGGCGTATCGGCTGACGGGCGTAGCGGCCAACGAAGTCACTTCCCTCGGCTGTCATACCGACCTTTGGAATCCGTACGAGAAACGGTTTTCCTCGCTGGTGAGCCAACTTGGGTTGTCCGGC
>JBCBUA010000015.1:0-38949 GCA_039818365.1 Pseudomonadota bacterium
GGCCGCATGTGGTGCACACGCCATCGGCACCGAATTCGTGGCTGTGACCGTGATGGTGATGCCCATGACCATGCCCATGCCCATGACTATGATCGTGTCCGTGTGCACCGGCCAGGGCAAGGTTGCCTCCCGAAAGGCGGTCAGCGATGCTCAGCGCCAGTGGCTTTCCGGCCTTTTGCCAGAGCAGCCATCCGCCGAGACCCGTGATCAGGACGTAGGAACCGATTTCGAACCAGCGCGCCGTGTCCTGGATCGCAAGGCTCGTCAGATTGAAGACAACGGCAAGGCCGCCGACAAGCACGATCGCGGTCACCGCCTGTGCGAAGGCGGAAGCAAACGAGAGCACAACGCCTTTTTTCAGCGTCTCGTTGTTGGCAACGACATAGGACGTGATGATCGCCTTGCCGTGTCCCGGGCCGGCCGCGTGAAAGACGCCATAGGCAAAGGAGAGACCGATCAGGAGCCAACCGGCACTCGGATTGTTGCGGAACGCCCTCAGGCTGGCCACCAGTCGCTGGTAGAATTCCTTCTGCTTGATCGCGATTGTGCCAAAGAAACGATCAAGCACCCCGACGCCGACAACGGCTGCTTCCGGGCTGTTGATGACGGCAACCTGCGTCGATGCAACCACCTCGTCAGAGCGCGCGGAGGGAAGCGCGGAAGACCCGGTTTCCGGAAGCGTTCCGGCGTCCGCGCCCGCTCCGGCGTCGACGGATGCGATCTGCGTCTCGGCCTGCCCGGCGCCGGTGGAAGCGGAAGCACCTGCTGCGGCGCCCGCGCAGTTGACGATCATCTGGTTGACCTGCGTCGCGGCCGCAGACTGCAATTCAGGCGGCAGATCCCGCTGCTCGGGTCCGATCTGCGCCAGTGCATAGGCGGTGGCAGCGTCAAGCGGCGGCGGCTCCTTGCGCGTGACCTGGCAGGCTCCGGGTGCATTCACAATCCCGACCGCATCCGCCTCCTGCCCGAACCTGAAATCGACATAGTAGGTCGGGTCATAGACATCGAGCGTTATCGGTGCCGATGCATCGCTCGGATCCTTGAGCGGAAGCACGAAGTGGAGCTCCAGAAGCTCCACTTCCTCAATGGCCGTGCCGCCATTCATCCGGATGTCTTCCTCGATGGCCTCGAAGTCCTCAGGCTTCATCATCCAGTAGTCTTCAACCGAATGCGTCTTGACCTCGAGCCAGTAGTCCGTCGGAGCGGAAAAGTCGAGTTCGACACGCGTGTTGTCACCGAAGGTGAAATATCCGAAATCGGCCATGCTCTCGACGTTGACCTTGGCAAGTTCGCCAAGCTCTTCGCGCGAATAGAACCCATCCTGGTTGGTATCGAAGCCCTGGATCGCGAAAGCGGAAAAGGCATCGTCGAAGCGGAACACATGCTTGACGGCAACCGCGTTGCCGTCATCGTCGAAGACCAGTTTGGACCTTGCCTCGACAAAGACATGCGGATGCGCGACGGCGCTCGTCACGCCTGCAATCAACAGCACCAGCACTGCCGCAATAAGGCGTGAAGCCGGAAGAACAGCCTCCTGCAAGCAGTTGGGAAAAAAGCGCAACGGGGTCACCTATGTCGTCGGACAATCATATTCACATGACACGATTTGTCCTCTGTGAACACAGAAGACGGCAGCATAATGGCTGCGCGCCTTACCGCAGCGCAAAATCACGATGAAACAATTTTCACAAATCTTCCTCAACAGAAAATCATTTTTTCCGCTTTCGGGTCTTATGTGAGGAGATAAAAGACAAAATTCTTCAAATAGCGACTAAATTATTTATCAAAGACAACCATTCAAAGAGCCAATCATGAACGCCTTGAACCCTTCCGCCCTGCACAGCGCCGTCTTTGATCATCCGGAAATGGGCGAGCACGAGAACATTGTTTTCGCCAAGGACCGCGAGAGCGGACTGAACGCCATCATTGCGGTCCACGACACCACACTCGGCCCCGCGCTGGGTGGCTGCCGCGTCTGGCCCTATGAAAAACCGGCCGATGCGCTGACCGATGCTCTGCGCCTCTCCCGTGGCATGACCTACAAGAACGCGCTCGCGGGACTGGACCTTGGGGGTGGCAAGGCCGTCATCATTGCATGTCCGCGCAAGGACAAATCGCACAAGATGATGGAAGCCTTCGGCGGTCATGTCGAGCGCTTGTCCGGCACCTACATCACCGCGGAGGACGTCGGCGTCTCCCCTGAGGATATGGAAGCCGTCGCCCGGCGTACGGATCATGTTCGCGGCACCAGCGCGACCGGCCTCGGAGACCCGTCTCCCTATACGGCTCTTGGCGTCTACGAGGGGATCAAGGCCTCGGTCAGACACGTGTTCGGAAACGCGGATCTGGAAGGCAGGACGGTTTCGGTACAGGGATTGGGTCACGTCGGTTTCGACGTTGCGCACCGGCTGGCCGAAGCGGGCGCCAACCTGATTGTCTCCGACATTCACGCACCCGCCGTCGAACGGGCACGGGACGCGTTTGGTGCATCGGCGGTCGAGGCCGGGGACGCCCACCGCGTTCCGGCGGACATATTCGTTCCCTGTGCCCTGGGAGCCGGATTGAATGCCCGCACGATTCCCGAGATCGAGGCGCGGATCGTCGCCGGTGCGGCCAACAATCAGCTTCAGACACCGGCCGATGGCATCGCGCTCAAACGGCGCGGCATTCTCTATGCGCCCGACTACGCGATCAATGCCGGCGGCGTGATTTCAATTGCCCTGGCAAAACCGGGTGAAGATGATCGCCGAGTCCGGGAAAAGACCTTGGCAATCGGCGACACGCTGACATGCATCTTCGAACGCGCCGCGCGTGAGGACACGACCCCTGAAATGGTGGCGGACAAGATGGCAGAGGAAAGATTGGCACAATCAGGCAAATGAGGCGGAGCGCCGCCTCAAACAGTACGGCGGCGCAGGTCCCTCCGGACGGGCCGCGGCGCTTGCTTGGAACGCTTGAAGCCCGGCTTCAGGAGTAACGCTTTTCGGACGCTGCCTTGAACATCAGCCGGACCTGGTGCTTCGCGTCTTCAACGGCGCGCTCATCCATCTCGGCGTAACAGGCAGTCACACCCTCATGTAGCAGATAGAGCGTCGTCGCGAAGTGTTCGTTTCCGCTCAGGACACCGAAGAAATCGAGCAATTCGGCCTTGTGCCGGGTCACGGTGTCCTTGATCTGCGTACTGTCCGGGTTGGCCGCCAGAGCCTGGCGGAAAAAGCACTCCTTGCCCTGGGTCACGCGCATCCAGCCGCCCAGCTTGTCAAACAGTTGTTCCGCTGCTGCCAGTCCGGGCGCGCTCACCCCTTCGCGTACATAGGCAAGATATCGTTGGTGCCGATATTCCAGCGCGCCCAGGATCATGGCTTCCCGCGAGGGGAAATACCGATAGAGCGTGCGCATGCTGACACCAACGCCCGCGCGCAGCTCCGGCACGCTGGGGTCTGCAAATCCCCGGCTCCAGAAAACCCGTTCCAGTCCGGCCGCTATCTGTTTTTGGGCGTCATTCATGATGAAACTGTGAAACGTATACGTTGCATTTGCAACAAGAATCTGCCCGTCGACGCAATCACACTTTCCGGCCCATCCAGCGTCCGAAACCGCCCGGGGAAAGCGTTGGAACCTGCGCATTTATGCAGGCTCCCGGACCAGGCCCCTAACAGCCCGGGTGTTTCGCAGTCCAGGCGACCAGAAAGTCCACGAACGCGCGCACCTTCGCACTCAAATGCCGCCGATGCGGATAGACCGCGTAGATACCGCGCTGCGGCTCTTCGAACTCTTCCAGCAGGACGACGAGATCCCCTTCCCTGACATCGTCTGCAACGAAAAAGAGCGGCGTGCGCAAGAAGCCCAGATCCGCCAGCGCGGCTTCGCGCGCGGCGGAGGCACTGTTGACTTCAAGGGGGCCATTCACCGAGACGGACAGGCGCTCTCCATTCGCCTCGAACGCCCAGTTCTGCTTGTAGCGGTAATTGGTGTCGATGATGCAGGGCCGCGCAGAGAGATCCGCCGGGACCTTTGGCGCACCATGTTTCTTGATGACTTCGGCCGTTGCACAGACAATGGTCCGGAAGGGAGCAATCTTCCTGGCGATCAGGCTCGAATCTTCCAGCTGCGTCACGCGTATCGCAAGATCAAAACCTTCTTCGACAAGGTCGACGAACCTGTCTTCAAGACGCAGGTCGAGCCGGATATCGGGATATTGGGCCAGAAACTGCATCATCGGCTTGTTGAGCATGTCGTCGCCCATCGATCGGGGAGCCGACACGCGCAAACGGCCGCGCACCTCCTGATGAGACGACTGCACGGATGCCTGGAGATCGTCGATGCGTTGCAGGATTTCCGCTGCTTCCTTGTAATAGGCCTCGCCGACCTCTGTCAGAGAGACCTGCCGGGTGGTGCGGTTGAGAAGACGCACGCCAAGCTCGTCTTCGAGCTCACCGACATATTTCGAGACAAGCGCCTTTGACCGGCCCATTTCCCGCGCCGCAGCGGAAAAACCATTCGAGTCGACCACTTGAATGAAGCAGCGCATCCGCGTAATTGCGTCCATTCGGCATCCTTCCAGCTTGGGCAACGCATTGAGACGTGATTACCCGATTTGTCCGGCAGCGGTCAAAGGAGGCAATTCTGGAGCAAAATGCAGTGCGGCTCGGGTCAGGAGCGCGAAACGGCTTTTCGCCGTCCAAGGCGCGTTACGCCTGCAATCAGCCGCACCAACGCGAGCCCCGCAAGCGCACCGAGACCCGCGCTGAAAAACCCTGCAATCGTGACCGGTATGGCAGGCTCGTAGTCTGCCGCCGTCGCCTGGGCGAGCTGAGGATCGACACCGCGGGCAAACACGATCAACCGCTCCATCGAGCCTGCCTTTTCAAGCGCGATCTGCTGCTGCCTGAGACCGTCAAGCCGCGCGACTGCGACCGCCATGCTGTCGCCTCGTGCCCTGACAAAGGCATCGTCGGACGACCTTTGACGCTCGATCGCTTCGGCAACGGTCAATCCGAATGCCGACGCATCGCGCCTGAAATCGGCAAGGATGTCCTCAAGAGCGTCGATTGCGCCTCCAAGCCGCTGCCGGTATTGCTGCGAAAACTCGGGAAGCTGCGACGCGGCCGTTCCGCTCACCAGCATGACGCATACGACCAGAATTCTGAACATGAGGGTCTCCGGGCACGATCTGCCGGACGGCAGTCAGTCCTGCAAGCTTATGATCCCCGCTTCGCCGGCTTCGGTTCCGAAGGCCAGCCGCAGGCCGTCCGCGTCCCAGTCCATCGTGGAAACCGGGCTTTTTCCGGGCCGGCGCAAATGGACTTCCGCCTTGTCTTCAAACCGGCACATCGATATCGACCCGTCCTGGTATCCGATGGCGACAACGTCCTCCTTTGGGTGGCAGGCCACCGCGGAAACCAGCAGCTCGCTCCTGGAACCAAGCTGAAGCGGTGTCTGCCCCATCGGGCCGGTTTTTCCGTGAAAGGGCCAAAGGATTGCCGCATTGGCACCTGATGTCGCCAGGAATTTGCCCTTCTGGGACCAACTGAACGATTTCACCTTGGCCGGATATCCGGACATGCGCATATCCTGGGCATCCGACAGCCGCCAGCCGTGCAGGGCATTTTCCTGCATCGCCGTGACGAGGAATTTTCCATCGGGCGAAAAACTGATCCCGAGATGTGCGCCTTTCCAGGAAAGTTCGGTCGGCGACCCGTCGGTTCCGGCCCACCAGAGCGTCGCGCCATCGTACCGGGATACGGCCAGGCGTGTCCCTTTCGGCGCAAACGCGAGACCGCCGACTGCGCGTTCATGCGTGAATTCCTTCTCCTTGCCGTCGCCAAGGCGGACCCAGGCAACGCGCCCGCTTGCAAACGCGAGCGCACCGGACGGCCCCGTTGCGATCAGGTCGATCCACTTGCGCGGCCGTTCGGCCACAAGTTCCACGGAGGCGTCCGGGCCGCAGCGATAGATGCAGCCGTCGTCGCCGGATGTGATCAGACCGGTGCCGTCCTTGAGAGGCTCGGCGGCCAGCAGGCCCGCCTTGTGCGGGCGTACCTTTTTCTCGCCTTCTCCGGAAAGGGTGATGTCACCCTCTCCCGACGCGAAGAAAACGGACGCCTTCAGGAATCCAGCGCGAACGACGAAGCCGTCCACGTCCACAGGTGCAATTGTCGGCACGCGTTCTTCCCCGTTAGGCCGCGCAGGCCTGGAAACTTTGCTTCAGGACATCCCAGTTGAGGTCCCGTCCGATGAAGACAAGACGGCTTTCGCGCGGCTCGCCCTCTTTCCAGTCACGCTGATGATCACCTTCGACGATCATGTGAACACCCTGAATGACGTATCGCTGAGGGTCGTCCTTGAACGCCAGAATGCCCTTGAGCCGAAGAATGTTCGGACCCTGCACCTGGGTAACCTGGCTGATCCAGGGAAAGAACATGTCCGGATTGAGATCCCCGGCAGTGAGCGAAATGCTCTTCACCGAATGTGGCGCGTCATCGTGATGATGATGGTGATGACCATGTCCGTGGCCATGGTCATGGTCATGGTCATGGTGGTGATCATGGTCGTGGTCATGGTCGCAATCCGGTCCGCATTCATGGGCGGCGTGGCCATGCTCCAGGAAATGCGGATCCAGCGACAGGATCCGGTCCAGGTCGAATGCTCCCCGGTCCAGCACTTGTTTGATCTCGATCCCGCAGCGTTCGCTCCGGTGCAGCACGGCATAAGGATTGATCGAGCGGATCCTGGCCTCGACCGTGGCCAGTTCCTCCGGGGTGACAAGATCGGTCTTGTTGATCAGGATCACGTCGGCAAACGCGACCTGATCTTCGGCTTCCTCGGTGTCTTCCAGGCGCTGCAGGACGTGGCGCGCATCGACAACGGCCACAACGGCGTCCAACCTGGCGGAGGCCCGCACATCATCATCCATGAAGAAGGTCTGGGCGACTGGTGCCGGATCGGCCACGCCGGTCGTTTCCACGATGATGGCGTCGAAGGCCCCTTTCCGCTTCATCAGGTTCTGCACGGTCCGGATCAGGTCACCGCGAACGGTGCAGCAGATACAGCCGTTGTTCATCTCGAAGATTTCCTCATCGGATTCGACAAGCAGATCGTTGTCGATACCGACCTCACCGAACTCGTTGACGATCACGGCATAGCGCTGGCCGTGATTTTCAGTGAGGATCCGGTTGAGGAGCGTGGTCTTTCCAGCGCCGAGATATCCGGTCAGAACCGTGACCGGAATCTGGGCCTGGGCGTCCTGGGTCGCGGTCATTGCGAGGGTTCCTGGCCTAGTTGATTTTGCTCAGCCTGTCGGGAAACAGGTGCGTTGGCCGCGAATATAAGCATATCGCGCGCCAATTTGGAGGGAGCGCGACAAAATTCCTGTGGTGGGAACAGAAACCAGGGCAGCGGCGTACGCCATCGAGACGTTCCGGCCTTTTCACGTAAAGGGCCGGACGCTAGGTTGGCGCAAAATCACGAGTGAATGCAGACGAATGAAAGCGAGCAGCGGATGTTGAAAACGATCAGCGGATTTGACCGCATTGGCGAGGAAAATGCATTCGCCGTTCTCGCCCGCGCAACCGAGCTTGCCGGTCAGGGCCGGGACATCATCAATCTCGGCATCGGCCAGCCGGATTTCCGCACGCCCGAACACATTGTGGAAGCAGCGATCAAGGCGCTGCAGGACGGGCACCACGGATATACACCTGCCACCGGAATTGCGCCGTTGAGAGAAGCCGTATCCGCCGACCTCCTGAAGCGTCATGGCGTCGAAACCGATCCCGGCAATGTCCTCATCGTGCCGGGCGGCAAGGTCACGATGTTCATGGCGATCCTGATGTTCGGTGAACCGGGAACGGAAATCCTCTACCCGGATCCCGGTTTCCCGATCTACCGGTCGATGATCGAGTTCACCGGTGCGCGGCCGGTGCCGGTGCCGATACGCGAGGAAAACGACTTCGCGTTTTCCGCCGAGGAGACGCTGTCGCTGATTACCGACAAGACCCGCCTGCTCATTCTCAATTCACCGGCAAACCCGACCGGCGGTGTGACGCCGAGGTCTGAAATCGAGGCCCTGGTCAAGGGATTGGAGAACCATCCGGATGTCGCGGTAATGTCGGACGAAATCTATTCGCAGATGACCTATGACGGCATGGAGCATGTCTCGCTGCTCGGGTTTGAGTCCATCCGGGACCGGCTGATCCTGCTGGACGGCTGGTCCAAGACCTATGCCATGACGGGCTGGCGCATGGGTTTTGCCGTCTGGCCGGACAGCCTTGCGGACAAGGCGCGCAAGCTCGCGGTCAATGCCTGGTCCTGCGTCAATGCACCCGCCCAGTTCGCCGGCCTTGCCGCGTTGACTGGTCCGCAGACGGCTGTTCGGGACATGGTTGCCGAATTCGACGCCCGGCGGCGCGTGATCGTCGACGGCCTCAACGCGCTCTCCGGCATTTCCTGCCGCACACCGCTCGGTGCGTTTTATGCATTTCCCAACATCAAGGACACCGGCTGGAAGGCCAAGGAACTTGCTTCGGCCCTGCTGGAAGAGACCGGCGTTGCAACTATCGGGGGGCCTGATTTCGGAATTCTCGGAGAAGGATACATCCGCCTTTCTTACGCGAACTCCACAGAAAACATTATCTCTGCACTTGATCGGATCGGCGCGTTTCTGGATCAATAGGAAAAGTACCAGCGATTACTGCAATTTAGGAAAAAATAGCGGTATTTTACTATTAAAAACACTCTGAGCTGGCTGAAATAACGAATGAATGTACCGATTTTATTAAGTCTTTCCCTGTCAAAATTTACGTAAAGGCATCCACAAGTGCCGGGATGACGGGAGGAAGTCCGGTGGAAACTGTTACACTCGATCTGCAGCAGTCTTTCGGCGGATTGAACGAGGCCGTCTTGGTCACGAATCCGGACAGGATCATCGTGTTCGCAAACAAGGCGATGGAAAATCTCCTGCGCGTCAGTCAGAACGATCTGATCGGCAACACGACGAAGCCCTTTTTTGCCGATCCGGCACAGTTCGACCGCATGGCGGAGCTCTATCAGAGACCCTCGGATCAGAAGAACCGCAGAATGTATGCCATCGAGGCTGTGCTGGGGGACGGAACCCGCAAGCAGCTCGAAGTGGTCAGCGCGCCGCTGTTCGACACCTCCCAGACCCTGGCAGGTCTCCTGTTCATCTCGCGGGATGTCAGCGACCGAAAGCAGCTTGAATCCCAGCTGAGCGACCTTGCAATCACGCTCGAGGACGCCCTTGACGCGATCCTTGAAGGCTTCGCGATCTATGATGCCGAAGACCGGCTGATTATCTGCAACGATATGTACCGTGAGATCTACGCCGAGTCGGCCCCCGCGATGTTCCCGGGAAACCGGTTCGAGGACATCCTTCGCTATGGATTGAGCAAGGCACAGTACAACACCGGTGGTCTGGACGATGAGGTCTGGCTCGAAAAAAGACTGAAGCAGCACGAGGCAGCCGACGGTGCTGTGATTGAGCAGCAACTGGAGACCGGCCGCTGGCTCAGAATTTCGGAAACGCGGACCAGCACCGGCGGGATTGTTGGTATCCGGGCCGACATCACGGAACTGAAAGACGCCAAGGCCCTGGCCGAGAAGGCTTATCGCAATCTGCATTTGATGGCGGACAGCATGTCCGCCTGCGTCGGCGAGGTCGACCTGGAAGGCAAGTGCCTGTTCCTGAACAAGACCGGCTACGCCTGGTTCAACGGAACGCCGCAGGATCTTTTGGGGACCCGCCTCAGGGAACGGCTGCCCTGGAAGGAGCGCGATACGGTCCGGTCTCTGTTCATGGAGGCGATGGGCGGCGAAAAGGCCTCAGCGGAAATCGGAATGCACTTTCCCGACGGCGTGACCCGCGAGTGTTTAATGGACTGCAATCCGCGTTTCAACGACGCCGGGGAGGTCGATGGTCTTGTGGTCGTGATCTCCGACATCACCGACCGCAAGAAGACGGAGCGAACACTCGCCGATCTCTACGCGATCACGTCGACGAGGGAACTTGGGCACGAGGACAAGATCGCCGAAATCCTGCGGCTCGGGTGCGACCATTTCGATCTGCCCATCGGCATCATCTCTCACGTGATTGGCGAAAACTATACGATCACCCACGCGCAGAGCCCGGGCGACACGGTTCAACCCGGCCAGTCGTTCGAACTCAAGGACACATACTGCACCCTGACACTGCAGGCGGACGAACCCATTGCGACAGGCCATGCGGGGCAATCGGAATTCGCCGGTCATCCCTGTTACAAGCTGTTCGATATCGAAACCTATATCGGGGCGCCGCTTCTGGTGGACGGGATCGTGCACGGCACGATCAACTTCACGGGTCGGGACATTCGCAAGCGGCCCTTCACATCGGCGGACATCCAGATCATCCGCCAGTTTGCCGACTGGATCGGCCACGAGATCGCGCGTCAGCGGGACCACCAGGCCCTGATGGACGCCAAGATCCGCATGGAACGCATCGCGAGCATCGATGATCTGACCCAAATCCTCAACCGGCGTGCCTTTCTCGAAAACGCCAACACGGAAATCCAGCGCTTCCGCAGGACGAAGCAGGTCTTCACCGCCGTCATGATGGATATCGACCATTTCAAGACCATCAACGATCAGCATGGCCACGCGGCCGGCGATGACATCCTGAAGCTTTTTTCCCGGACAATCAGCGCGGAACTCAGGGCCGTGGATATGTTCGGACGCGTCGGCGGCGAAGAATTCTGTCTCATCCTGAGTGGTACCGGCCTGGAAGACGCCTACAGTGTCTGCGAAAGACTGCGCAAAAAGATCGTTCGGAACTGCCAGGACCCGCGGCTGTCCCAGGTTGTCACCTGCAGCATGGGACTGGCGGTCTCTGCCCGTGAAGACGTCGAGTTTTCATCGCTCATGCAAAAGGCTGACACCGCTCTCTACCGGGCAAAATCGACAGGGCGCAACAAATGCGTGATGCATGACGCCTCCCCGGATTCAATCGCAGTCTAGAGAAGTTTCGCCGGCATGGAAGCTACTCGGCAAGCCGCTGTGCCAGGCGCACACCCGGAGGCGGTGAGCTCTCTCTGATACGGAGCTCAGGCTCGATCACGATCGGTTTGTTGGGAACCCGGTCGCCCGCGATCTGGCGGAGAAGGGTGAGCGCGGCGAGACGGCCGATTTTCTCGGGCTGGTTGGCAACGGTCGTCAGCGCCGGTGTTCTTGCGTCGGCGCCGTCAATATCGTCGTATCCGGTGATCGCCATGTCAGGACCCGGCTCAATGCCGGCGCGGCGCAGCGTTGTCATCATGCCGAACGCAACCAGATCGTTGAAACCGACAATTGCCGTCGGCCTTTCCGCCGCTTCCAGGATCTGGGGAACGGCTGCCCGTCCGTCTGCCTGTGTCATCAGTTCGGGCAAATCGACCTGGCCGGCCGGATCGATACCCGCTTCCTTCAGTGCCCGTTCCCAACCTTCGTGACGGTGCCTGCCGGTAGAGCTGTCTCGCCGCCCGCCGACCATGCCGATCCTGCTGTGTCCCTGCGCCAGCAGGTGCCTGGTGATCTGGTAGGTTCCGGCAACATCATCGCCGCGCACGCAAGGCGCCCACACACCGGGCACTTCGCGGGCGACCAGCGTGACCGGGATGCCCTGATCGACGAGCCGATTGATCTCTTCCGACGTCGTCCCGACGGATGGACACAGGATCAGACCGTCGGCCCGGTGTTGCAAAAGCGTGTTGACGAAGCCGCGCTGTCTTTTCACGTCGTCGCGGTGGTTGCAGATGAAGATCATCTGCCCCTGCTCTTCCAGCACATCTTCAAGCGCGGAAAACACTTCGGCGAAATAGGGGTTCAGGATGTCGTGGACCGCGACGCCGACAATCTGGCTGCGCGACGTGCGCAGGGAGGCGGCGGATCGATTGTAGATATAACCGATCTCTTCTGCGGTCTGCTTGACCTTCTCGCGGGTTTCTTCCGCCACGAGCGGACTGTCCCGCAAGGCGAGCGACACCGTCGCGGTCGAAATACCGAGCTGATCGGCGATATGACCGAGCGTTAGTCGCTTGCCTGGCTTGGGCGGTAAATCCCCGGAGGAGGGCGTGGAGTCTTTGTCTTCTGACATTCAGTGGTCTCTATTCCCGCAGCAGCGGCTTTATCGAGCGATAAAGCTCCCGGCCGCCGCGGTAAACAGAACAATAGTAGCGGCTGGTGACCAAAATCCGAAATGCGTTCGTTTTCAGATGCCTCGCAGCGTCTTTCGGCCTCGTTGAACCAGAGTCAGGACCCTAGCGTGCCTGAGGGGCGGATTCGTCGAACTCTTCCCTGAGGTTCACGACAACACGCCTGTTTTGCGACTGACACTCGATCGAAGAGCAATCGGTCACCGGACGCTCGACACCATACCCTTTGGACCACACGCGTTGCGGGCTGACGCCAAGACTGACCAGTTCCGCCATGACCGCATCGGCTCTTTGATCAGACAGCGTTTTCTGGGCCGCTTCGCTGCCCGGATCATCGGCGTGACCCTGAACCTTCACGAGCCATTTCTTGTTTTGCTTCAACCAGTCGGCCTGGTTCTTGATCGTCATCTTGGCTTCTTCGGTCACCACCGCCGAGCCCCTGTCGAAATAGACCCGGCGTCCGACATTGATGATGAATTCCTCTTCCGATCCGTTCGAAATCTGACCGAACCCGGCCGCGGGCGCATTCGTGACATTCGGCGACGAAATGCCTCCCGCGGAGTTGCAGGCGGCAAGCCCGGCTCCGCAGAAGACGATGATCATGAGACTCCGGCCCCACTGGCCAAACCGATTAAACAAGAACGCCCCCCAAGACTAAGCTATTCCCCTTGCGTGCCGGCCTCAGCCGGCACTTGCGCCAAGATGTTCCAGAACCAGGACACCGGTCCCCTTTGGACACCGCTGGTAAAGATCGATGATGTCCTCTGGCAGCATGCGGATGCAACCGCTCGACACGTCATGGCCGATGCTCCACGGCTCAAGCGTTCCGTGCAGCCGGTACCCGGTATCGCTGCCATTGTTGTAGAGATAAAGCGCTCTGGGACCGAGCGGATTGTTCGGTGCCCCGCCTTCCACTCTGCGCGGCAGATCCGGCTGGCGCTTGAGCATCTCGGGTGGCGGCACCCAGCGCGGCCACAGCGCCTTGCGGTCGATCCGCGCGCGGCCATACCATTTGAAGCCTTCCCGGCCGACGCCGACCCCATATCTCAGTGCCGTGTTGTTTTCCCAGACCCAGTAGAGAAAATGGTTCTGGGTATCGACCACGACCGTTCCCGGAGGTTCGTCGCTGAAATACTTGACCATCTGGCGGCGCCACACAGGGTCGATGCGGTTCAGGTTCGTTCGCCGGTACTGAAAGCCGTTATCCTGCTCGTACCCGTTGAAATAAGCATTGGCGGCAGCATTGGCTTGCGCCAGCTGCGGCAGTGCGAAGGTTCCCGCAACAGCTGCGGCTCCTCCTAGAAAAGTTCGGCGATCCATTGCCATCCCATTCCTCCTAAACAGGTTGGTGATCATTTGTCACCCGGGGTCCACGCCAGAGGCCATTTAGACGGAATCTCACGCGACCCGTCAACCGCCTAGAACTTTTTCCGCGTGTACACGGGCAGCGAGACCCGTTCACCCTTGCTCATGTCCGGCCTCTTCAGGCGCTGCGCATGCGGGCGCGACCGCAAAAGCAGAGCCCGGACCCGATCACGATCACCAGACCGCGAGGCGCAAGCATCCATAAAACCTGTGCAAAGGTGAACGGTGCAGGCGCTGTTCTGTGTCTTACAAACCGGGAGAGCGGAAATTCGTCCAAATGCCTGTCGCTTTCCACACCCGTTTCGTGAGAACGTGAACCGGCAGGACAGGATATGGGTGACACGGGAAACGGGAAGCGGGATGCCGGTAACGGAAATTGAAACCTGGCTTGGACGACTGTCTATCTGCGAGCACGAAGGGGCCATTACCGAAGTGCACTGGAATGGCCCCGCAGGCCGGGATGAAACGCCGCTGCTACGCGAGGCGTCCGCGCAGGTCTCGGCCTATCTGGACGGAAAGCTTGAGACATTCGACCTGCCGCTGGCGCCGAAAGGCGGCGACCTTCACCAATCCGTATTCCAGGCGATGCTGGCGATTCCCTACGGACGGACCCGCACCTATGGCGATGTCGCGAAGGAACTGGGCACCTATGGCCAGCCGGTCGGCCAGGCCTGCGGAGCCAATCCCATCCCGATCATCATTCCCTGTCACCGCATCCTGTCCGCCAGCGGTCTCGGCGGCTACTCCGGCGCGGGTGGCCTCGATACCAAGATCGCTCTTTTGCAACTTGAAGGCGGCTATCCGTTTCTGGTCTGACCGGCTGCGTGGCCCTCCAGCGCATGTCTCGACCGTCAAAGCGCACCTTGTGGACGTTTTTCGGGACCGTGTTGAGAAACTTTTCAATGCCTGAGACTATACCGCGACTGAATTTCCGGCGGCTTGCAGCCGCCCCGAAACGTATTTTTGCCGTCGCACACTCCGTTTATGGTCGCGTCGAGCAAATCAGACCGGCCCAGGAGCAGCCATGAGCGGACTACTTGCCTTACTCGATGATGTCGCAGCCATTGCGAAAGTTGCCGCTGCCTCGCTCGATGACGTCATTGGTCAGGCCGCCAAGGCAGGGTCCAAGGCCGCAGGCGCGGTCATCGACGATGCCGCCGTCACGCCGAAATATGTGACCGGTTTCAAACCCGCCCGCGAACTGCCGATTGTCTGGCGCATTGCCAAGGGCTCGCTCAAGAACAAGCTGCTCTTCCTGTTGCCCGTCGGTCTTCTGCTGAACGAGTTCGCTCCCTGGACAATCACGCCCCTGCTCATGCTCGGCGGAGCCTATCTCTGTTTCGAAGGGGCCGAGAAAATCCATCACCTGTTCGCTCACAAGGAAAGCCACGCGGACCTTCCGCTGGAAGAGGCCGTCGACGCGGTGCATCTGGAGGAGCAGAAGGTGTCCGGTGCGATCAAGACAGACTTCATTCTGTCCGCCGAAATCATGACGATCGCCCTGTCTGAGATTCCGGAAAGCAATATCTGGATGGAGGCCGCGACACTCGCCGTCGTCGCAATCGGTATAACCGTGATGGTCTATGGATCGGTCGCCCTGATCGTCAAGGCGGATGATGTCGGCCTGATGATGTCCAGCAAGGGACGATTGTCCGTCATCCGCGCGATGGGCCGGGGCATCGTCAAGGCAATGCCGGGGTTCCTGAAAGTCCTGATGGTGGTCGGCACTGCGGCCATGCTCTGGGTCGGCGGCTCCATCGTGATCCACGGCTTGAAGGAGCTCGGCGTCAAGGGCATCTACAACACGATCCATGACATTGCCCACGCGGTTGCGCAGTCGGTCGGCCAGTTCGAGGGCTTTGTCGCCTGGGCGATGACGGCCTCTCTTGATGGAGTGCTCGGCCTGATCCTCGGACTGATCCTGATCCCGATCGTGGCAAAGATCATTCTGCCGATCTGGAACACGGTTCGCAAAAAGCCGGCCGAAGCCGGCGAACACTGACGACGCTGCGACAACGTTCCGCTTTGTCGCCTGTCGGGCACACCGGAAAGGGCGCTCCGGCCGGCCTCAAAGGGGCGCGCGGCCGGACGGACGGAGAAGCCAGGATTGCTCCAGACCGGAACACCGCTCCGACAACGCGCCGTATATGCCGACGCTTGACAGCGGGCTGATCTCGAACGCGTCTTCGTAATGCGCACGGATGTCGGTTTCCGGAACCGCAAACGGTGGCCCTTCCATGCGCGTCTGGTCGTAATCGTAGGTGACGAGCACTTGCGGAACCGGACCGCAAAGCCGGCGCAGATGATCAACATAGCCGCCACGCATGCTCGGCGGCATCGCGACCAGCGCCGCGCGATCGTAGACGGCGTCAACAGGACCGAGATCCGCCTTCTGAAGCGCGAAGAAATCACCCTGCCACAAGTCGAGCCCAGGGCCCGAATATCGGCGGAGGCCACGGACGTCTTCGACCTCCGGCGTGATCTTCAGTCGCTCGAACACGGCGGCGACCGCCTGCGCACTCAGCTCGCTCCCGCTCACACGGCAGCCCTGCGCGAGCAGCCAGTCAATGTCTGCGGTCTTGCCGCAAAGTGGCAGAAACACATGTGAGCCAGGTTCCAGCTTCAGCATGCTGAAATGCCGCTCCAGATGAATATTCACCGCGCCTTCGTGAAAGGCGGTTTTGCCTTCCAGCCAGCGATCTTCCCAGAAAGTCGGTTCCATCAAATCCTTCCATTCGATTTACCTTCCGTTGATGGCCGTCAATAGACCTGTGGGCCAAAGATGCGCCAGAAGTAAACAAGCGACAACAAGGCCCCGAAGCCAACAACCAGAATGCGCAGCAGACGCTGGTTCACGGTCCGTGCCCATCGCCCGCCAATGTAGCCACCGACGGTACTGCCGGCCATCATCGTGACCGCCGCGGTCCAGTCGATGAGCCCTCCGACCCCGAAGATCACGATGCTGATGATCGTGAAATTGGTGGCCAGCAGGTTTTTCATGCTGTTGGCGGCATGGAAATCCGAATGCCCGATGATCTGCGCGATACCCAACAGTATGATGCCGAGACCTGCTCCGAAATAGCCGCCATAGATAGAGACAAGAAAGAGCACGCAATAGACGGCGATGGAGGTTTGCGACTCGCCCGCCAGTTTGACGAAACCGCGGCGCATGGGCTCGCCGAATGCAAACAGCAGGGTTGCCGCCAAAAGCAGAAACGGGACCAGAAACAGAAAGGTCTGAGGGTCGGAGACAAGCAGCAAGACCGAGCCGGTCGCCGCACCCGCTCCCGAAACCAGGCTCAGTTTGACGAGCAGGATGCCGCCCTTGCGCAGCTCTTCCCTGTACGCCAGCAGCGCGGCGGCGTTGGACGGGAGCAGTCCGAGAAAGTTCGTGGCATTGGCGACCACCGGGGGCAGTCCGGCGGCCATCAGCGCCGGAAACGTAAACAGGGTGGCCCCTCCCGCGATCGCGTTCCAGGCACCGCCGACGAGGCCAACACCCAGCAGCAGTGCAATATTTGTGAATTCCATGTCCCAGCCTCACCGTTTGACAGCGAGGTTAGGTGAGCTATCGTCATAAATAAAATGAATTACATTGAAGTCTATAATGAAAAAAATCGAACAGCTTTCGCTGAACAGCGATCATTTGCGCGCCTTCGTGACGATTGCCGAGCAAGGTCACCTGACCCTGGCATCCGAACGCTTGAACCGGACACAATCTGCCTTGAGTGTGCAGCTCAAGAAACTTGAGGCCGGCCTCAACGCGATCCTGTTCGAGCGGCATCCCAAGGGTATGAAACTGACCCCGGACGGCGAGAAACTGCTTCCGATCGCGCAGGAAATCCTGGCGGATCTCTACCGTGCACAGTCGCTGTTCGAACACCCCTTGCGCGGCAAGGTGCGCGTCGGAATCCCCGACCATTACGACGACATGATTTTTGAAAAGGTGCTTTCGGATTTCGGCAGATCCTATCCGCTTCTGGACATATTCGTGCGCTCCGGCTGTTCGGCCGGGTTTCCCGCTGCCATCGAGAACGGACGGCTTGATGTCGCGGTCGTCGCCACGCCGGAACCAGCCGGTCACGACCTCCTCGAGATCGAGGCGAATCTCTGGGTGGAAAGCGAAACATTCGACTGCGATCCGGGCGAACCGGTTCCGCTTGCGGTTCTCGACCGGGGCTGCTGGTGGAGCCGGCTCCCGGTTGTTCTGCTGTCGAAGCAGGAACGCGCCTTCAACGTCAAATTCAAGAGCGAGAGTTTTTCAAACCTGCGCTGTGCCATCCGCGCAGGGCTTGCCATCGGCGTGCTCCCGGCACGTGCGGTACAATCCGGCATGCGCGTTGCGCGGACCGAGCGGCTTCTGCCGAAACTTCCGGCGATGACCCAGTCGCTGCTGGTGTCACCCGACGCCCCACCAGAGATTACAGGCGCAATTGTCACTGCGCTGAAACAGGGTCTGGTTGAAAACAGCGGCGGCGCCTAACAGGGGCGTCTGACGGGCACAGGCCATCGGAGGCCGGGTCATGCGGTTCAGAACAGCATGAAGCCGAAGAAGATGATCACGGCGGCCATCGTGATCCAGATCAGAAACGCGTTGAAATACTCCCGGCGCGAACCGAAACCGGTCCTGAGAGCATCGAACTTCGCCGGTCCGAATCCGGATATGCGGCCTGAATTTCCGGATGCCTTTTGAAAACGGCGACGTAACTCTGCCGCCTTGCGGGCACCCCTTTCCTCGTTGATCGTCTGATACGTCATGGTCACTCCGATCTCCTTAAAGACCATCTCTGCTTGGCAATTGAGATGGGTTGAGGGCCGGATCAATTCAAATGAGCGTTTTGTAATCTTCCGGTGAGGACCGCTTGACTTGCGGCCGTCACACAGACCTCGTAGGAACTTGAAGCCCTGATCAAGACGGTTGCACAATGCGCACTCCCCCCTCATCCGGTGAAGCCGACGCCCAGAAAATGACGTCCGGTCCAACGCTTTCGGAAATCACCTCGGTTTCGCTCAAGGTCGGCCTGCTTTCCTTCGGCGGTCCGGCGGCGCAGATCTCCGTCATGCATCAGGAGTTTGTCGAGAACCGCAAATGGCTGTCCGAAGAACGCTTCCTGCATGCGCTCAACTACTGCATGCTGTTGCCCGGACCGGAAGCGCAGCAACTCGCAACCTATTGCGGCTGGTTGAGCGGACGGACGATCGGCGGGCTGATCTCCGGCTTGCTGTTCATCCTCCCCGGCGCGATCGCCATGGCAATTGTCAGCTACGTCTATGCCGCGTTCGGCGAGACGTCTTTCATTGCGGCGATCTTTTATGGCGTGAAGGCAGGCGTGCTCGCCATCGTGCTTCAGGCACTCATGAAAATCGGGAAGAAGGCGCTGAAGACCCGCCTGGCCTGGTTTCTCTGTGCGGCATCCTTCTGCGCACTTTACTTTGCCGCCATTCCCTTTCCGTTCGTGATCCTTGGTGCCGCCGCCATCGGCCTGCTGCTTGGCCGCGAAACCGATGCGCCGCCTGAAAGCGATCCCGGCGCGGCCGCAACAACACTTTTCAGGACCTTGAAGACGGTCCTGACCGGTGTGCTGATCTGGATCGTGCCGCCACTTGCCGCGATGCTGTTTCTGGCCCCGGGCAATGTCTTCGTTGAAATCGCGGAGTTCTTTTCGTTGCTTGCAGTGGTCAGCTTCGGCGGCGCCTATGCACTGTTGAGCTACATGGCGCAGGTTGCCGTGGAGACGAAGTCCTGGATCACGGCAGGCGAAATGCTGGACGGGCTCGGCCTGGCCGAGACGACACCCGGTCCACTCATTCTCGTCACGCAATTTGTCGGCTTTCTGGGTGGCTGGCGCGACCCCGCTCCGTTTACGCCGCTCACGGGTGCCTTGCTCGCGGCCGCGATGACGACCTGGGTCACCTTCGCTCCAAGCTTTTTGTTCGTCCTGGCCGGGGCTCCCTGGATGGAAAGGCTGCGCGGCAACAGAAGGCTCGCGCGGGCCTTGTCGGCGATCACCGCGGCGGTTGCCGGCACGATCCTGAACCTAGCGGTCTGGTTCGCGCTCAATGTCCTTTTTTCCGAAACCGGAACCAAGGCACTTGGCCCATTCGAAGTGACCTGGCCCGACCCCGGCTCCCTCGATCCGGTCCTGGCAGGGATCGCCCTGGTCGCGGCCGGTCTCGTCTTCGTTCTGAAAAAGGGAATCGCCACGGTTCTGGCCGTAACCGCCTTGCTGGGCCTCCTGGCAAAACTGGCGTTGAGCTGACGCGGCTCCCGGAAACCGCTGCCATGTCTTCCCAGGTCCAAGGGCCCGCCGTCAATGAACCCGCCGTCAAAGAAGCAGCATCGCGGCCTCAGGCGGCCGTCAGTTCCTTGCCCTTGCGGGAGCCTGTCTTCTTGTCTGTATCGGAGGCGTCCTCGCCATCCGTGTCGAAATCGCTCTCATGCTCCGGATCGTCATCAACGGCGATCGAAAGGTTCTTTTCCACCTGACGGAGCAGCTTTCGCAGCTTCTTCCGATCCTTGTCGTCGAGACCTGACATAGCCTCCCGTTCCAGACGCTTCCAGGCCTTGTCGACCGATGCAACCAGATCCCGGCCCTCGTCTGTCAGAAACACACGTGCAAGCCGGCCATCCGTATCGGACACCTGCCTGCGGACATACCCTTGCGTGGAAAGACGGGTCACCATCTTGGTCACGGTCGGCGGCTGGACGCCCAGCGCCAGCGCGAGCTGGCTCATGGTTCGGCCATCGGAATCGGCCAGAACCTTCAGGACAAGTTCCTGGCCCGGATGCAGCCCGATCCGCATGAGATGCGCTCCGGATCTGGCTCTCTGGGCTTTCGCCGCCTGGACCAGCCGAAATGTAATGCTCTTCTTGTAGTTAAAAGCCATCGCCTGTTCCCATTCCAAGATCTGCCCGAATCACTCGACGTCGCAATGCCGCGGAAACCTAGCCGGAGAATTTAACCGTCAAATGACATTATCAAGACGGCGAGCTTTTTTCCGAAAGGGCAGAGTCAAAACTCAAGCGCCGGCTAAACGAATCAGGTTTCCACCTTCAGTGAACCGGCCAGGAACGGGATCACCAGGGTCAGCACGGCAACAACGGCAAAGGACACGCCCAGGGAAAACACCTGGCCAATAAACCCGAGGATCGGCGGACCGAACAGAAACGCGCCATACCCGAGCGTTGCGACGGAGGCCAGGGCCTGCCCTTTCGAGATTTGCCGGTCGGCGGCCGCGCGTGACATGGCAAGCGGGAACAGCACCGCGTAGCCAATCCCCATGATGAAACATCCCGCCCACACAGTTGCAATGTTCCACCCGGAGACCAGCAGCAGTCCGCCGAGAAATGCGATCAGGCCGCTGACGCGCGCCACCGGCACCGGCCCGAAACGGGCGATGACCCTGTCTCCGGCGAGCCGCATGATCACCATCGCGATCGAGAAAACCGTGAACGCGGTCGGCGCAATCGCCTCCTCGTATCCGAGATCCGTGATCTGGTAGAGCGCCGCCCAGTCGGTCACGGCCGCCTCGCCCAGGGCAGCGATCAGTGCAATCAGACCGGCAAGGAGAAGCGCACCCCTGGGGATTGCAAAGAGCGGCGCCTTGCCGCCCCCGTCATCCGGATTGCTCTGTTGCGGCCAGCTCTGCCGCAGGCTCCAAAGCAGAACGGGAATGGAAATCACGGCCCAAAGACAAAAATGCCGGGCAACGCTCAGCTCCAGTTGGATCGCGAGGCCACCTGCCGCAGCAGCCGCCCCGGCCCCAAGACTGAACAGGCCGTGAAACGACGACATTACCGGTTTCGCGAGCACTGTCTCGACTTCCGCGCCCCAGCCGTTCATCGAGACATCCAGCGAGCCGAATGCGAACCCGGCAAGAAACAGGGCCACCGCCAGAAGCGCGACCGATGGAGACAGGCCGACAAGCGTGAAGGTGACGACCGTTGCAACAGCCGAAGCCTTGGTGACGGACGCAGGCCCTTTCTTGTCGATAAACGCACCGGCAATCGGAAAGGCGGCAAACGCACCGAGCGCCAGAACCAGCAAGAGAACACCGAACCAGCCCTCGCTCAAGCCGGTTGCCATCTTGATATCGGGGATACGGGACGCCCAGAGACCGATAAAGGTCCCGCACATGAAAAAGACCGCCGAGACTACCCGGCGCGCTGCGATCGCCTGCATGATGTGCCCTGATACCCGAGACCGGTGGTCGCCTGAAAAGAAAAGAACTGCTGTCGGCTCTATCCTTTCCGGGCGAAGCTTTCAAACGAATTCAGAGCTGTTGGATCGGAACGATCCTTCCGTGACTGCGACACGGCAGAGACAGGCTGCGCGTCAAGCCACGATGGACGCCAGCAGGGCTTCGGCATCGCTCGCTCTTTGAAGTGCGGACTGATACGCCGAGGCAGCTTCACCGCCACGGGTGTCCGTGCCGGACCTGTCCTGGCCTGACCCATCCGACGACGGGTTTTCAGTACCCGTGTTTGCACCCGCGCCAGCACCGGTTTCTGTCCCGATGCCATCGTCCGTGCCTTGAAGCTCATCCGCTTTTGCCTGGCGGGCTTCCGCCTGTGCTTCCGACAATTGGGAACGGGCCAACTGCGCGACTTTCAGATCCTGCGACGACGGTTCGGCAGGCGCAAGGGCGGCACGGATTACGATCTGCATCTTGCGGATCGTCTCCTGTGGCGTCTTTTCCTTGCTGGTATCGATCTGCACCTCGCCGCCGATCGCGTAGCGTTTGCCGTCCGGCCCCTGCTGGAACGTATAGCTGGGAGCCCCGGCATAGGGGCCTCCAACGCGGGCATGCGCCTGCTCATGCGCCCGGACCTCGCGATCCCTCTTGGCGAGTTCCTGGACCTGCTTTTCTTCCGCCTCGTTCAACCCGTCCCCATCCGGATCGTCTTTCTCGCCAGCGCCGCTTTGCCCCTGAGCGGGGTTTGCAGCGCCCTGCGCTGAAGCCGCTGTTCCAACGCCAACAGTCCCTGTCTGCTGCCCGGCAGACCTGTCTGCCGTGTCCTCGTCTGTCTGCGGTTCCCGTGCTGTGGATCCACGGCTTTGCGACCCGGCCTGCTCCGTGTCCTGCAGCGCAAGAACAGCCTGCGAAGACAGGATCGGGCCGGAACTGCGCCGGGCAGATTGCACCGGAGCGCTGGCAAGGCTGTCGCGCGCACTTTCCCGTTCCCGGCCGGAAACACCTGTTCCCAGACCAGGCTCCAGTTCGCCTGCGACACCACTGCCTCTCAAGAGGCTCGCCGGCGTGTTGGACAACAGGGCGCCGATCATGGCGGGGATCTTCGCAAACAGGAGTCAGCAAATTCTAAACAGGGGTTAAGGCAGAGAGATCATTTGTTCGTGAACGCTTAACCGCCTGTTGTCTCTGTTCGCGCGCCACTTGCCTGTCGGGGCCCGCTGTGCAAATGAGACGTCAGGCAATCTTACGGCAGGACATTGAAATGCAGCCCCGGCGCCACTGGCACGACATGACAACGCAGGACTTCGGCTCCCCTTCCTGCGCAAGCTGGATCGCGGTCCTGCCCATTGCCGCGATTGAACAGCATGGGCCGCATCTGCCGCTCGTCACGGACACAGCCATCGCGCAAGGCCAGGTCAGGCGTGTCCTCGAACTCCTGCCCGACGATCTGCCGGCCACCTTCCTGCCCGTCCAGTCGGTCGGCAAATCGGATGAGCACATTTCTTCGCCCGGCACACTGACGCTCTCCTGGGAAACGGCGGCAAGGTGCTGGCTGGAAATCGGCGAGAGCGTCGCGCGGGCGGGGGTGCGCAAACTGGTCCTGATCAACTCGCACGGCGGCAACGTGCCGATCATGGACATCGTATCCCGCGAATTGCGGGTGAAACACGGCATGTTCGTCACCGCGACCAACTGGCTGCGGTTCGGCCAGCCCGACGGGCTGTTTCCGGAAGCGGAGTTCACCTACGGGATTCACGGCGGCGACATCGAAACGTCGCTGATGCTGCATCTTCACCCGGATCTCGTGCAGATGGACAAGGCACAGGACTTCACGTCGGAACAACAGTCCTACCTGAAGGAATTCAAGCACCTTCGCGCACATGGCAAGGCGCAATACGGCTGGAAGGCGCAGGACCTCAACCCCCTGGGCGCACTCGGCAACGCGCGTGCTGCGACAGCCGAAAAGGGACGGCAGGCCCTCGACCATGCGGCAAAAGGCTTTGTCGAGTTGCTGCGCGATGTCGATGCCTTCGATCTCGCAAGGCTCTGGACCAGCGAGACCTAACGCTACGTCGGTCCGGCGCTTTCGCCAAGACATCGGCCGCCTGGGAACAACAACCTGAAAACACTTAAAAGTTGAAGCAATGCAAAACAAAGTTTTTCAGGAAAATCCGCCTGAACAAACAGGGTTATACATGTCAATTTGGTAAGCGCCGGGTGGTGGCAGTTGACCTTCTCGCCTTGGGCGACACATTATTCAGGTAAACCAGTAGGGGCGTTTTTCGAGCATCAATGAACCTGTCGATCCGGCAACTGGCGACCTTTCGAGAGGTCATGCGGAGTGGTTCCATTTCGGAAGCTGCCCGCACCCTTGGCCGGACGCAACCTGCTGTCAGCTCCACCATTGCCGGCCTGGAGACCGAGCTTGAACTCAAGCTTTTCATGCGCGAGCAGGGCCGCCTGGTTCCAACACCCGAAGCGGAGTTCTTTCTCGAGGAAGCCGAAGCCATCTTGAAGAGGCTCGAAACCTCCAAGAGGACACTGCGCGGCCTCGCCAACAAGGAACACGGCCAGCTGCGGATCGCAGGCATACCCGAAGCGGTAGCAGATTTTCTTCCCAACAGTCTCTCGAAATTCGTTGCCGACAAGCCCAGCGTCAAGGTTGCCCTGGCGAGCAGGTCCTCCTCCGAAATCGAGGAACTCATTGCCGCGCAGCAATTCGACATCGGCTTTTCCGAAACGCCTCGAGCACGCAATTCCTTCGACCAGATCGATTTCGATCTTGAATGCATGTGTGCCGTGCCAGCGACGGATCCGCTCGCGGCAAAGGAAGTGATCACGCCGGAAGAACTCGACGGCTACCCGCTGGCTCTGCTTCATTCCGAGCACAGGAGCCACAAGCAGACACTCGCAAGGTTCCGGGACGCAGGCGTTCGCTTCAACCAGCGCTTTGAACTGCAGACGGCCATGCCCGGTCTGCGTTTCGTCGAGGCCGGTCTTTGTGCGCTCATCTGCGACATGCTCACCGCCTACAAGGCACAGGAAGACGGGCGCCTGGGTCTGGGCCCGCCGATGATCGTATTCCGGCCGTTCCGGCCCCGTATCCAGAACGGCCTTTCCATCCTGACACCGACGCACAGGCCGATTTCGATCGTCGCCAAGGATTTCTGTGAATTCCTGGGCGCGGAAATGTCCAGGATGCGGACGGCCATGGTCAAGAAAATCAATTGACCCCGGCAACCGTGCCCGCGTGTGGAAACCGCAGAATGCGCCAGTCATTTTCTTGAAAATCAATCAGCTATTCATGGTGCATGCCGTCTGGCGCTCACACAGAAGGAGCGGCATAGTCGGATCAAGATCAACAAAAGGGTCCACGTCGTGTCAGAAACACTTTTTGCGCCGAAAGGCGGTCACCCCGGACAGGAAACACTCCTGACCGATCGCGCCGTTTTCACCGATGCCTATGCGGTCATACCCCGGGGAACAATGCGCGACATCGTGACCAGTTACCTGCCATTTTGGGACGAGACCCGGCTCTGGGTCCTGTCCCGGCCCCTGTCCGGCTTTGCCGAAACCTTCTCCCAGTACATCATGGAGGTGGCGCCTGGCGGCGGTTCCGAAAAGCCGGAAACCGACGGCACTGCGGAAAGCGTCCTGTTTGTTGTTGAAGGCGAAGCAACGCTGACCGTGGCGGGTCAGACGTTTGAGCTGCGCGCGGGAAGCTACGTTTTCCTGCCCCCGGAAACGCGCTGGACGTTCCGGAACAACAGCTCCGCAACGGTCACATTTCACTGGATCCGCAAGGCATACGAAGCTGTCGACGGCCTCGCCGCGCCCGAGTTTATTGTCACCCACGAAAGCGATCACGCACCGGTCGCGATGCCCGGGACCGATGGCAAATGGGCAACGACCCGTTTTGTGGAGCCCACCGATCTCCGTCACGACATGCATGTCAACATCGTCACGTTTCAGCCCGGCGCCGTTATCCCGTTCGCCGAAACCCATGTGATGGAGCATGGCCTTTACGTCCTTCAGGGCAAGGCGGTCTACCGTCTCAACCAGGACTGGGTCGAGGTGGAAGCGGGCGACTACATGTGGCTGCGCGCCTTTTGCCCGCAGGCCTGCTACGCGGGCGGACCGGGTCTCTTCCGCTATCTTCTCTACAAGGACGTCAACCGGCACATGCCGCTTCGTGCCGCCGGCCGCTTTGCTCCAGGTGTGTGACAAGCGCAATTGTCCCTAGGGACAATATAAATGAGATCAATGGCTTAAAGCATGATACGCAGTCTTTCAGGATGCCAGACTTCTGCTGGCATCATGATTTTGGAGCACCGAAAGACAGGTCGTCATCATGCGGATTGTCATCAACGGGTTTGGCCGGATCGGCCGGACCGTCCTGCGTCAGATCCTGACCCGGCCCGATAGCCAAGGCGTCACGGTTGCCGCGATCAACGACATCGCCCCACTGGACACGTGCGCCTATCTCTTCAAATACGACAGCGTGTTCGGCCCCTATCCGGGCACGGTCGGGGCGGGTGACGCCGCCCTCAAGATCGGCGACCTGGAAATTCCTTTTACGCAGCAACCGGATCTGTCAGCGCTCGACCTTGCGGGCGTCGATGTCGTGATGGAGTGCACCGGCAAGGCCGACACGATCGAGATCGCAAAGCGCGGGCTTGAGGCCGGCGCAAGAAACGTTCTGATCTCCGGCCCCTCGCATGCGGCTGAAAAGACGCTTGTTCTGGGTGCCAACGAGGACCAGCTCGGCGAACACCGGATTGTCTCGAACGGCTCCTGCACCACCAATGCGCTCGCCCCGTTGCTGCGCGGCCTCGACGATGCCGTCGGGATCGAAGCCGGGCACATGACGACAATCCACTGCTACACCGGCAGCCAGCCCATGGTCGATGCCCCGCGCGGCCCGCTGGAGCGCAGCCGGGCCGGCGGCGTCTCGATGGTGCCGACAACAACGAGCGCAACGAAGCTTGTCGGAAAGGTCGTACCCCAGATCAACGGCCGCATCACCGGCGCAGCCGTCAGAGTACCGGCCATCAGCGTGTCGGCCGTCGATCTGACCGTCAGCTGGAAAAAGGCGGTCGGCGAACCGGTCAACGGCCTGCTGCAACGCGTCTTTGCCGAAAGTCCGGTTATCGGCTTTACCGGTGACCGCGTCGTGTCCACCGATATGCGCACACGGCCTGAATCTCTTGTCATCGCGCTGCCCGAAACCTTGTCTGCCAGCGACCGGCAGGCCCGGATTTTCGGCTGGTATGACAATGAATGGGGTTTCTCGTGCCGGATGATCGACATGGCGAGGCTGATGGCGGAGCGGTGATGCGGCTTTCGTTCAGCGCCGAGGCGCGCGCCGGTCAGCCATCAATTGCCTCCACGACATAAGGCTCCGGAAACCAGAATTCCTCAAGGTTGTCGCCGTCTCCGATCCGGTCGACCACCACGAACCGCCCCGGGCTTCCGAGGGGCGCAAGCACGCCGTGCCACGTCCCCCTGTGAAGATTGATCGACTGTCCCGGCTGGCTGACAAAAGCCTTCAGATTGACCGGTTGACCGGCGTCATCCTCCGCGACGATAACCAGCATCGGCACCCCGTCCACGGGCATGAAGGCCTGGCTGCCCTCCGGATGCCGCTCGACCATGTCCACGGTGTGGGGCAAGGATCTGGCCTTGGCGTCGAACAGGCTGATGCCGGCGCGGCCCGATCCGAAGTCCAGGCGGGCGAGATCATGATGACGTCCGCACATGCCCTGATTGATGATCTTGTCGGGCGCACCGGAGCGCTCGATCACGTCGCCAAACGGTGCAAACGCCTCGGCGGTCAGCACCCTGGCCGTGAGTTTCGCAGGGCTCACGGGAACAGATCCTGCAAACGGTGGCGGGCAATGCGTTCCACCTGACGGCAGGCCTCTGCGAACTCCGTTTCCCCGTCATTGTCTATCCGGCGCCCGAAGGACGCCAGGATCGACGCCTTGTCGTGATCGCGGACCGCAATGATGAAGGGAAAGCCGTGTTTGTCGACATAGGCCGTGTTCAGCGCTGTGAAGTTTGCCCGTTCTTCGTCGGTCAGAAGATCCAGTCCGGCGCTGGCCTGTTCCGATGTGCTTTCGGCGGTCAGGCGCCCGGCCTGCGCCAGCTTCCCGGCAAGATCGGGATGTGCTTTCAGGACGCCCAGGCGTTCGTCCCGGCTGGCGGAGCGGAACATGCGGCAAAGCGCATTGTGAATGCCGGCAGCGCAGTCATGCGCCGGCCCGAGTTCAAGATCGAACGCACGTTCGGCAATCCAGGGAGAGTGTTCGAAAATACCGCCGAACCGCTCAACGAATTCGCTTCGTGCCATGCGGCTGGGCTGCATGGCCTGCCGGGGCGGATGGTGCCTGGCCCAGTGTTCGGCAATCTCGATGCGGCGCGGGCACCAGACACCTTCCCGGGCCTTGATATGATCGATGAATTTCCGGAGTGCCATGATCTTTCCGGGGCGCCCCACCAGGCGGCAATGCAGCCCGATCGACATCATTTTCGGCGTGTCGGTCTCGCCTTCCTCGTAAAGCGCGTCAAAGGCGTTTTTCAGGTAGTTGAAGAAATCCTCGCCGTCGCTCCATCCGGGTGATACGGCGAACCGCATGTCGTTGGCCTCGAGCGTATAGGGGATGATCAGCTGATCGCGCCCGGCGATCTCCAGCCAGTAAGGCAGATCATCGTTATAAGTATCGGAGATGTAGTCGAAGCCGCCTTCCTCGGCGACCAGCCGCACGGTGTTTTCAGAGCAACGGCCCGTGTACCAGCCCCGCGGCCGCTCTCCGACCACTTCCGTATGCAGCCGGATGGCCTCCGCGATCGCGGCCCGTTCCTCTTCGTCCGGCATGTCCTTGTGTTCGATCCACTTGAGACCGTGACTGGCAATTTCCCACCCGGCATCCTTCATGGCTTCGACCTGTTCGGGATTGCGTGCCAGGGCGGAGGCTACGCCGTAGATCGTGAGCGGGATGCCGGAGCGGGTGAACAGCCGGTGCAAACGCCAGAACCCGGCCCGGGCACCATATTCATACATGGACTCCATGTTCCAGTGCCGCTGCCCCGGCCATTGCGCCGCACCTGGAATGTCGGACAGGAACGCTTCGGAAGCCGCATCGCCATGAAGCACGTTGTTCTCGCCGCCCTCCTCGTAATTCAGGACGAACTGAACCGCGACCCGCGCGTTGCCGGGCCATTTTGGATCGGGTGGGAAGGGGCCATAGCCCCGCAGATTGCGCGCGTAGCGGTTCAAGACATGCCTCCATTTTTCAAGACGTTATAGAACAGGCGACACGCAATGGCTTGCTTGAAATTCTTGAAACTGTTCTGCATGCCCCACCCTGTGCCGCTGCACTTCTAACCGGACACCTTTTCTGCGATCGCGGCCTGGATTTGCCCGACCATGAAATCGAGAAACAGCCTCACCTTCGGATCCTGGTGCTTCCGGTGCGGATAGAGGCATCCCATCTGCACCGGCAGCGGCGGTTCGCCTTCCAGCACGGCAACAAGCCGTCCCGAGGCAAGGTGATCGGCGACCTCGAACCTTGGCTTCAGAATGATGCCGTGTCCGGCCAGCGCCCATTCGGTCAGGACATCACCATGGTCGGATTCGAACGGACCCCGAACCGCGACTTTCCTGAGCCCCGCCCGTGTCTGAAGCGGCCACTGGAATTCCGGTGCGCCTGGATAGCGCATGTTGAGGCAGTCATGCGTGCCGGATTGCAGCTCGTCGAAACCCTGCGGCATCCCTTTTCGTGCCAGATAGTCCGGCGCGGCGCACAACAGACGCGTACAGTCTGCGATCTTCCGCATCTTCAGTGTCGAATCTTCCGGCAGACCGAGGAAGAACGCCGCATCGAGGCCTTCGCCGGTCAGATCCACTTTCCGGTCAGACAGCCGCAGGCGGATGTCAATCAGCGGATTGGCGGCCTTGAACGCGGGGATCGCCGGCGCGATCAGCCTCTGGCCCATTCCGATCGGAGCCGCGATGAAGAGCGTGCCCCGGGGCGACCGCGTCACGCTGCTGATTTCCGCCTCGGCCTCTTCGACCGCCTCGACGATCTTGGTTGCCCCGCGATAGAACAGGTTGCCGTGCTCCGTCGGACTGAGCGCCCGGGTCGTGCGCTGGAACAGGCGGACGTTCAGATGATCTTCAAGCTGCGAAACCCGGGAGGACGCGACGGCGGAGGATATACGGAGATCGCGCGCGGCGGCGGACATGTTGCCAAGCTCGTAGACACGCAGGAAAGTCCGAATATTCTCCAGGTAGGCCACGCCCTGATTTATCCGATTTTTTTGAAAGTGATCGGAATTATGTCGAGATACCAGAAAATATCAAGGTAGATTAGGTTACGGTGCCTGCAAAGGACTGGAGGGACACCATGCTGGATATCGCCATCATCTGGGAATGGCTCGCATTCGCCGTCAGGTGGCTGCACGTCGTGACGGCCATCGCCTGGATCGGCTCGTCCTTCTACTTCATTGCGCTGGATCTGGGTCTGCGCAAGTCGCCGCATCTGCCCGTGGGCGCCTTCGGCGAGGAATGGCAGGTCCATGGCGGCGGTTTTTACCACATCCAGAAATATCTCGTCGCACCGGAAAACATGCCGGAGCATCTCACCTGGTTCAAATGGGAAAGCTACGCCACCTGGCTGTCGGGTGCGGCTCTTCTGATGATCGTCTACTGGGTCGGCGGCGAACTTTACCTGATCGATCCGGAAAAGGCCGATCTCGCCCTGTGGCAGGGCATTCTGATCTCCGCCGCATCGCTTTCGATCGGCTGGCTTGTCTATGATTTTCTCTGCAAATCACCTCTCGGCGAGCACCCCACGGCCCTGATGATCCTGCTCTTCATCCTGCTGGTCGCGATGGGCTGGGGCTATGACCAGATCTTCACCGGCCGCGCCACCCTTCTGCATCTCGGTGCCTTCACCGCAACGATCATGACCGCGAACGTGTTCTTCATCATCATCCCGAACCAGAAGATCGTGGTGGCCGACCTGAAGGCAGGACGCACGCCGGATGCCAAATACGGCAAGATCGCCAAGCTGCGGTCGATGCACAACAACTACCTGACCCTTCCCGTCGTCTTCCTCATGCTGAGCAACCACTACCCGCTCGCCTTCGCCTCGCAATACAACTGGGTCATCGCCGCGCTTGTGTTCCTGATGGGTGTCACGATCCGTCACTATTTCAACACCAAACACGCGGGCGGAAAGGCCCCCATGTGGACCTGGCTCGCAACCGCAATCCTGTTCATCTTCATCATTCACCTGAGCATGTTGCCCATGTGGAAGGACGGCAGCTACGAAGCTTCGGAAACCCGTCCCCTGACCCCCAGCGAACAGGTCTTTGCAAGCGCCCCCGGATTTGACGAGATCCAGTCCATCGTCCCGGGCCGCTGCGCCATGTGCCATGCCCGCGAACCTGTCTATGAAGGCATCCATTGGGCCCCGAAAGGCGTGGTCCTGGAAACGGATGCCGACATCGTGCGCGCGGCGCGCGAAATCTATCTCCAGTCCGGCGTCACCAATGCCATGCCGCCGGCCAATGTCTCCTACATGGAGGAAGACGAGCGCCGCAAGATCGTGGACTGGTACCGCGCCGCACGTGAGAAAGCGCCCTTCGGAGTCGCGGTTCGATAGCCTTAGCGAAACCGGTTCGCCCGCCGGTTCGCCGCAAGACGGACAGAAACCTCACTCGGCTTCCGCCCAGCCAGCTCTTCCTGACACACTTCCTCCGCTGACGCAGGCCGTGCGCTTCACCCGATCTGAAGCGCAACGTCCGAAGACCAACCGCCATGGAGGTGCGCGGCGTTGCATGCTATCCATTAATCCGGAACCTCTTCGAACCGGCACCGCACCTCAAAAATGTTCTCCGTTCTGATCAATCGCACATACCGGCATCTTTTCGCCGCACAGGTCATCGCCCTGTTCGGCACCGGACTGATGACGGTTGCGCTTGCGCTTCTTGCCTATGACCTGGCGGGGCAAAATGCAGGCGCTGTGCTCGGCACGGCCCTGGCGATCAAGATGATTGTCTACGTCACCCTGTCCCCTGTTGCCGCCGGGTTCGCATCGCGCTTTCCGCGCAGAGCGTTGCTTGTGAGCCTCGATCTGGTGCGTGCGGCAACGGCTGTTGCGCTGCCCTTCGTGGACGCCGTCTGGCAGATCTATGTTCTGATTGCCGTTCTGCAATCGGCGTCTGCCGCCTTCTCGCCGGCTTTCCAGGCAACCATTCCGGACGTTCTCAAGGACGAGCAGGACTACACCAACGCCCTGGCTCTGTCGCGCATGGCCTATGATATTGAAAACCTGCTCAGTCCCGTTGTCGCGGCCGTTCTGATCGGCCTTGTCGGGTATCACTGGCTTTTCACCGGAACTGTTTTCGGCTTCCTGATCTCGGCGGCGCTGGTGATTTCGGTCACGCTGCCATCGATTTCCGCTACGGGCAGGACCTCTCCCTGGCAGCGGATTGCGCAAGGCGTGCGCATCTATCTGCAGACGCCGAGACTGCGGGGCCTGTTCGCCCTCAATCTGACGGTTGCCGCTGCGGGCGCAATCGTGATTGTCAACTCCGTCGTCATCGTCAAGAACCTCCTTGGCGGCAGCGACACCGACCTTGCCCTGGTCCTGGCGGCCTATGGGGGCGGCTCCCTGGTGGCGGCCTTTGCACTTCCGCGCCTGCTGCGCGTATTGAGTGACAGGCGTATCATGCTATCGGGTGCCGCTGCGCTGCCATGCGTCCTGCTCGCATTTGCGGTGGTCGCAACAAGACTGCAAACGCAGGACCTATGGCCCACCCTGTTCGGGGCATGGTTCATCATGGGACTTGCAAGTTCGGCAATCATGGTGCCGTCCGGCCGGTTGCTGCGGAACTCCGCGCATGCCGAGGACAGACCCATGGTGTTTGCGGCCCAGTTCGCCCTGTCACATGGCTGCTGGCTGGTCACTTATCCGCTTGCGGGCTGGCTCGGCACCAGCGCCGGACTTCCTGTGACCATGATCATGCATGCAGCTCTGGCGAGCTTCGGAGTGCTGGCGGCGGTGAAACTCTGGCCGTCGGCGGACAGCACGATACTGCTGCATGAACACCCCGAACTCCCGGCAGATCACCCGCATCTGCGGGACGCCTCCGGCAAGCGCCACGCCCATGCCTTCGTCATCGACAGCCTTCACGCCAGCTGGCCGGCGGAACGCGGCTGAGCAAGGCCTCCGACCGTTGGTGCCATCACACAGGCAAATCAGCGCCCCAGGATCGGGTCGAGATAAACGCCCGGAACGAAGCCCGTCATTCCATAGTGATCGATCTGGCACCAGACGCCTCCGAGCATCTCGCGTTTGCCGTCCGGGCTCGCGTCTTCAAAGTCAAGCGGCACGATCTCGGGAAAGCAGTTCAGAACGAGCACTTCGGTGGCGGATCTTGTCAGACTGCCGACCGTTGCCGCGCCGCGATCGCCCGACGCGCGTACGACAAGACGCATGCCTTCCGGAACGTTGCGAAGCCTGTAGGCGGGACCCCAGACACCAAACCCGGGCAGGTCCGCGGCTTCGGCCGGATCGGCAGGTCCGCTCTGCGCGGAACCGGACGGGACATCGAGTCCGATCACAAGCAGGCACACGAGGAGCACGGGCAATCTTGAAAACAGTGTGGTCATTCAGTCGGCTCCCGAAAAGTGGTTATCGGACCAGCCCGGCCTGGCGGGCCTCCATCAGCGCATTCTGGCAAGTCCGGGCTTCGCTCGGGTCCAGGGTTTCAACGCGATGTTTCTTCAAGATGGCAGCGAAGCCGTCGATATCAGCCGCGAAACCAAGACGGATTGTGACGATCATCGCGTTTCCAAGAGCGATGCATGGATTGCCGGCAACCGGGCCGGCGCTTGCGGGCGTTCCTGTTGGAGAACTCGAAACGCCCTCGCCCTGCGGATTGAATTCGGGAATGAAATCACTCGGATCGATGCCTATTTCGATGCCACCGGCGATCATCGTCGCCGGGTCTTCGCCCTGTTGCCCCCCCGCAGCACCACCTTGTTGCGCAAGCAGTGCCCAGGGCCGGTTGTCGTTTGCAATCAGGCCGGCCGCGATCAGCTCTGACATCACATAGGCGCACTGCCGCGGCTGCGCCGAGGCAACACTGACGATGCCCTGAACCGCCAGGATTTTCAGGACCGCAGCACGTGCCTCGCGCGATGTCCCCCGCAACAGCGGACTGACGGCGGGCTGCAGGATCACACAGGCCTCGGCCAGCAGCGCCTCTTGTCCGGCGGGGCTCTCCCCCGGAGCGGTACCCGCTGCCGGTGACGGCACGATCGTCTGGGCAGACTGGGAACCGGACGGTGACGGCGTGTCCTTCGGGCTCGGCCGGGGCACCGGAACAGCTCCGCCCGGACTTGCTGCCGTACTGCCGACGCCACCGTTTTCGGCAAGTTTCCAGAGACCTTCATCCTGTGCGATCAGGTCCAGCGCGCGCTGACACGCGCCCGGATCACCATTCGCATCGGTGCTCGTCACACCTGCAATGACATAGATGCTGCGCAAATCCTGAACCTGCCTGGTCCCTGCCTGCCGGTTGATGATTTGAGTAATCCGCGCCAGCTCCAGGCAGGCGTTGCCGCCGCCTGCCACGGAAGGCTGGGGCGTTGGCACGGGACCGGGGACCGGAGCCGAGGCCGCCGGCTGCGAACCTGCGGGCAGGGTCTGGGCGGCAAGATTGAGGTTGATCTCCATGGAGGCAATCTGGTTTTGCCCGACGAGAACAAGGCTTGCGGATTGTCTGCCGAGCCCGTCGAAACGCACCGAGACATTCATGGGCATCCCGCCCCAGCTGCCAAAACCACCTGTCCAGGGGCCTGCACCGCTCCCCGACAGGCGAACCGGTGCATCGGTCACCTCCCGCGGCAGGACAAGGGTGGCGGCGGTTGGCGAGGATTTTTCGAGCCTGACCGTGCCGGTCGCGTCAACGGGTGTCGGCTGGGTGACCCCGGCAGCCGTCACTTTGCCGCTGCCACCGGTGACACCGTAAACATAGGTTCCAAGAACATCTGCCGACGTCATCAGACCTGGCGCCTGAACCGGGCTGTTGGAGATATGCCGCATGTCCACCCAGCCGTTGAGACCGGGAAACGCAATGACGCACATGGAGCCTTCGCACTGGTTGGTCACGTTGATGCCGCAGGTTCCGACCCCGATACCGCCGAGCACCGGCCCGCTGGTTGTCGGCGCATCGTAGACCCTGAGGGAATTCCCGTTGGGAGCAGAGGCCACACAGGTTTCCGCGGACGCCAGGGCGGAAGAAACCGTCAGCAGCAAAAACGCGCCGGAAAGGAAAAACTGCTTCATCAAATCACGTCCTCTCGCTTTGCGGCGGAACAGCCAACTGCAGATCTTCAATCGAAGGATCCTGAGACACAAGTTTCATTTCCGCTTCGTCCAGGCTGAACATCTCAGATGGTTTCAGCCCATTGATGCCTGCCACGAAGTTCCAGGGGATCGATGCGAGCCGCGTGTTATAGGCCTGAACGTTTCCATTGTAGATGCGCCGCGCGGCAGCAACCTGATCTTCGGTTTCCTCCAGTTGTTTTTGCAGGAGCGCCAGGTTCTCGTTCGCGGTGATGTCCGGATTGTCCTCGGTATAGGCGAAGAGCTGCCCGAGCGCCTGGCTCAAACCGGCCTCGGCCTTTGCAATATCCGCATGGCGGTCCGTTGCCATGGCTTCCAGAGCGGCGGTACGCGCGGACAGGATCTTGTCGGCGATTGCCTGTTCATGGCCAAGCGCCGTCCGCGCCGCCTGAACCAGATTGGGCACCAGCGCATGCCGCCGCTTGAGTTGGACGGTGATGCCGGACCAGGCTTCGTCCACACGAAAGCCTGCGGCCATCAGCGAATTGTAGCAAAGCACATAGGTTCCCACGAGCACGGCCACCAGAAGCAACAGGATCAGGACGAAAGTCATAGCGAGATCACTCCGCGTAGTGTTTGAAGGAAACGGATGCTTCGGAAAAATGATCCACGGCCTCCTGCACGAAGGCGTGCAGGGTGGCGTCGTCCAGTGTTTGCAGGTTGCGAAATCCTGCGAAGTAGACACTGTCCCTGTCGATGATGACCCGCGCCGCGTATTTGTCCGCGAGATCGAGCAACCGCGTCTGGAGCGCGGGCGTGAGCACCTGCAGCGTTTCCACCGAAAGCCTGTCGAGCCTGCCTTGATCTTCACGTTCGGTAACACGGATATTGAAGGCAGTGTTGAATGCAATGCTTTCGGTTTTCAGATCCCGGTCGAGCGGACCGACCGCGCTCAGGTTTTCAGGCATCAGGACAAGCCGGACGGAGGTATCGCGATCCAGCCGGTAGGCAGCGATCATCATCAGGACATTGCCCTGGGCACCTGCGCCGTCCGGCACGGTGTTCTGTTTCGGCCCGCCGAACAGGGCGGTTGACGAATGGGCGCCGAGACCGACCCACAACGGGGTCCCGTTCCCGGCGGTGCCCCACATCTCGCTTTCGATCACAAGCGGGATCGAGCCGCCGACCCGAAGCCTGAAGACTTCCGGGATCTGTTCGCGGATCTTTCGCATCCGGACGTCCGGAATTTTCGCCCGGAAGCGAAACCCGAGCATCTCGGCAGCCGCACGCAAACGGTTCAGCCTGTCCCTGGATGCCCCGGTCAGGTGATCGACGGCAAAGCCCCCGGCCATGCCGATTGTCACGAGAACGAACCCGGCGGGCCGCAGGCTGTCGCTGAACAGGGCGAGCAGAAATCCTGGAACCGCAAGCAGGAAAAGCGGGACTTCCAGTTTCTTGAACGAGGCCGGCAGCAAAGGTTTGGCACGTTCCGGCGGAACCTCGACAGCAGGCCTGATGCGCGCTTCGAACGGATCCCAGACCGTATCCTGGCTACTCACGGGAACACCAGGTCGATTGTCTGGTCCGCCGCCGGTGCGACATCGACCACCTCGACGATCGGATCCCGCTTGCTCTTGTCCCAGGCCTCCACCCGCACGGCGTAGCGCCCCGGCAGCAGCAGGATCGGATCACCGCCGATCCGCATGGCAACGAATTCATCGTTGTTTTCGGTGCTGTCGCCTTTGTAGATCTGGAACCTGACATCGAATGTCGTCAGTTCGCTGCCGTCCCGGTTGAAGGCGCGAAACAGGATTTTCGAGGTCGCCGCAATGATCTCGGCCTGCGCCGTTTGCCCGGTCACGACATCGATATCGACACTGCCGGGTGACATCTTGTCCAGGCGGGTGATGACAAGGCTTGCCCGGTACCGACCGCTGGGAACGACCTTGACGAGATTTTGCGTATAGGCGGAAAACGTCTCGCCCGTGAGCTTGTTTTCGATGTCCCAGCGATAGTCCACATCGGACAGCGTGATGTCCTGGTTCGCCATGATTGCCGCAAGATCGAGCTGCCCTGCACCCAGGACCAGATTGACCTCCGTCATGTCCGTATCCGAGACCGTAATGCGCTCAGATGCCGAACTGCCCCTGTCCGTCCTGGCCGTTAGCACATACGCGCCCGGTTCCAGCCGCGCGCTGAAACGCGGCAGCGCAAGCAGATTGATTTCCTCGCCGCCGCCTTCCGGCACGGCGCTCCAGAAAATCCGGACACCGTCGGCCTCGGTCAGCGCCGGGGCACCGTCTTCCAGGCTGACAGAAACGGAAAGGTTCTTGGCGAGCGACACGGCAGGCGGGGGGGCAGGAGCGGCGGCCGGAGCCAGGGCAACGGTCTGCTGCAGCGCCTGTCCCAGACTTGCCGCATCATCGGCATTCAGGAAAAGCCCGCCGGTGTTTTCCGCAAGGCAGGCGACCTGCCCGCTTTCTTCCGCGCTCAGGCCGAAACCGATGACATGCGCCGTAAAGTCGATACCCAGCGCTTCCAGCTCCGATGCGACGGCGCAGGGATCGGCCTCGCAGGTCTCAATCCCGTCGGTTATCAGGATCACCGTCGCCTTGTCTTCCTGATAGCGCAATGCATCGGCGGCGCGCCTGACCGCCCTGGTAAGCGGGGTCTTCCCTTTCGGGTTCAGGGACTGCACGGACGAAACCAGCGCGCCTGATTGGGTTGCGGCCGGCCCGATCGGGACAAGCGTCTCGATGTCGTTGCAATCCCCTTTGCGGTTGTGGCCATAGGCGACAAGACCGACTTCCAGATCCGGCGGCAATCGCGTCGCAACGCGCGCAAGCGTTTCGCGGGCCGTCACGATCTTCGCCTGCCCGTCGATTTGTCCCCACATGGAACCTGACCCGTCGAAAACGAACATCGCCCGTCCGGGCGAATGCTCCTGCGCACTCAGCGGCGTCAGGGCGCAAGATATTAAAAAACAGAGAAAAAACAGTTTGGAAAAAAGCGCATACATCCACAATCATCCTTGGATCGGCTAACGGCCAAGGAAAACATGGGGCCCGGAACAAAGACACCTATCGATTTCATTAGGTCGGGATTGAGGTGTCGGTTCCGAGGAACCTGACCCATTCCTTCCAGTGGCTGAAGGGCAGGCTGTGCCCGGCATTTTCAACCAGTGACACGCGCGCCTCCAGACGTTCGGCAAAGGCCAGGATGCGTTCCGGTCGAATGGAGCGGTTCTGGGTTCCGTGAATGAAGTGGACGGGCACGGTCGCGGGCTGCAGCGTGCGTTCCCAATCCGATGCGACGAAACGGCAATCGTTGATGAAACTGTCGGACCCTGTTTCGACATGGAAGAGGTGGCCCTGCCAGAAAAGGTCCAGAAGGTGCGGATCCTGGCAGGCATCCAGGTCTGCGGGCGCGCCGCCGAAGACCGTTTGCGCAAAGCCTCCGGGGCCGTCCCGCTTCAGGCGCTTGTCGCCGATCTTCGCCATATAGCTCAGCAGGGAGACGGAGACGCGCGGCAGGATCGCAAACAGCTTTTGTTGCGGTGGCGCGCTGGCAAAATCCTGAAAGGACCGCATTGGTGGCTGCGCGGACACACACAGGAGCTCCGACACCCGGTCTTCCAGCTGCGGCAGACATAAAAGCGCGAAGATGCTGCCGACATCGAAAGCGACAAGGGACACTTTGTCCACGTCAAGCTGGTCGAGCATCTCGCGCAGATCATGGGCATACCGCTTCGGATCGAGCAGCAATATCTCATGCCCGTCGCTCTGCCCGTGCCAGGGCCGTGCCGGGGACAGGAACCGGATGCCGCTGTGCGCGAAGTGGCGCGCCGC
>JBCBUA010000016.1:0-37931 GCA_039818365.1 Pseudomonadota bacterium
GTCCTTCCAGACAACGCGGATCGATCGGCGTGCTTGAGTAAGGGTCGTAATTGGTCGGTTTGCCCTTGTTTTCCTTCCTCACGACATCCGGCATCGGAGCGTCGGGAGAAGGGGTGCTGTAGGACGTTGGCGGCTCGGTCAGGTAGCGGCGTGTGGCAACACCGTTGTTTTCCAGGCCTGCCTGCTGTCCCTTGAGCTGCTGGTATTTTTCCCACTCTGCACGTTGCTGGTCACGCGTCAGCAATTCACCTTCGGCAATATCGTCCTGACGGCGTTCCTCATCCAGGTTCCGGGGGGTCTGTCCTGTCACTCCGGTGATTTTGAAACCACGCATCTGTTCGGGTGTCAGTGGCTCTTTGTTGACACCGCCGGAGCCGGCATAAAGCTCTTTAAGTTCCTGGAACTGGGTGTTTTCTTCCTGCTTGGGCCAATTGGCCGCCTCGGTCCCCGCAACCTCGGTTTCCGGTTCGGGCAGCGCACCGGGCTCTGCAGGCATGGCAAGCGGCGCACGCGGTTTGTAGTCGATCGGTTTTTCGTTCGGATTAACGGCGCCCAGACCCGTCATGAACGAGTTTACAAGCGCCACGTCGGGTGCCTGGGATGTGCCGTCGGCTGCCTGGCATGCGGCCAGTCCCGTCAACAGGACGGCGATGGCGCCGTTTTTGATCCACCTAGCTTTCGTCCGCACCACAGCAGACTCCCCGATTACCTGTGTTAAGCGTTGGGCAAACCGCTCCAACGACGACCAGATCAGCCTTAAACATTCATTTTGCGGCTGAATTAGGACCATTCCTGAAACTGTCATACAGGAGACCGGCGACACCTGCAACGATCCACACATCAGCAAGGTTGAACACGTACCAGGAGAAATCGCCGACGTGAAAGTGAACGAAATCGACGACCGCACCATAGGTGATTCGGTCGATTCCGTTGCCGATGGCACCACCGATAACCAGCGCGAGCGCGAAGGCCACGAGTTTCGACTGGCATCTTGCGGACCAGATCCACATTCCAATCGTGATTGCAACGGTCAGCCCGGCAAGGATCCATTGACCGGCAAGGCTGTCCTGCTGAAACAGCCCGTAGGAAACGCCCCTGTTCCAGACCAGCACGAACTCCAGGAAGGGCAGCACCTGGACAGGTCCGTTCACGCCAAGCCCGTAACCGAACAGCAGCCAGAGTTTGCTTGCCTGGTCAGCGACAAGACCCGCAAGCGCGACCACAAACACGAGGCCGCTGAAACGGCCCCACACGAGGGGCCGTTTCGCTGTCGCCGGATCAGGTTGCTGAAGTTCGTTCATCCGCGTTCCGTATCTGCGCGATCAGGCAGGGGCGTGTGCCGCATCCCACTCCCGAAGTGCAGCCGCATCGCGCAACGTGACATCGGGATAGTCCGGATCTGAGCCGACTTCCGGCAGGATCTTCCAGGATCTTGCACATTTCTGCCCTTCGGCCAGCGCCGGGACCACCGCGACACCGTTGGTGTCGTCGAGCGTGAACGCCTCCGCCGGCGCGGGGGCTTCGGACAGGGTCAGCTGACTGGTAATCGCGATGTCGGCCATGTTCTGACCATCCAGCGCTGCCATCAGTTCCGGGTCGGTAACGTGAACAACCGGATGGGCTTCCAGCGACGACCCGATCCGCTTTTCGCGGCGTTCGATCTCAAGCGCACCGGTGATCACGCGACGGACCGTCCGGATCTTTGCCCACTTGGCTGCAAGCGCTTCGTCTTTCCAGTTTTCCGGGACGGCGGGAAACTGCTCCAGGTGAACCGAGGTACCTTCGCCGTAGCGCGTGACCCAGGTCTCGTCCATCGTGAAGGGCAGCATCGGCGCCATCCAGGTCACCAGGCAGTTGAACAGTTTGTCGATGACGTAAAGCGAGGCCTTTCGCCGGTTCGACGAGGCGGCGTCGCAATAGAGCGTGTCCTTGCGGATATCGAAATAGAAGGCGGACAGTTCCACGGTCATGAACGTGAACAGCTGATGGGTGACCTTCTTGTAGTCGAATTCCCAGTAGGCTTCACGCACCAGCTGATCCAGCTCCGCAAGACGGTGCAGCATCAGCCGTTCAAGCTCCGGCATCTCGGAGAGAACGACGTCCTCGCCTGTTGCATGGGCGAGAGAGCCGAGCATCCAGCGCAGCGTATTGCGAAGCTTCCGGTAGCTGTCGACATTGGTTTTGATGATTTCCTGACCAAGACGCTGGTCTTCCCAATAGTCGGTGGACGCCACCCACAAGCGCAGGATATCGGCACCATATTGCTTGATGACGTCCTGAGGGAACACCTGGTTGTTGAGCGACTTCGACATCTTGCGGCCGTCTTCGGCCATCGTGAAGCCATGCGTCAGCACAGCGTCATAGGGCGCGGTGCCACGCGTGCCGCAGCTTTCCAGAAGCGAGGAATGGAACCAGCCGCGATGCTGGTCCGATCCTTCCAGGTAAAGCACATAGTCGTTGCCACCGTCTTTCCGGCGAACCGGTCTGAGGTCGTCGCGCTGCTCCAGGACAAAGGCATGGGTGGAGCCTGAATCGAACCAGACATCGAGAATGTCGGTCACCATGTCCCAGTCGTCGGCGGCATAGTCGTTGCCGAGGAACCTTTCCTTGGCGCCGTCCGCGTACCACGCATCCGCACCCTCTTCACAGAAGGCGTCAAAAATCCGCGTGTTGACCGTCTCGTCCTTCAGGATCTCGGCCGTGTCCTTGTGAATGAAGACGGTGATGGGCACACCCCAGGCCCGCTGCCGCGATAGCACCCAGTCCGGACGGTTTTCGATCATCGAACGCAACCGGTTCTGGCCGCTGCCCGGCACGAAGCGGGTTTCGTCGATCGCGTTGAGCGCGCGGCTGCGCAGCGTGTCCTCATCTCCCGACAGGGTCTTGTCCATGTAGACGAACCATTGCGGCGTATTGCGGAAGATAACTGGTTTCTTGGACCGCCACGAATGCGGATAGGAGTGTGTCAGCCGGCCGAGACCGATGAGGTTGCCGCTTTCCTTCAGCTTGTCGATGACCGCTCTGTTCGCCTTGCCCTTTTCGCCCTTGTGGGTGATGACCTCGAACCCTTCGAAGCCGGGGGCATCCTTCGTGTAGAAACCGTCATCGGCCACCGTGAAGGGTATGGCCGTGTTGATCCCGCGCGCGTCCAGGTCGGCGCGCTTTTCCATCCAGATCTCAAAGTCGTCCGAACCATGTCCGGGTGCCGTGTGCACAAACCCCGTACCGGCATCGTCGGTCACGTGATCGCCGTCGAGAACGGGGACATCGAAGTCGTAACCGCCAAGCTCCAGTTCGGCGAGCGGGTGGGCACAGGTGATCGCTGCCAGCTCTTCCGGCGAAACCGCGCGCACCCGTTCGAAAGCCTCGATGCGGGCATTCTTGAAGACATCTGCTGCCAGGGCGTCGGCCAGAACGAGAAGGTCGCCCTTCTGGACCCAGTTGTCGTCCGGCAGCCCGTCCTGCGTGACCTCGTAAAGGCTGTAGGCAATGCGGGACGAATAGCAGATCGCCCGGTTGCCGGGGATGGTCCAGGGCGTGGTTGTCCAGATGACCAGCGATGCGTCGAGCAGCTGGTTCACTGCAGCTTCGTCGCTGCCACCTGCGGTCACGATCGGGAATTTCACCCAGATCATGTCGGACTTGTAGTCCTGGTACTCGATCTCTGCCTCCGCAAGGGCCGTCTTTTCGACAACGGACCACATGACCGGTTTCGAACCGCGATAGAGCTGGCCGGACATGGCGAATTTCATGAGTTCCCGGGCGATGGTCGCCTCGCTGTCGAAGCGCATCGTCAGGTAGGGATTGTCCCAGTCACCCTCGATCCCGAGGCGTTTGAACTCCTTGCGCTGAACATCGATCCAGTGCTCGGCGAACTCCCGGCATTCCTTGCGGAACTCGTTGATCGGAACCTCGTCCTTGTTCTTGCCCTTGGCACGGTACTGTTCCTCGATCTTCCACTCGATCGGCAGGCCGTGGCAGTCCCAGCCGGGAACGTAATTGCTCTCGTAACCCATCATCTGCATGGACCGGGTCACGATGTCCTTGAGCGTCTTGTTCAGCGCATGGCCGATGTGAATGTTGCCGTTGGCGTAGGGAGGGCCGTCGTGCAGCACGAACTTGTTGCGGTCCTTGCCCTGTTCGCGCAGCTTTCGGTAGACATCAAGCTTCTCCCAGCGGGCGAGGATCTCGGGTTCCTTTTTCGGAAGCCCGGCACGCATGGGAAAGTCCGTTTGCGGCAGGTTCAGCGTTTCTGAATAGTCGCGTTTATCTGTTTCGGTCATCGTCAATTCGATCCGGTCGTTCGGGCGCCGTGCCCGTCATTTTTTCAAGAGAGTGCGCACCTGGCGTCAGGCGGCAAGAACACAAGGGTCCCGGTCCCTGGCGCCGCGTCATCCGCGTCAGCCGAGGGCCGGGCACGTAATTCGCGCAATCGCGATCATCCGTATGCCGGTGAATATGTAGTCCTTGTCGTACATGGCACGGGACATAGCAGCACTTGCGGGCCGAATAAAGAGGCGACCCCGCAATTACCCGCACGCCGAAACCGAAATGCAGGCTTTCTTTAACGGCTAGCAGCTAAAGAAGAGAACAATGAAGCAAGAGGAAGGCATGGTTGCATATTTCTCGGAAGCACACTGGGCGACGCGGGATCGTCTGATCCCGGCCGGGCTCATGGCCTTCGCGGCCTATGTCGGCGTGTTGACCTATTTCTTCTCGCCGTCCGGGCCGGCCATTGTCGACGGCGCCGTTCCGATCAGCGATTTCCTGTGCTTCTGGCTTGCAGGCGGTGAGGTGATGCATGGCAGGCCGGGCGTTGTCTATGACAATTCCGCGTTTCTGGCGCTGCAGACCCCCTATCTCGAACCGGGCGCTTTCTATCCGTTCTTCTACCCGCCGACATTCCTGCTTCTGATCGCACCTCTGGGGATGATGGCCGCGATCCCGGCCTATGCGGTTTCCCAGGCGGTCAGTCTGGCGCTCGCAGGTGCTGCTTGCGCCCGGATCCTGCGAAGCTGGACGGGGTTCCTGTTGATCGCGGCGATGCCCGCGACATTCAACGCGATGTTTCACGGCCAGAACGCACTTTTGTGCGCAGCTCTGCTGGGTGGCGGTCTGGCCGCTCTGTCGGAGCGCCGAGAGGTTCTGGCGGGCATTTTGATCGGGCTCTTGACCATCAAGCCTCAGATGGGTGTTCTGCTGCCCTTTGCCTTTCTGGCCGCCGGGTACCATCGTGCGTTCGTCTCGGCCGCTGTCACGGCCGTTTCCTTCGCCGCGCTCAGCTGGGTCATCCTCGGCAGCGACACCTGGCAGGCCTTCTTCGAACAGGCCGTTTTCACCGGCCAGGCGACCGACCAGGGAATGGCCGGCTTTTTCAAGATGGCGTCGGTTTACGCCTCGGCGCGCATGCTGGGGCTGACGGCTTCATTCGCCTATCTTGTCCAGGCCCTTGCGGCCTTGGCCGCGGTGCTGCTGGTCTGGAAGGTGTGGCGCACAAAGACCGATTTCGGCATCAAGGCGGCGGTGCTCGTTTCGGCCGGCTTTTTCGCGACGCCTTACGTCCTGCCGTACGATCTGGCGGCCATGGCGATCGGGATTGCATTTCTGATGCAGGCAACGCGCGGCAAACAGGCCTTTCCCTACATGTGGACACTCGTTGCGCTCGCGGTTCTGCTGTCCGCGTCGAGCAGATATCTCGGTGCCATGACCGGTGTGCCGCTGGGACTTCTGGCCCCGGCGCTTTTGCTCTTCGTATCGGTCCGTCTCCACACTTTGTCGCAACCGCGTGAAGTCGAGGCCCTGGCATGACGGGTGGGCGTTTCAGGACGACTTTCTGGCAGAAGGGTATCCGTGACGGAGCCTGGCTGACCTGGGACAGGATCGGCTTTGCCTGCCTGTGTTCGGGCATAGGCCTGAGCCTTGGTCTCATCTGGCTGCTTCTGGTTCCCAATTCCTTCGGAGCCCCCAGCGGAACGGTCCTGATGGACTACTTAAGTTTCTGGCTGGCCGGGCGGCAAGCGCTCGCCGGTGCGCCGGAACTCGTCTACATACCCGCAGAGTTTTCAGCGCTGCAAAAGGAGCTTTCGGGCTCCGACACGGTGTTCGGTTTCTTTTATCCGCCACCCTTCCAGATGCTGCTCAGTGTGTTTGCGACGCTGCCCTACAAGGCCGCATTTGCGGTTTTCGTTCTCTCCACGACCGCGCTCCTGTGCGTCTCCTGCCGTTCGATCACCGGCAAATGGCTGCTGGCCGCTTGTCTTATCATCGTGCCGGCCTGCGCCAACAATGCTTTTCACGGACAGAATGCGGCCCTGACGGCGGCGCTCTACGGCTTCTTTCTTGTCGGCGTCGAGCGGCAGCGCATGATCCTTGCCGGCATCGCGCTCGGTATCCTGACGATCAAGCCGCAGCTCGGGATACTGGCCCCGGTTGCCCTTGTCGCAAGTCTGAACTGGCGAACTTTCCTGAGCGCATCGGTGACCACTTTGGCGCTGGCAGCCGCGAGTGTTCTGTTCCTCGGCGTTGGCGTCTGGCAGGTGTTCTGGCAGCAGGCGCCCGTCGCGTCCGCCATGATGGAACTGGGCGGCGTCGAATGGGGCAAGATGATCTCGGTCTATAGCAGCCTTCGCCAATTGGGGATCGGGCATGAAGTCGCCATGGGACTGCAGGCCGCTGCCGGTCTCGGTGTTCTCTTGTGTGTCTGGAAAGTGTGGCGCCGGACGGAAGACATGGCGGTCAGGTCGGCGGTTCTGATTGGCGGAACGCTCCTGGTCACGCCGTTTGCCCTGTCCTACGACCTGACGCTGCTGGTCATACCCTGCGCCTTCGTGATCCGGGACGGCCTGCGGAACGGATTTTTTCCATACGAAAAGATCCTGCTGGCCTTCGTTATCGGCCTGTCCGCGTCAACGCCCGCTTTTGCGATCTTTCTCGGGGTTCCCATGGCCCCGCTCTTGCCGCTTGCCATGCTCTGGCTTGGTCTCCGGCGCATGCACCTGTCCGCGAACGGCCGGGAGCAAACGGGCGCGCCGGGTCACATGTCCGGCACGGCGTCTGCCTGAGCATCGGATTTCCGCAGTCGCTCCCGGTGTGCGATGTAAAGACCGCTGCCGATAATAAGCGCGATGCCGATCCAGGTCGGCCCATCGGGAAAATCGGAGAAGACGAGATAGCCAAACAAGGTCGCGCTCACGATCTCCACATATTGCAAGGGCGCGAGCAAGCTGGCACTGCCGCGCTGAAACGCCGCGACAACCAGTCCATGGGCCGCGAAGGAAATCAGACCGATGAGCGCAAGCAATGCGGTCTGGCCCGGTGTCGGCAACACGAATTCGTATCCCTCGATCTCGCCGTATGAGCCGATCAGCAACGCACAGCCGAGGAGAAGAGCCCCGGAAAGGCCAGCCCCGAACTGGATCGTGAGAAGGTCGTCCTCAACCGGATAGAGCTTGTTGATCAAAAGATAGAAAGCGAAAATCAGCGCCGTGAAGGCGGGCAGCAGACTGACCAGACCGATTTCCGCCAGGTTCGGTCGCAGGATGATCATTGCCCCGAGCAAGCCTACGAGGATCGCACCGATCCTGCGGATGCCGACCTTTTCCTTCAAAATGAGCGCGGCGAGCACGGTCAGGATCATGGGTTCGATGAAAAAGATCGAAATCGCCGTTGCGACCGACATGTATTTCACGGCCGTGAAGAAACTCAGCGAAGCGACCGCAAGCAGAATGCCGCGCACGAAATTGATCACCGGCTGCCGCGCCCTGAGCCGGGTGATCCGTCCTGCGGCAACGGCGATGACGAGACAGATGAGGAACTGAAAGAAGAACCGCCCGAATGTCACCTCAAGCGCAGGCAGCCAGGCGGACAGATATTTCGCCGCAATGTCCATGACCGGCACGATCAGCATCGCGATCGTCATCAGCATCATGGCCAGCATCGGGCTGTGCTGCACCTGCACCCGCGTGGAAGCAGCCGTCACGCGTCGAGGTCCAGAAGTTTCAGATCGATATCCGAAAGCGGTCTGATCGAGGCGAGTGCCGCACGTGCTTCTTCGCTGTCCCTGTTCATTTGCGCGACCAGGGCCTCCGCGGTCTCGAATTTTTCCTCGCCGCGCAAATGGGAAACCAGATGAACCCTGAGCGATTGACCGTAAAGGTCGCCGGAAAAATCGAACAGGAAGACTTCGAAGACAACGGCGCCATTGTCAAAGGTTGGCCTGCGTCCGTAACTGGCAACACCGTCGTACCAGCCATCCTGCGTCTTCACCTTGACCGCATAGATGCCCTCAAGAAGAGGACAATCGGTGTTCATGTGCAGGTTCGCCGTCGGATAACCGAGGTCCCGCCCGCGCTTGTTGCCATGCTCGACGGTCGCCTCGAAAAACCACCTGTACCCCAGCAGCGCATTGGCCTGCGCGATGTCGCCCGTGCCAAGGCAATCGCGAATACGCGTGGACGAGATGACTTCAGCGCCTTCATCTTCCTCACGCTGAACGATGGTCACGCCGAAACCGTGCTCTGCTCCGGCGGTGCGCAGGTAGTCGGGTGTTCCCTGGCGGGCCTTGCCGAAATGAAAATCGTATCCGGTCACTGCGTGCGAAATCCCGAGCGTGTCGATCAGGATGTCCTGAACGAAAGCGCTTGCCTCAACGCCCGCAAACGCCTTGTTGAACGGCAGGATCAAGGCGCCGTCCAGCCCGCAGACTTTCAGCATGTCGAGTTTTTGCGGCGCCGGTGTCAGCCTGAAGACGGGTTTGGACGGATTGAATACGGTGCGCGGGTGCGGTTCGAAACTCATTGCGAACACCGGATGATGCATGCCGCGGCCAAGCCCGAGCGCAGCATCGAGAACAGCCCGGTGGCCCCGGTGCAAACCGTCGAAATTGCCGATCGCGACGACGCCGCCTTTCAGCTCATCGGGAAACGCATCCAGGCTGTCGGCGACCAGGAAATCGGCGGATCGGGACGGGTTCATGCAGCAAACCTTCGCGCAGAGTGTCGGCCGGAACGGCTAATTTGGAAACGGCAATCAGGGCAAGCATTCAGACCGGCACCGCTTGCCGGTGCCGGCGAGGAAACTGCCGCGTGCGCGGGAAAACGTCAAGATGGGGTGATCAACACCCGCACTCAAATCGGGCTTGCGCTCAGGAACCGGTCCTGTCTTCTCCGCGGCCTGGAACCTTTACGAGAGCTTCGCCTTCCAGAACGATGGTGTCCTCCACGCTGCAGATGCACGAAAGCCGGGCGCGGTTGCCCCGTTCCATGAGTTCTTCAACAGTCACCGTCACCTTGACGTCGTCGCCGATCTTGACGGGAGCCTTGAAGTTGAGCGTCTGCGACAGGTAGATTGCGCCAGGCCCCGGGAGCCGGGTTCCCAGAACGGCCGAAATGAGACTTGCCGTGTAAAGGCCGTGTGCGATCCTGGTTTTGAAGGGGGTGCGCGCCGCGAAGTGTTCGGACAGGTGAATCGGGTTTCGGTCGCCGGACACTTCGGCAAAGCCGACGACATCAGAGGAACTGACATGTTTGACAAGTTCTTCTTGCATGCCTGTTTCCAGGTCTTCGAAGTAGAGTGTTCGCAGTTCCAACATCGTGATTTCCGCCCGGTTTGATCTTCCTTGCCCTGGCCGTGGACGCTAGGGGGAGCAAGGTTTTCTGGCAATTATGCTTTCGGCGAAGAAAAAAGCTTGCGTTATTAACGGTCTTTTCAGGTGAGGCGGGTACAGTCCATCGAGTGTGGGGAGGTGAGGACACCAATGCGTGTCGCTCTCCTTCGGAGTCAAATCGCGTATCCACCGGCCCACGGCCAGGGGCCGCGCTTATTGACAGTATGGAGTAGACAATGGCCCTTGATCTTCAGATGCCGGTCCTCGTGGTCGATGACTACAAGACGATGATTCGCATCATCCGGAACTTGCTGAAACAGCTTGGTTTCGAAGACATCGACGATGCCGCGGACGGCACCGAAGCCTTGGAAAAAATGAAGCAGCGCCGCTACGGTCTGGTCATTTCCGATTGGAACATGGAGCCGATGACCGGTTACGAGCTGCTCAAGCAGGTTCGTTCCGACTCCGGTCTCAGCAAAACCCCGTTCATCATGGTGACGGCGGAATCCAAGACTGAAAACGTCATTGCCGCCAAGAAGGCCGGCGTGAACAACTACATCGTGAAGCCGTTCAACGCGCAGACGCTGAAAGGCAAGATCGAGGCAGTCTTCTCCGAGTAATGTCTCTTGCGCCAGGCGGGACCATGTAGGGGGCCCCGCCGGTGCAGGCCGGACGACCGGGTTGTCAAGTCCCAGTGCGGGCGATCAGCAACACAAGAACCGGTGAGTTACGAAAAGCGCGTTAGCTGCTGAGGCTGGGACGCGTTCGGGGGGGCTTTCGCATGGGGAGGCTATCCTAATGGCCAATATGAAGCAGGAAAATGTCGCGCGCGTCATCGATTTCCTGGAACAGAACAAAGAACGCGACGGCGAAGTTTCGCTGACAGATGTCATGCATCTCGCCGAAGTCATGTCCGGCTCAATGCACGATTTCCTGTCCACCGTGCAGCCGACGGTGACCGATGAGCTGAGAGCCATCGGCAAGGAAATCGCCCGCATGAAGACGGAGATTTCGCAGCTCCGCGCAAATGACATGACCGGCAACAAGATACCGGATGCCGGCCGTGAGCTTGACGCGATCGTTGAGGCGACGGAAGACGCCACCAACACGATCATGGAAGCTGCCGAAGAAATCATGGGCGCCGACACGAGCGATCCGGAAGCCTACCAGGAACTGGTCAGCAACAAGATGATCAGCATCTTTGAGGCCTGCACGTTCCAGGACATCACCGGCCAGCGGATTTCCAAGGTCGTGACAACGCTCAACTATATCGATGAACGTGTGTCGTCCTTTATCGAACATCTGCGCATTCCAGGCGATCTGGACGCGGACGTCGAGGAAAGCGAAGAGGACCGCCGCAAGCGTGAGCTGATCCTGCATGGCCCTCAGCACAGTGGCGAGGGGGTCTCCCAGGACGACATCGATTCCATGCTGATGGACGCGCAGGCGGATATCGACAAGCTGTTCGACTGACCGCGTTCAGTCACCACGTTTTCAGAAGGTCGCCACTGGCGGCCTTTTTTGTGTCACCACCACAGCCGCGGCAGCGCCGCGCGGGCGCGCAGGCCTTCCTCGATCAGGCGCTTGCGGATCAGGTGTTCTTCCGGCGCTTCGCTCGGGCCGAAATCGGAGGCGTGGATCCCGGCCGTGATGAACAGGACGTCGATATCCTGCGAGACGGCGCCCCGGATATCGGTCGGCAGGCCATCGCCGACGGCCAGAACATCTTCCTTTGAAATCGGCTCGCCGGAAAGAACTTCCAGCCGCTTCATCGCCGCGTGATAGATCGGGGCATGTGGCTTGCCCAGGATCGCGACTTCGCCGCCGAGGTCCTCATAGAGGCGCGCGAGCGCACCGGCGCACCAGACCAGCTTGTCGCCGCGCTCGACGACAATGTCGGGATTGGCGCAGATCATCAAAAGCCCCCGATCCGCAAGTTTCTGCAGCCGGTCCCGGTAATCGTCGGGCGTTTCTGTCTCGTCGTCCTCAAGGCCGGTGCAACTGATCGCCTCCGCCTCGTCGTCATTCGTTGTGAACGTGGCTTCAAGGTTCCAGTAGAGCGGCTGGTCCCGGTTCGGGCCCAGATGAAGCAGGGTTTTGCTGCCCTGTGCCTCCAGGGTCCCGCGCGTCACGTCTCCTGATGTGACGATTTCGTCATAGGTTCCTTCAGGAATACCGAGCTTTGCGAGCATTTCACCGACCTGCTTGGCCGGTCGCGGCGCGTTTGTGATCAGGACAACCTTACCGCCCGTTTCCGCTCTGTAGGTGGACAATGCCTTGTGCGCGTCCTCGAAGGCTGCAACACCGTTGTGCAGCACACCCCAGACATCGCACAGGATCCCTTTGTAAAGGGGAGCGACGGCGCGCAACCCGTCAATCAGAAGCGGTGCAGAAACGGTCATGGGGTCTCACTTCGATAGGGCCTGATCTGATAAGCTCGGGAAGAATCGGGACAGTTCGGCGCGGACCATATAGGAACAAAACGCCGTGCGAAACCGCGTAAAGGGAGTTTCATGCAGGTCAGGCAACTTGGCGAACGGGTGATCAACCAGATTGCCGCCGGCGAGGTCATCGAGCGGCCGGCCAGCGTGATCAAGGAGCTGGTCGAAAACGCCGTGGACGCCGGGTCGGGCCAGATCGAGATCGTCACGGCTGCAGGCGGCAAGACGCTCATGCGTGTTTCCGATGACGGTGCGGGCATGCGCGCGCAGGATCTGACGCTGGCGATCCGCCGTCATTGCACGTCAAAGATCTCCGACGACGATCTTTTTGATATCCGCACGCTCGGGTTTCGCGGCGAAGCGCTGCCGTCCATCGGCTCCGTTGCGCGTCTTGCAATCCAGACCCGTCACGAGGACGAGGACCATGCCTGGGCAATTGCCGTCGAAGGCGGCAGGGAATCGCAGCTTGCACCCGCGGCCCGCACGAAAGGAACCCAGGTTGAGGTCCGGGATCTGTTTTTCGCAACGCCCGCGAGACTGAAGTTTCTGAAATCCGACCGGGCCGAGGCGGCGGCCATTACCGAGATCGTCAAGCGCATTGCCCTGGCTTATCCGCAGATCGGGTTCTCCCTCTCCGGCGCCGACCGCCAGCCGCAAAGCTGGCCCGCTGCCCGGGGCAGCGAGCCGCAGCTTGCCCGTATCGCGCAGATCCTCGGACAGGACTTCGTCGACAACGCAATGGAGATCGATGCGGAGCGGGAAGGCGTTCGCCTCACCGGGTTCGCGGGCCTGCCGACGCACCATCGCGGCAACGCCCAGCATCAGTTTTTTTTCGTGAACGGACGTCCGGTGAAGGACAAGCTTCTGCTTTCCGGCCTGAGAGGCGCTTATGCCGACGTTTTGGCACGGGACCGGCATCCGGTTGTCGTGCTGTTCATAGATCTCGACCCGGCCCAGGTCGATGTGAATGTCCACCCGGCTAAGGCAGATGTGCGTTTCCGCGATGGTCAGCTTGTGCGCGGACTATTGGTCGGTGCGATCAGGCACGCGCTCGTCCAGGCCGGTCACAGGTCTTCCACAAGTAATGCTGCGGTTGCCCTTGACGCGCTGCGTGCCGACACGGGCGGTTACAGGCCGTCGCCAGGCGGTGGGTTTTCTGCGTCCCCCAATCGCCCGGCCGGTGCCGCCGGCGGCGGTGGTTCCGCATATGCTTCGGCGGGCTCGGCACGCTGGGATCCGGCGGCTTTCCGTCCATTGGAGGAAACTGGCGCTTCTGGAACCGGCTTTGCCGAAGCCCCCCCGGCGGACTTCGACAGGCAGGCCGGACTTGCCGAGATTGCTGTTCCGTCCGCCGATGCAAGAGCCGGTGAGACCCCGGCAGAAACGGAAACAACGCGCCTCCCGCTGGGCGCGGCGCGTGCGCAGGTCCACGAGACCTACATCATCTCGCAGACGGAAGACGGCATCGTCATCGTCGACCAGCATGCCGCCCATGAGCGGCTTGTCTACGAACGCCTGAAGGAGGCGCTTGCAAAAAAAGATGTCGCCCGCCAGATCCTTCTCATTCCCGAGATTGTCGAACTGACCGAGGAAGATGCCCTGCGCCTGAACGACAGGTCCGAGGATCTGGCGCAGGTCGGTCTGGTGCTGGAAGCGTTCGGACCGGGCGCCGTTGCCGTGCGCGAAACGCCTGCAATCCTGGGGGAAATGGATATTCAGGGCATGGTTCGCAACCTTGCCGACGAACTCGCTGAATGGGATACGGCGGACGGTTTGAGGGAAAAGCTGGATCACGTTGCGGCGACGATGGCCTGTCACGGTTCGGTCCGGGCGGGCCGGCGTATGCGGCCCCCGGAAATGGACGCCCTCTTGCGCGACATGGAGGCAACGCCCAAATCAGGCCAGTGCAATCACGGCAGACCAACCTGGGTCGAACTGAAACTGTCGGACATCGAGCGGCTTTTCGGGCGCAAGTGAGCCGGCAAATCTGATCGGTGCTCCCCTGCCACACGTAACAAGGGTCAAGAGCAGCAAGGAGCATGACGATGGCCGAGGCTGAAACCGGCGCTGCCGGCGACTTACAGGCAAAGCCCGCCAGCGGGTGGACGAGGGTGTGGCGCGCTCTGACCAAGTTTCTGATCGCCGCAGCCATCGCCTATTCCATGGCAGCGGGCTACATGTATCTGAACCAGCGCAGTTTCGTCTTCGTGCCGAGCGGAGAACTCGTGACGCCCGAAGACAAGGGTTTGCAGAACGTGTCGGTTGAAACCGTTGAATTGGCGGACGGCACGAAGACGACCGTCTGGACAGCGGAGCCGGCGGAAGAAGGCCTGCCGACGGTGATCTATTTCCACGGCAATTCGAGCAACCTGTCGGGACGCTGGCAACGCTTCAAGATGATCCTGGACAGCGGCTATGGCCTCTATGCTCCGACCTATCGGGGTTACGCAGGCAGCGAGGGCAGCCCGTCGGAGACCGCCATCATTTCGGACGCGCTGGAGCATTTCGACCGTGCGGCCGCCGCGGGAACGCCCATCATCATTCACGGCGAAAGCCTGGGAACCGGCGTTGCGACCGCGGTCGCGGCCGAACGGCCCGATGCCGGTCTTCTGGTTCTGGAAGCGCCCTATACGGCTTTGGTCGACATGGCCTTCGAGAGCTATCCTTGGCTGCCGGTCGGGCTTCTGATGAAGGATCCGATGAAAACGCGTGACCGGATCGGCAATGTTGAAGCGCCGGTTCTGATCATTCATGGCACCGAAGACCGCATTATCCCCGTCGCGCACGGTGAACGGCTGTTCGAATTTGCGTCCGACCCGAAGGAGCTCCGGATCGTCGAGGGCGCCGGCCACGGCGATCTGTGGAAGCGCGGGCTTTGGGACACGGTCCGCGAAAAATGGACCAGCGTGCAGCCATGAATCACAAACTCCGGGCCGTTGACCCGGAGTTTTTCATTTGATCAGCGTACGTATCAGAACGAGCGCTGCATCCGGAAGGCCCCGAAAATCTGCTGTGTGTCATCAAGTCCGGAAGCCGCGTCGAAATCCAGATCGCGATACTGTATCTCCGGCCCCATGATGAAGCCGGGCACCGGTTCCCAAACCAGGTTGCTGGTGACACTCCATTGCGTGAAGTCGTAGGCGCTGGTCGCCGCGTCGACATTGTGATAGCCGCCCTCGACATTGAGTTCGACCGTGCTGGTCAGATCGAGGCTGACGCCGCCGAACACGTTCCAGGTGCGCGTTGTTTCGGTGCTGTTTCCATCCCACACGGCATCGGTGATCAGGTCGTTCCAGCCGGTTGACCCGTAAGCGCTTGCTCCGTCCGTGTAGACGCCCTGAAGGGCAATGCTGCCGCCTTGCGCAAGTCCGCCGAAGTTGATCTCAACGCCCGCGCCGACCGCAAATCCGAGCTCGTCTTCCGAGCTGCCCGTTTGCCCGTTGAACGCGGCGTCGGGATAGACCTGGTGCACGGCACCCATGACCTGGGCTTCGCCCCAACCCTGGCTGATGCCGAGCACGCCGATCAGGTCGGGCATCCGCGTGCCGCCGTAGCCGAGCGTACTGCCATTCAGCCCGATACTTGCCTGTCGATCGGAGCGGTCTTCAACCGCGACGGTCGCGTTGAAGCCGTTGCCGAATGCATAGGTATAGGCGATCTGGTTGAGGGACTGATCCGAATAGCTCTCGATCTGGGCATTGTAGGCATAGCCCGTGAAGAAGTCGAAATTCGAGTTCGTCAGACCGGCCGTGAGACCGCCCCATTGGATATAGGCGTTGTCGATCGAAAACCCGGCACGGTCGTTCGTCTGCTGCATGTAAAGTTCGATGAACCCGCGCAATGTGCCGAAGCTGGTCTCTGTTCGTGCGTCCAGGTAGAGATAGCCGCGAGAGCGCCACTGATATCCGTCGCTGTCCCGCTCGCCCCAGGCGTTTTCCGCCTCGCCGAAGTTCCGGACCCGGAATTCCGTCCGCAGGCGGCCCCGGACCCTCAGGCAGGTTTCGGTCCCCGGAATGTAATAGAATCTGGACCCATAGGCATCGCAGATGCGGACATAGTCGACGGGTTCGGGTGCGATAGGAAGATCGGCAGCGATTGCGGGCGCGGATGCACCGGCGAATCCCGCGAGCATTCCAAGGGCGATGAAACGGGCCATTGCACTCTCCGGGTGGCAAACAGTGATGACGCAACTATGATCGATACCTGTGACGGTATGCTAACGGAAAGTCGATCCTGAAGGCTGTCCGGAGACGATCACCGGGCCATTGTTGCCATTGCGCAACGCAAATTGGCCGTTACCGTTTGGAAGTAAAGAAGGTTTTAAGTATTTCTGCCGAGGCCGTCTCGCTGATGCCCGCATAGATCTCCGGTCGGTGGTGGCATGTCGGCTGGGAAAAGAATCGCGCACCATGTTCGACCGCCCCCCCTTTTTCATCTCCGGCTCCATAATAAAGCCGCCTGATCCGCGCAAAGGAAATTGCGCCTGCGCACATCGAACACGGTTCGAGGGTCACATAGAGATCGCAACCGGGGAGGCGCTGCGTTTCCAGAAGCACACACGCCTGCCGGATGACGAGGATCTCGGCGTGTGCGGTCGGATCGTTGAGTTCCAGCGTTCTGTTGCCGTCGCGGGCCAGAATTTGGCCGTCCTGGACAAGAACGGCACCGACAGGCACTTCGCCCCTGGCAGCCGCGGCCTCCGCCTCCTCCAGCGCGATACTCATGAAGGACTTTCTGCCGCTGCCCATACCCTGCGCCCTTGTTGGGATTGCACCTGTGCCCGGCGACCCGGATGCGGTTCGGGGCCGGTGGAACGTATTCCCGTTTCTCAAAAACATGCCTGTTTCGCATGTGCCATGCGCCAGGAAAAGAGCTAGGTTGCGAAAATAGGGGCCGACAGGTGATTTTAGAAACGGTCAAGCTCTGCTATGAGGCGCCCATGACAACACGAAAACCGACCCAAGGACGCTCGCAGCCGGCAAAAGGCCCCGGGCGCCGGACCGCAGCGCCTGACAAAAAGCGCGCAACGTCTCCGAAACGCAAAAGGGCGCCCGACGCGCCCGCAGCACCTGTCTATGCTGCCGAAGCAGAACGCGGGGACCGCATAGCCAAGGTGATGGCTCGCGCGGGATTGTGTTCCCGGCGGGAAGCGGAAAAATGGATTGAAGCAGGGCGCGTTCAACTGAACGGCACCGTGCTGACAACACCCGCCGTTACCGTTTCGGAAAATGACAAGGTGCTGGTGGACGGCGAACCTCTGCCCATGCGTGAACGGACCCGTCTTTGGCTCTATCACAAGCCAAAGGGACTGGTGACGACCAACAAGGACCCGGAGGGACGCCGGACGGTGTTCGACCGGTTGCCGAAGGATCTGCCGCGCGTGCTGACGGTCGGCCGGCTTGACATCAACACGGAAGGCCTGTTGCTGCTGACCAATGATGGGGGGCTCGCGCGGGTTCTTGAACTGCCGTCGACCGGATGGCTGCGGCGCTATCGCGTGCGCGCTTTCGGCAGGGTGACGCAGTCCGATCTGGACGCCCTGAACGACGGCATTGCGATCGACGGCGTCCTCTACGGGGCGATCGAGGCGACCCTCGACAAGGAGCAGGGCGGCAACATCTGGCTGACCGTCGGCTTGCGCGAAGGCAAGAACCGTGAAGTCAAAAGGGTGCTCGAGCACCTTGGTCTTGCCGTCAATCGCCTGATCCGCCTCTCCTACGGGCCATTTCAGCTGATGGACCTGGCGGAAGGGGATGTCCGGGAAATTCGCGGCAGGGTCCTGCGTGACCAGCTCGGCGAGACGCTGACGACCGAGGCGGGCGCGGATTTCGACGCTCCCATCTTTCACCAGCCCAAACAGGAGGATACTGCGAAATCCGCCGGAAAGCCGCGCGGTGCCGGAGGCAGATCCCAGGGCAAGCCCGGAGGCGGACGTGCGCAGGGGCAGGGCAAGTGGCTGACGGCACGCGAAGGCAAGTCGGAAACCGACAAGCGCAAGGGGGCGCGGTCTTCGGAAAAGTCATCGGATCCAGGTCAGAATCGGCCAAAGCGGAACAATGCCGGGCCACGCCAGGAGAAGGTATCCCCCCGTTCGCGCTTTCGCATGACGTCCGAGCCGCGGCAACGCAGGGAATTCACCGAGGAACGGTCCGCTCCCCAACGTCGCATCTGGAGCGAAGACGGCATGGTGGAAGACAAGCAGCAGCAAATGAGGTCGGAAAAGAAACCCGGGCGCGACCGAGGTGGGCCGGCGCGGGGTGACGACAGGCCCAAGGGAGGCCGGCGCTCGTGAGGATTGTTGCCGGGCGGTTCAAGGGCAAGACGCTCGCGTCGCCCAGGTCGCACGGGACCAGACCGACCAGCGACCGGCTCAGGGAAACGATTTTCAACATCCTTGCGCATGGGATCGGCTTTGACGTTGAACATGCCCGTGTCCTGGATCTGTTTGCCGGAACCGGTGCCCTCGGCTTTGAAGCCATCAGCCGCGGCGCGCGCCACTGCACTTTTATTGAGGAGGGGGCCGAGGCGCGGGGTGTCATCCGCACGAACATGGAAAACCTCGGCTTGAACGGCGTTGCCAAGATTTTCCGGCGCGACGCGGCCCGCCTTGGCGCCGTCGGGACGATAGACCCGTTCACCCTGGTGTTTGCCGACCCGCCCTACGGCAAGGGTCTGGGAGAAAAGGCGCTGGCCTCCGCGGCAATTGGCGGCTGGCTCAAGCCAGGCGCACTCTGTGTTGTCGAGGAGAGCGCCGGTGAGGCCCCCGAGTTTCCCACGGACTTTACGGAGATGGACCGGCGTCAGTCGGGAGACAGCCAGATCATTTTCCTGGAGTATCAGGCTGGCTAAGGACCGGTGAAGCGCTCAGGCACCACCGGGCATCATGATATAGACGGTCGTTCTGGCCGGCAGCGTGCCCTTGCTGATCACGAGATCGGGTGCTTCGGCCTCCACGATCTGGTATCCGGCTTCCGCTGCCCGGCCCTTGAAGGCCGGCAGCGCTCCGGCAAAATGAAAATGCATCGGGATGATCATGGCCGGCCCGATGCCTTTCAGAACGTCCATCAGGCTGTCGATGCGCAGCGTTGAGGAATTGTCGATAGCGGCAAAGACGACGTCGATCTGCCCGAGCCGCAGGTAATCCTCTTTTGTCAGCCGGTGATGCAGATGGCCCAGATGCGCGATGCACAGATCGGCAATCTCGAAAATGAAGATCGAGTTGCCAAGGCGGCGAGTCTCTCCGTCCCAGCTGCGGATATTCGTCTGAATGTTCCTGATCCGCACATCTCCGACGGTGAGGTCATGATCCATCGGACCGCCCTCCGGGTTCCAGCCGTAGAGCAGATGTTCGATCTCCGGATCCGGTGACAGGGAATAGTGGGTGGAATGCGCACCGTTCATCGTGGCGACCGTCGGCGGCAGGAACGGGCGGTATATGTCGTTGTAGTCCGTGGCGATACGAATGCTGCCCGGCGTTTCCAGTTCGAAGGTGGAGTGGCCGATATACTTGATCTGCACTTCACCGGCCTGCAGAGAGGCTTGCCAGACCCGGGCCTCATCGTCTCCGGGCGAAAGATAGGGCGCGTTTGCGATCAGTTGGCAGATAGCCAGTGCGGGGGACGCGATTGCAGCGAACACAAGACCCAGCAACACTGCCAGGACGCGGTAAACGCCTCGAACCGCGCCGGGTGTTTCCTTCAATGTGTCGATGCCATTGTTCATGTGCTCGTCCCTGTCTTCGGCCACCCACCCTAGAAGAGTAGCGGTCGGTTTGGCCGAGGCAAGCACGAAAATTGGTCACGCATGCACGCCTTTGAAGTCATTGGTGATTTGTCGGCATGGCGGCACAAAGAAAAAGGCAACCGGCCAGCGCGTCGAATATCGCGGAGGCGGTTGCCGCAGGTGGGGGCGGGAGGGAGGAAGAACCAGCCCCGTATGAACTTTCAAACCACGTGAAGACTGACCGGTGCTTTTCCACCGCGCGGACGGATCTCCGTTTCTGCTTCACCTGTGACGTTCGCCTGCGCCTGCATGTGGATGAGTTCGCCGGCGTGTCCGGCCTCCATCATCAGGGATGACCGGCTGCAAAGTGCTGCCATCGACAATCCCAATCTGCGCAGATGCGAGCGTCTGTAACAATAAACCGCAAGGGCCGCTCTTTGCTTTTCGGGAAGTTCAATCCCGACATCCTTGACGATGGCGATCGTCGCTTCGAGCAGATGTTTCAGCAAATCCTCGGGAACTGGACAATTCTCCAGATCCGCAGACCCTGATTTATGCATTGTCTTACCTCTGGTTTTTAAGAATAATATCTCCCAGTGGCATTAAAAAAAAATTAATTTCCGGCTTATTTACAAGAAAAGTAGCTTGGATGGTGAAATTTACTTAGGTGTTTTCAAGTAACTATCATAGGTTGTTTTGTCAGTGCTGACAGTTGTTCTCTCGTGGACGCTCTCAGCGCTTCTGCCCTGTCGAGAATTTGCTCCGCTTTCAAGAAATCAAGGACCCGGACCGTGTCGTGGGGCGGGCGTACCAGGATATCCGGTTGTTCCAGCTTGAGTTTTTGGGCCGTGATCGTCTGCATGAGGATCTGCGACGAACCGAATAGGGCGTCCAGCATGTTGATGTCCGAACCGTCGGACCGTGGCACGGGCGCGCCGACGACGTCCACCGCGACGACGATATCGCAATCGGAGCGCATGCCGTCGAAGGGCAGGGGATTGACGACACCGCCGTCGATCAGAAACCGGCCTTTCTGCTTCAGTGGCCGGAAGATGGCAGGTATCGCGATCGAAGCCGCAATCGCCGGCAGGAGAGGGCCGTCTTCAAAGTCATACTCTTCACACCCGAAAAAATCGGTTGCGAGGATGCGCAGCGGAATTTGCAGATCCTCGAAGCTCTTAGGCAGGTGCTCGGCGATGAACACGTCGAGAACGCGTTCCGGATCAAGTTGCACCGGACGGGCCCGGAACATGTCGGCAAACCGCTTCGGTCTCAATTTCCAGACATTGGAGAGAACGTTGTTGCGGTCGGCGAACAGTTTCAGAACGATCGCCCGGATCTCTTCTCCGCTATATCCGCTGGCATAGGCGGCTCCGAGAATTGCGCCGATCGAGGTTCCGGCGATGCGGGCAGGTTTCAGACCCAGATCGTCAAAAGCTTCAAGAACCGGAATGTGCGCCAGTCCCCGCGCACCACCGCCACCAAGGGCAAGCCCGATACGTGGAGGTGCCGTGGAGGTCGCCATATGTGCGGTCATCGCGTCCGCCGTCCTTTCATCAATCGCCCGAATTGACATGGGGACGCCGCCGCCGATTTCCAAGGGTTCGGTTTTCGGCACAGCGTCTGGCCGGCCGGTTGCCCGGGCTGTCGATGCGCTCTGGTGTCAGATGACGAAGTAGAGGTCGTCGGATGCTTCGGTCATCCATTCAGTCATCTGATCGAGCGGCATCGGCTCGGCGATCAGATAGCCCTGAATGGAAAAGTCTCCCATCATGCGCAGACGGTGGTATTGCGCCTCGGTTTCGACACCCTCGCAGACGACGGCGACATTCAGCGATCTTGCCAGGTGAACCAGCTGGTTGACGACCGCTTCCTTTCGCGGATCGTCGATCATCTGGTTGGTGAAGGAGCGATCGATTTTCAGTCCGTTGATCGGCAGGTCCGCAACATGGGTCAGCGATGCATAGCCCGTCCCGAAATCATCAAGCTCGATATGAACGCCAAGCTCGAACAGCTCCCTGAGCGCTGCCAGATGGCCGGACCGGTTGTCATTCAGAAACACCGATTCCAGAACTTCGGCGGTTATCCGCTCCGCACCGATCTCGTATTTGGCCATCGCTGCCTTGAAATGGTCCACCAGCAGGCCGGAAGCAAGGTGAGAAGGCGACACGTTCACGGAGATGCGGCCGAAATCGAGCCCACTGACCAGCCAGTGTTTGGCCGCGGCGAATGCCCTGTCGATGATGATTTCGCCGAGAACCGGAGCAAGGCTGGTTTTTTCGACGACCGGCAGGAACTCCGCAGGTGACAGGACGCCGCGCTCCGGGTGGTCCCAGCGGATCAGCGCTTCAATGCCCGTGATGTTTTGCGAACGCAGATTGACCTGCGGCTGATAGACCATGAAGAACTGGTTGTCCTTGACCGCATTTTGCAGTTCGCGCTCGATCCGCGCCTCCGTTTCGCTCTCCGTTTTCATGCTGGAGGTGAAGAACGTGAACCGGTCCTTGCCGCTTTCCTTCGACTGGTAAAGCGCGAGGTCTGCGTTGAAAAGCAGGTCTTCGAAGGATGAGCCGTCCTGCGGACACAGCGAGATGCCCATGCTGACCGTTGGCCAGAACCGGTTGCCATTGAATTCCATAGGCAGGCGCATGAGGCGCCGGGCGCGCTCGAACAGTTCGTTGGGGTCCGAACCTGCGTTTTCGGCAATGATGACAAACTCGTCGCCGCCCCAGCGATAGGGAGTGCCGAGACCGCGTGAGACTTCGCGCAGTCTGCGCCCTGTTTCCTCCAGGCAGTAATCGCCTGCGAGGTGGCCAAGCGTATCGTTCACGCGCTTGAAATTGTCCATGTCGACATGGACCAGAAACGCCGGCTTGTCCGCCCGTTCGAACCGCAGCTTTGCATCGCGCTGGCACCCGGCCCTGTTAGACAGTTTTGTCAGCGGATCAAAATAGGCCAGCCGCTCTGCGCGCACTCTTGCTTCGCGCGTCTCGGTCTCCCGCATGACCCTTTCCGTCACGTCGTTGGCGATAATGACAAAAAGGTCTTCGTCGGTGTCTTTCAGAAGCTGGATCCGCAGTTCGACAGGATATTCGCTGCCGTCCTTGCGCCGGTGAACGGTTTCGGCGGCGATGCCCTCAAGATCTCCGGCAAGGAGCGGCCGGACCTGGTGTCTGATGGCATCCTCGTTGTAAATCGAGTTCACGTCCCAAAGATGCATCGTCTGCAGATTTTCCAGCCCGTGCCCGAGATTGTTCAGGGCACAGCGGTTGGCATGTTTGAACCGGAACGTGGCGGCGTCCAGAATGAAGATCTCGTTGAGAGACGATTCCAGGATGTTGGCCAGCAGATGGTTCCGCCGTTCTGCCTCGCTGCGCTCGGTGATATCGTGAACCGTACCGACGACCTTCGCGGCCTTGCCATCCGGACCGGGCTCCACATAGCCGCGAATGTGCAGGGCGCGGGGTTTGCCGGTTTCCGGGATCAGCGAGTGTTCGAAGTCGAACTCACCGCAAGTCTCGACCGCGTTTTGGACCATGAGCTTCGCGGCCCGGCGTTCATGCTCGGGAATTTGTGCGTAGACCCTGTCAATGATCTGGTCCGACGGCAGATTTCCGTCGATATGCATGATCCGGAAATATTCTTCCGTTGCGCTGACCTCGTTTGTCTCAAGATCCCGTTCCCAGCTTCCGACCGTGGCAATGCGTTGGGCTTCCAGAAGCTTCGAGGCGTTGCTCTCCAACTGGTCGGTATAGTCGCGGACTTCCGCCTCCAGGCGGTGCCGCGTGACCTGAACCGACGACTGCAGGCCTGACAGCAGGCGTTGGACCACCGCCCAGGTGATCAGCGACAATCCCACGCCGATCAGCACCGAGACTAATATGCCCCTCAAAAACGCCCAGATGTTCCGGGTGACATCGTTGATGACCAGCAGCGTGAACTCTTGATCGCCGCGGGAAAGTGCGATCGGCAGGTCGCGGACCATGTAGATCCTGCCGTTTTGAATGGAGAGTGGCTGAAGGCCCGTCCCAAGGCCGACGAAAGACAGCACATCCAGATCGAGGCCGTCGGGCGCAAAGCTTCCGAGCACCCGGTGGATTTTCCTGTCGGGGCGGCCCTGCTGCAGGTTGGTCTTGACGATCTGGGCGTCGACGGCCGTGCTCGCAAGCGCCAGCGAACGCTCGATATCGGTTGTCAGTTTCAGGTAACCGAGCAATTGCCCGTCGGACATCCAGGGGCGCAAAACGCTGACGACCAGGCGCTTGTCCGGTCCCAACTCAATTCCGTCATGCATTCCGGCGGCAATTTCGTTTGGTTGTACTGCGCGCCCCGCCTCCGTCTTGAAGGTGACCGGCGCTGCCTCCGCCGGATAGACCGGTGTCATGTCGGGGCTGTAGATCGAGAGACCGACAACGTCGCGGCGGCTGGACTTCGATGCAAACAGCGCCGCAGCAAGACGTCTAATCTTGCGTTGATCCTCCGTGCGAATGGCATCCTGAAGGTCGGTGCCATGGTCGAGAATTCTGAAAACATCCGCAAGTGTGTCGGCACCGAGCTTCTTTTGCTGCATCACCAGCCGCTCTGCGGTGGAGACGATCGCTTCCTGCGGCTCGCGCAGGTTCCGGAACTCGGACGAAATGTTCTGTGCGATGAGGATGCAGACGATCAGCCCGAGGAAGGACAGGAACACCATCCTGATCGGCTTTTCGAAATTCAGATCGTCTTTTGGAGAAAGGCGCGCAACAATGCGGTCGAGGAAGGTGTTCGATTGGGGCCGGCGAGAAGTGCTGTCCCGCAGGTTTTTTGGTTTTTTCGACTTCTGTCTGCCCAGACCCAGCACAAATACCCCCGGCAGCCGTAGCTGCGAACACACTGGCGATGCCGTCTGCAAGGTGTGTTTGGATGTCCTTTGTGGTCCTCACTGCAAACCTTCGTCGCCGTAAGTTTTAATATGATAGATTAGTTAAATTGTCTTGAATGAAATTCTTAAATACAATTAAGAACTTCGTTGATTTTCTTGGTAAATTCAACTTTTGAAAGAGTTTTTCGACCTGAGAACTTCTGGTGGTTCGGTCATTCGACGGAGGTCTGTTCACCGGCCACTCGATCAGCTGCCGAAAAAGTCAAGCAAGGCATCCGCCGTTGCGTCGGGGGCTTCTTCGGGCAGAAAGTGGCCGCCAGGAAGCGACAATCCCAGCGCCTTCCGGTTCCACCGGTGCCAGACCGCCAGCGGGTCATCGACACTTGCGGCGATGCCCTTGCTGCCCCAAAGAACCAGCAGGTCGGCCGAAATCATCTTTCCAGCGTCTTGGTCGGCCCTGTCGTGCTCATAGTCGATCGTCGCGCCGGCGCGATAGTCCTCGCAGCTTGCGGAGATGCGATCGGGCCGGCAGAACCAGTCCCTGGTATGTTCGAGGGCACCTTCCGAGAAGCAATCCAGGGTTTTCGCAGCTGTCCAGCTGGCAAGCGTGTGCTCCAGAAAACGGACGGGCGCGGCCGCAATCATCTTTTCGGGAAACGGAAACGGCTGGGCGAGGTACATCCAGTGATAGATCTTGAGCCCGAAGCGTCGGTCCATCAGATCCCAGTAATCAGATGTCGGCAGGATATCGAGTACGGCCAGCTTCTCGACCGAACCGGGGAAATCCAGCGCGAGCCTGTAACCGACACGCGCGCCCCTGTCATGCCCCGCCAGGAAGAACGTCCGATAACCGAGGACGTGCATCATCTCGTTGAACGCCGCTGCCCAGGCGCGCTTGGAATATGTGCCGTGGTCGGGCGATCTTGGCGGGATCGAAGACTGTCCGTAACCGGGCAGATCCGGCATGATCAGCGTGAAGCGGGCGGCAAGTTCCGGGGCGATCTTGTGCCAGATGACATGGGATTGGGGATAGCCGTGAAGCAGCAGAAGCGGCGGCCCCGAGCCGCCGATCCGGCAGAAAAAGTCCGTGTTTTTGGCGCGTATGACTTTAGTGTCGAAGGTCGGAAAAAGGTCCGGCAGTTCCGTCGTCAAAATCATATCCTCGATGCTGAAACAAACTCAGCCTGGCTGCCCTTTGGCGCTGCAATGTGCTTCCCGCTGCTGCGTTTGCACTCTTGAGCGCGCGCCACCGGGCCGGAATGCGTCAGCCTTGCTCTTTTGCTTCACGCGCGACTGCGCGCCACCCAATGTCGCTCCGGCAATATCCATCCGGCCAGTCTATGTTCCCGATCGCATCGTAGGCCCGTGCCTTCGCGTCCGCGACCGAATTGCCGAGCGCCGTTACGTTCAGGACCCGGCCACCATTGGCAAGCAACGCTCCATTGTCGCGTTTCGTTCCGGCATGAAACACCTGCAACTTGTCCGATCCAACCTGTTCCAGACCGCGGATTTCGGTGCCCTTTTTATATCCTGCCGGATAGCCGTTTGCCGCCATGACGACGGTCAGGGCCGCCTCGTCGTGCCAGTCCGCATGGGCGGTGGCAAGGCGCCCTTCGACGCTGTCCAGTATGAGGTCCAGAAGATCGCTCTTCAGGCGCATGACCAGGACCTGACATTCCGGGTCTCCGAAACGCGTGTTGTATTCGATCAGCTTGGGGCCTTCATCGGTCAGCATCAGCCCGGCGAACAGCACGCCCTTGAAGGGGGTCCCGCGTGCGGCCAGGGTTGCAACCGTTGGCGTGATGATCTCCGTCATCACCCGGTCGACCAGGTCCTGCGTCATGACCGGCGCCGGCGAATAGGCGCCCATCCCTCCCGTGTTGGGACCTTCATCGCCGTCATGGGCGCGCTTGTGGTCCTGTGCGGTCGCAAGCGGGAGTGCGTTGACCCCGTCGGAGAGAACGAAAAAGCTGGCTTCCTCGCCCTCGAGAAATTCCTCGATAACGACCTCCGCGCCCGCGTCACCGAAAGATCCGTCGAAACATGCTGTGACAGCGTCTTCCGCTTCTGCAAGCGTCAGGGCGACAACGACACCCTTGCCGGCGGCGAGACCGTCGGCCTTTACGACGATCGGAGCCCCTTTTTCGCGCAGGTAGGCGAGCGCGTCTTCCCGGTTCGTGAAGCGGCCATAGGCAGCCGTCGGGATGGAGGCCTCGTCACAAACACCCTTCGTGAATGCCTTGGACCCCTCCAGCTGCGCGGCGGCTTTCGTCGGGCCGAACGACTTGATCCCGGCGGCATCCAGATCGTCGACGAGGCCGGCCACGAGAGGCGCTTCGGGGCCGACCACGACGAGATCGACCGCATGCGACTTGCAGAAGGAAATGACCGCCGCGTGGTCGGTGACGTCGAGCTGCACGAGGTCTGCCAGATCGGCAATCCCGGCGTTGCCTGGAGCGGCGTAGAGCTTCGTCAGTTTCGGCGACTTGGCAAGTGCCCACGCCAAAGAGTGTTCGCGGCCGCCGGAGCCGATAAGCAGGAGTTTCATGTCAAGCGGATCTCTTCAAACGAACCATCGGGCCGGCAGGGCGTGACCTGAGTCGACCATGTGAGATCGCGGTCTATCACGGAGCATCGCCTGCCGCAAACACGTCGCAACGCAGATCGGCGCCGGGGACCATGAACAGGCTGTGACCATTTGCAAGATGTAATCCGGTCCGAAATTCGGTAGAAGAACCGAATTCGAAAAGGGCATCTGATGTTTTTCTCCACCAGAGACACCGGGCCAGTCGCGGATGCGGTCAAGCGGCACTGGGTTGACACGAAACTGCCGGCCGGACTGCGTCCTTACGCGCGGCTTGCCAGATGGGAACGCCCGATCGGCTGGTGGCTGCTTCTGTGGCCGTGCTGGTGGTCGGCGGCGCTTGCCGCCGTTGCTGCGGGAAACGCTCTTCCGAACATCTGGCATCTCGTGCTGTTTTTCGTCGGGGCGGTTGCCATGCGCGGTGCCGGCTGCACCTACAACGACATCGTGGACGTCGATATCGACGCGAAGGTGGAGCGGACGCGCTCGCGCCCGATCCCTGCCGGCCAGGTGACCAAGACCCAGGCGAGGATCTTCCTCGTTGTACAGGCCTTGCTGGGTTTTTTGGTGCTTGTCCAGTTCAACACATTCTCGATCGCGCTTGGAATTGCCTCGCTCGTGCCCGTTGCCATCTACCCGTTCATGAAACGCGTCACTGATTGGCCCCAGCTCTTTTTGGGGTTTGCATTTTCATGGGGCGCCCTGATGGGCTGGGCCGCGGAATTCGGATCGCTCGCCCTCACGCCGGTTCTGCTTTATTTCGGCGGCATCTGCTGGACGATCGGTTACGACACCATTTACGCCCACCAGGACAAGGAAGACGATGCGCTGGTCGGGGTCCGCTCCACGGCGCGGCTTTTCGGATCCCATACAAAGCCGGCTCTCATCGCGCTCTACGCGCTTGCCACGGTGCTGTTCGGGCTAGCCGCGGCATTTGCCGATGCGGGTCCGGCTGCGTTCGCTGGGATCCTGGCAGGCGCGGTTCATCTGATGTGGCAGGTCGTGGTTCTGGACATCGACGATGGCGACCAGTGCCTGAAGCTGTTTCGCTCCAACAGCACATACGGATGGATCGTCTTTGCCGGTTTTGTTGCCGATGCGCTGATCGGCTCGGCTCTTTAGAAAACGGATTTCAGACGGCGGACGGGTTTGCCCTCAGGTGCGGGCGATGATTTCACGTTCGTGCGAGAAATTCTCCGACGTGCCGTCTTTTCTTCCCGTTGACCGCTTGTTCAGGAAGCGGGGGCGGCGTCCGGTCAGCAGGCGCAGCTTGCGGCGCGGTGCGGGCTGATCGGAGGACGTTGCGCTGTAGGCGTCAATCGGTTTGACGTCTCCGCCGAGGTCGCAGACCAGCATGGGAAGCTTCAGGGTGTGCGCCCATCGGCTCCACAGGATCGCAAGTTCGTCGGAATGTTCGGTTTCCGCGAGCGTGATCGACAATGCGCTGTCGGGATGCTTGAGGATCAGGGCCGTGACGATGCTGCCGGCCGCCTGACCGGGCACGATGCGCACCATGACGCCGTCGAAGCCACTGACCGGCACGACAACATTGACGGGCACACCGGCGACGCGCCGCTTGTAGACGACCCGCGTCTGATCGAGAAAGATGTCGGCGGGAAGAGAAGGGGTTCCCGGACGGGATTCGAGCCTTTGTGAGAATTGAACCGGTAGGCAACCGGGGTGCAGTTGTGTTTCTGCATCGTTCCCGGTTGCCGCCGGCACCTGTTGTTCTGTTTGACGCCTCAAATGACTCTCCGTCGGACCTTTTGGTCTCTTGATGCGGTGAAAGCTATCTGAGAAAAGTCGTGAACCACTTAAGAGACAGAGTTAAAAAACTGTGATTTCAAAAAGGGTTACTGGAATGTAAGCAGGCTGAAAACGATCTGTTCACGCCTGTGTCCGAACTGGGACGAAACCGAAATACCGGAGATGGTTCAATACGCTGGCGACGCCACTATGTAATGCAGTGTCCTCAAATTGTTGCGGAGCCACGGCGCTGGGCGTAAACAACAGCCGAAGCGGGGCGACCGAAACAGTCACATCAAGGCGGAATGAATGTCGGAAATGATTGATCAGAGCGAATTGCAGTCGCGCGCGGTGCGTCTCGTCGATGCGGCCCGGAAGGCCGGAGCGGATTCCTGCGATGCCGTTGCCGTGACGGGCGTGTCCCTTTCGGTTGATGTCCGCGAAGGCAAGGTCGAAGAAACGGAGCGCGCCGAAGGGGACGATGTCACCCTGCGCGTGTTTGTCGGCAGAAAGACCGCGGCCGTCTCCGCCAATCAGTTGGATGATCCCGACACGCTGGCCCAACGCGCCGTCGCCATGGCACGGGTCGCTCCGGAAGATCCGTTTGCGGGCCTTGCCGACGATGGCCTGCTTGTCAGAAAGCTGCCGGACCTGGAACTGCTCGACGGAAAGGAAATGACAGCCGACGCCCTGGCCGAGATCGCGCTCGAGGCAGAGGCCTCCGGACTGGCTGTGCCGGGCGTCAGCAAATCCGGCGGGGCAGGAGCTTCCAGGCGCCTTGCCGGTGTTGTGCTGGCCACCAGCCATGGTTTTCAGGGCGCCTACATGACCTCTCGCTATGGCATGTCGATGACGGCGGTCGCAGGTGAAGGCACCGGAATGGAACGGGACTACGACTTCGACAGCCGGACCTATTTTGAGGATCTCGACAGGCCCGCGGACATTGGCCGCAGGGCGGGGGAACGGGCGGTCCGCCGCTTGAATCCGCAAAAGCTCTCCACCCGGACAACCAATGTCATTTATGAATCGCGCGCTGCGCGCAGTATCCTTGGTCACCTGACGGGTGCCATCAACGGCGCGTCGATCGCGCGCAAGACCAGCTTCTTGAAGGATCGCATGGGCGAAGCGGTTTTTGCACCGGGCGTTCAGGTGGTCGACGATCCTTTCAAGCGCCGCGGAGCCGCGACGCGCCCGTTTGATGGAGAGGGTACGGCTGCCTCCGTGCTCAACATGATCGAGGACGGCGTTCTCCAGCACTGGTTTCTTGATGGCGCATCGGCGCGTGAGCTCGGTCTCACGCCCAATGGCCGCGCGCACCGGAGCGGGAGCGGAACGGCACCCGGTGCCACGAACGTCACCCTGATGCCCGGTGAAAAATCGATGGAGGAGCTCATGGCAGACGCCGGCAGCGGCCTGCTGGTCTCCGACCTCATCGGTCACGGGGTCAATGGTGTCACCGGCGACTATTCGCGCGGCGCCGCAGGCTTCTGGTTCGAAAACGGCGAAATCGTTGAACCGGTCAGTGAAATCACCATTGCCGGCAATCTCAATGACATGTTCAAACGCCTGATCCCGGGAAGCGATCTCGACAACCGCTACTCGGCAGCGACCCCTTCCGTCATGATCGAAGGAATGGCGCTTGCCGGAAGCTGAACTGGACAACCGCGAGCGCGAGCCGGACGCCGACATGGAGCTGTTGGAAGCCGCAGCGCGCCAGGCCGGCGAACTGGCACTCGGTTACTTCGGCCAGGGACTAGAGACCTGGTTCAAGGGAAACAAGTCTCCTGTTTCCGAAGCGGACATTGCCGTTGACCGGTTTCTTGCCGACCGCCTTTTGAGCGAACGCCCGGACTACGGTTGGCTTTCTGAGGAAACCGCTGACGACCGGGCACGGCTGAACTGCCGGCGCGTCTTCATCGTCGACCCGATAGACGGGACACGGGCTTTTCTGTCCGGTGGCGACGAGTGGACGATTTCGGTTGCCGTCGTTGAAGACGGTCGTCCGGTTGCCGGGGCTGTTTTTTGTCCCATCCGGGACGAAATGTTCACCGCGCGTGCCGGTGGCGGTGCGTTTTTAAACGCCAGCGCGATCTCTGTTTCCGGCCGGCATGATGTCTGCGGAGCGACATTGACCGGCCCGCATTCCATTGTCTCGAACACCGATGTGCTGGCAGCCGGATTTCAGAAAACGGAAATCCTCCGCTCGCTTGCATACCGTCTCGTGGTGGTTGCAGCGGGACGCATCGATGTCGGGACGGCGCGCGGTGGCCCGAGCGATTGGGATCTTGCGGCCGCCGATCTTGTGGTTCAGGAATCCGGCGGTGTTCTGACGGACGTGGACGGTGGGGTTTTGACCTACAATCGTCCACGGACAGGCCACCCGGCATTGATCGCGGCATCGACCGGGCTTATAGGACCTGTGCGCGCAGTGCTCGGAGACATTCTCCGGTAAAGGGCTGCGGCTTCACGAAATGAACGAGGATGCTCATGAGCGAGACCGACACCCCGAAACAGCTTCTGCACCTGGTCTTCGGGGGAGAACTGGAAACTCCCGAAGGGCTGACCTTCCGGGATCTGGACGAGCTCGACATCGTGGGCATCTACCCGAACTACGCGGAAGCCTACAAGGCCTGGAAAGCCAAGGCGCAGGCGACGGTCGACAATGCTCACATGCGGTACTTTATCGTGCACATGCATCGTCTCCTTGATCCCGACACGGCGGAATAGCAACGAACTCATCAGGCGATAACAGAATGATCAAACGCCTTGGCCGCCATCCCTGGGTACTGGCTACTGTCGGCTCGCTAATGGCCGCATGGCTGAAACTTGTCTATCGCACCAACAGGTTCGTGATAGAACCGGAAGGCGTGCACGATGAAACCGAGCAACAGCTTCCGGTGATCGTGGCCATGTGGCACGGACAACACTTCATGGTGCCTTTCGCAAAACCGCAACACTGGCCCGCCAAGGTCATGATATCCCGGTCGGCAGACGGGGAAGTGAACGCGATTGCCGCAAGCAAGCTCGGCCTGGGACTGATCAGGGCGTCCGGCGGACGCAACGCGCGCCAGATCAAGAAACGTGGTGGCATGCGGGGGTTCATCGAGGCCGTCAGGTCGCTGAAGGACGGATACAGCATCGCCATGACCGCCGATGTCCCCAAAGGGCCGTCGCGCAAGGCGGGCGAGGGCATCGTGCAGCTTGCAAAGCATTCCGGACGCCCCATCCTGCCGGTTGCGGTGGCGACGAGCCGGAGCATCGAGCTCAACAGCTGGGACAAGGCCAGTATAAATCTGCCCTTCGGTCGCGGCAGCATAGCTGTTGGTGACTTGATCTGGGTTCCTTCGGAGACCGGGGACGAGGCGCTTGAGGCCTACCGCCTTGATGTTGAAAACGGCCTGAACGCAGCCACAAGGCGTGCCTATGAACTGGTCGGCAGGTCTGATGGCTGAAAAACGCCCAGTCCTGCTTCGTCTATACCGGGCCGCTGCACAGGGCGTTTCACCACTGTTTCATGTGCTCTTTGCCCTGCGAAGTCGGTCCCAAAAGGAAATTCCCGCCCGCAAGGCTGAGCGTTTCGGACCAGGTGCACGTCCGCGTCCCGAGGGGACCCTGATTTGGATTCATGCCGCAAGTGTCGGTGAAACCATGTCGGTCCTTCCGCTGATCGCTGCGCTGACCGGCGACGGCCACAACGTGCTCTTGACCACCGTCACCGTGACCGCATCGGAACTTGCGGACAAACGGCTGCCGGACGGCGCGTTTCACCAGTTTGTGCCCTACGACGCGCCTGAACCGTTCAGAAAGTTTCTCGACCACTGGTCACCGGATCTGGTGGTGGTCGTGGAATCGGAAATCTGGCCCTGCCTGTTCGACGACATGAAAGGCCGCGACATACCGTTCGTTCTTCTGAACGGCAGGCTGTCCGACAGCTCCCGGCGGAACTGGTCCCGCATTCCGGAAACGTCGCGTTACGTTTTCGGCTGTCTTGACGCTGTCCTTGCACAGAGCCGGGCGGATGCGGACCGCTTTGTCGCCATGGGATGCAAAAACGTCGAGGTTCCCGGAAATCTGAAATTTGATGCAGCTGAACCGGTTGCGGATGAAACGGCGCTGGCCCTTTTGAAGTCGCAGATCGGCGGCCGCAGTATCTGGCTGGCGGCGCTGACGCATCCAGGTGAAGACGAGATCGTGTTTGAAGCGTATGAAAGGCTTCGCCGGGACTTTCCCGACCTGTTGCTTGTCCTTGTTCCGCGGCACCCGGCCAGAGCTCCGGAGATAGCCCAGGCGGCCGGCGAGCGCGGCTTCGCACTCGTCGCGCGCAGTTCCGGCGAGCCCATCGGCCCGAAAACAGATGTCTTTCTTGGTGACACACTTGGTGAAATGGGGCTGTTTTACAGGCTCGCTCCGGTTACGTTCCTGGGCGGATCTTTCGTTGACGTTGGTGGCCACAACCCCGTCGAAGCGGCCCTGGCCGGGTCTGCATTGATCACCGGGCCGAAGGTTGCCAATGCGCGCGGGGTTTACAAGGATTTCTGGATGAGGGGAGCGGCGATCCGGGTCAGTGAGCCTTCGGATCTCGCTCAATATGTCGGAGCGCTCCTGCACGATGCAGGCAGCGTCAGCGAGCAAGTTGAAACGGCCAGATCGCTCGTTGAGGAGGGAAGGGGCGCTCTCGGCAAAACCCTGAAGCTGCTGAAACGTTTTTTGAGCGGAACAGGCGGCGGACAGAGCGCGGAACCGGAAGATGAAAAGAGCACCTGATTTTTGGTGGCAGCGGACCTTGCCGCCTCTGGCACATCTTCTGAGGCCTGCCGGGTGGCTCTACGGCCGCATTTCGGGACGCAGAATGCACCGCAAACCAAAGGCGCGGAGCCGGCTGCCGGTGATATGCGTCGGAAACTTTGTCGTCGGTGGCACCGGAAAGACACCGTTTGCGATCGAACTGGCACGGTTGCTGCGGGCCGATGGCCTCAGGCCCGGATTTCTGCTGAGAGGCTATGGCGGACGCACCAGGGGGCCGCTTCTCGTTGACCCGAAAACCCATGATGCGGAAGACGTCGGCGACGAAGCGTTGCTCCTGGCGGCACACGCGCCGACGGTCGTTGCGTCCGACAGGCCGGCGGGCGCACGCCTTTCGGAGGAACAGCCGATTGACATTCTCATCATGGATGACGGTTTTCAGAACCCCTCTCTTGCCAAGGACCTGAACCTCGTCCTGGTCGACTGCAGCACTGGATTCGGCAACGGTCTGTGCCTGCCCGCAGGTCCCTTGCGTGCACCGGCGCAAGTCCAGATCGTAAAAGCCGATTGCCTTGTTCTGATCGGTAAGGGAGACGAGGCCGACGAAGCCGTTCACCTTGCGGGACGCAAGGGTCTTCCACTCCTGCACGCACATGTGCAGCCGCTGCCGAACGAAGCCCTTCAACGCGAGAATTTGTTCGCCTTTGCCGGTATCGGGCGCCCGCAGAAGTTCTTTACGTCGCTGAAGGAAATGGAGTGCACGGTTCGGAAGACGCGCGCATTTGCCGATCATCACCGGTATTCGGAAGCGGACGCACGGGCACTGCTGACGGAGGCAGAAGACCAGGGTTTGCAACTGGTCACCACGCGCAAGGACGCGATGCGCTTTGCGTCCTCTGATACGGAACTGTTTCGCTGGTTGACCGCGAAAACGCAGGTCCTGGACGTGGCGATGAAAATCGATGACCCGGATCGCCTGGTCGCGCTTGTCCGGGAAAGGCTGCGCGCGAAATCCTTCGACGGGCCGCCGCAGTCCTAGCGGTTTTCCAGATACCGCTTCATCGACGCCTTTGCGTCGACATAGGCTTCCTGGTGCTCGACCGACCAGTATTTGAGTTCGTCCAGCGGAATGGCCGCCCCTGTCACAGCGCAACGCACGAACGTTCCCGGCGTTTCCACCTGGTAATCGCCATCCAGGTATCGGACGCGGGCTTCACTCGGTATTCGCGGGTTTTCGTATCGGTTCATGGTCGGCGGTTGTTGTCTGGTTGAGCGGATCGCATTGGTCTTTTACGGCAGATCGAGGCTTTCCGGCAAGCCATCGCCGGAATAAACGAACCGGAATCTTTTCAGGTGTGACCGGAAAAAGCACTAGAAAGCCGGCGTCGACCGGCGGTCCCTGCCGATGAGATACCGGCAGCGCGACATGACGACCGCCCACTCCGGCAACCCCTGCTTGACGCGGACCATTTCGGCACTCCTGTCCTGCCGGCAGGTTTCGATGCTTGTCCAGCGCTTGGCTTCCACGGACATGTCCTGGCAGATCAGAAGATCCGGCTGACAGGCAACCAGATGCATGGCAACAAGGATCGCGTTCATTTTGCAGCTTTCCGTGCGCTGTTCCCGGTGTCGTCCCCCGAGCCGAAGCGGCCCTTGATAACGTTGTCCGAGTTCTGATCTCGGTCGGCAGGCGGTCCGGAAACGGACCCGCTCTTTGCCAGCGCTTCGAGCAGCGCTGGATGAAGTCCATCGCCGCGCTGTGCGGCCAGATCGTGAAAGGCGTTCAGGGAACGCCCGATTGGCGTCAGGATGAACTTGGACATAGACAACCCTTGCTCCGCGCGCGTCGGCGGCGGATATCGTTTTGTTTTCAGTGGATTGGCTAGGTCACTTGGCGCGCTTGGCTGCGTTGCGCCAAAGGCGGCAACGATTTAAAGTGGAGATTTATACTCAAGTTAAATTCTGCTCAAGTTAATTTTCCAGCTTTTCATGTGAAAAACGGTCGCATTGTCCCTATGTTCTGAGGAAACAGGAAAACGGACCGCTGACGGAAGCGGACGAGCCCGGACGGATCCGGGCAAAAACAGGATACGCACATGACCCTTTCAACGACCGATCTCATAGAAACGTCAGGCCTCGGTTTGGACGCCGCCAGGAAAATCACGCAGGAGGCGCTGTCCGGAGCAGATGACGGGGAACTGTTCGTTGAATACCGTCAGACAGAGGGACTGGTGTTCGACAACGGCCGGCTGAAAGGGGCGAACTATGACACCGCGCAAGGCTTTGGCCTCAGGGCCGTCGCCGGTGAAGCGGCCGGCTATGCGCATGCGGGCGACATTTCCGAAGCGGCGCTCAAGCGCGCAGCCGATGCGGTCAGCGCCGTCAAGAAGGGCTACTCGGGCAGCTACGCGGCCGCACCGGCGCGGACGAACCAGTCACTCTACACCGACGCCAATCCGCTTGGTGGCCCGGACTTTGAGGAAAAGGTCAAACTCCTGCAGGAAATCGATGCCTATGCACGCGCAAAGGATCCACGTGTCCGTCAGGTGACCGCCTCGCTCGCCGGGTCCTGGCAGGTGGTGGAAATCCTGCGTGCCGACGGGCATCTGGTGCGTGACGTGCGGCCGATGGTGCGGCTGTCCATTTCCGTGGTTGCCGGCAATGACGAGCGCCAGGAAAGCGGCATGTTCGGCTGTGGCGGCCGTGAGGGGTTCGAGCGCTTCATCACCACTGAAAATTGGCAGGGCGGCGTGGACGAAGCCCTGCGCCAGGCCCTTGTGAACCTGGAGGCCGTTCCGGCGCCCGCCGGTTCCTTTGATGTCGTGCTTGGCCCGGGCTGGCCCGGAATTCTGCTGCACGAAGCCGTCGGCCATGGTCTGGAAGGCGACTTCAACCGCAAGAAAACCTCGGCCTTCGCGGGGCTCATGGGGGAACGCGTCGCGTCTCCAGGGGTCACGATCGTGGATGACGGAACCATCCCCGACCGGCGCGGGTCGCTCAGTGTCGATGATGAGGGTACGCCGGCAAGCCGGACCGTCCTGATCGAGGACGGTATCCTGAAGGGATACATGCAGGACCGCCAGAACGCGCGCCTGATGGGCATGGAACCGACAGGCAACGGCAGGCGTCAGTCTTTTGCGCATATCCCGATGCCGCGCATGACCAACACGGTGATGATGTCGGGCGACAAGGACCCGGAAGAAATCCTCCAGTCGGTCAAGGACGGCATTTACGCGGTCTCTTTCGGCGGCGGCCAGGTCGATATCACGTCCGGCAAGTTTGTCTTCTCCTGCACCGAGGCCTACCGGGTTGAAAACGGCAAGGTTGGCGCTCCGGTCAAAGGGGCGATGCTGATCGGCAACGGTCCCGATGCGCTGACCCGTGTTGCCATGATCGGCAACGACATGAAGCTTGATCCCGGCATGGGAACCTGCGGCAAGCAGGGGCAAGGGGTTCCGGTCGGGGTCGGACAGCCGTCCATGCGCATCAACGAAATGACGATTGGCGGCACCGCAGTCTGATCGGAGCTTTGGATCGGGGATGCCGCGGATCAGGTTCGTCATCTTTGACATGGACGAGGTGCTCTACGACTATGATCACCAGATACGCCTCGCCCTGTTGGAAAAGCTGACCGGCCGTCCCGCTGAAGACATCGACGCCGCGGTCTGGGGCGGACCGCATGAAAGCCGGGCGGAGGCCGGCTTTCCGGCAACGCCGGAAGGCTATCTCGCCCAATATGCGCAGCTTCTCGGCTATCCGATCGACTTTGACACCTGGGCCGACATCCGTCGGCAGATGATGCGTCCGCGTCAGGATGTTCTCGACCTTGTGCGCCGCCTTGGCAAGAAAACCGACCTGGCACTCCTGACCAACAACGGCATGCTGCTCAAGTCCGCCTTTCCGGTCTGCGCACCGGAGGTCGTTGAGATATTCGGCGAAAAGGCGCATGTCTCCGCTGAATTCAAGGCCAGGAAACCCGATCCGCTTGTCTACCGGCGCCTCTGCGAGAGATACGGCCACGCCCCGGCCGAGAGTGCTTTCGTCGACGACCGCCAAGGCAATGTTGAGGGAGCCGAACAGGCGGGGCTGACAGGCCATGTCTTTACGTCTCACGATGAGCTGCTCGGATTTCTGGCAGCGCGGGACCTGATTTGAGACCGGGCGAAATGTTGCACTGACGGAAGCAATGCCTGGAAGCCCGAAAACGGCCGCGGTTCATCGCAGCCGCAC
>JBCBUA010000017.1:0-4685 GCA_039818365.1 Pseudomonadota bacterium
GGGATCAGTTTGCAAATACGCTCGATATCCGGGATGAACCCCATGTCCAGCATACGGTCGGCTTCGTCGATGACCAAGATCTCGACGCCTTGAAGCAGCAGCTTTCCGCGTTCGAAATGGTCCAGAAGCCGTCCGGGCGTTGCAATCAGCACATCCGTGCCGCGATCAAGCTTCCTGTCCTGTTCCGCAAAGGAGACGCCGCCGATCAGAAGGGCCACGTTGAGTTTGTGGTTCGTGCCGTATTTCTCGAAATTCTCTTCCACCTGCGCTGCGAGTTCGCGCGTCGGTTCCAGAATGAGAGTGCGCGGCATCCGTGCCCTGGCGCGGCCCTTTTCAAGGAGCGTCAGCATGGGCAGGGTGAAGCTGGCAGTCTTGCCGGTCCCGGTCTGGGCAATGCCGAGGATGTCCCGCCGCTCCAGCACCTGCGGGATCGCGCCGGCCTGAATGGCTGTGGGTTCTTTATAACCCGCTGCTTCAACTGCAGAGAGCACCTTCTCGCTAAGACCGAGAGTATCAAATGACATGGAGCGTTTTGCCCGAATGTTGTGATTGTTAAACGACAGGTCGACGGAAACCTCCGGCGCTGTCGTGGGCACACACTACATTCATGCGCACCGGTGTCAATGCGCCTTAGAGGTAAATTTCCAACAAAATCGAGTATTTCCGAGCAATAATGTCCAACTGAGTTAATAGTGCGGTGCGCTGCACTTGTTTTTCTGCTTCACGGTGCCTGCACCCGCCGCAATAAAATTCAAAACGAGTGCCTGTTTTTGCAACAAAAAATCCATTCTGACGAAACGTTGTGCGCTTTGTTTTCTGTCAAAAAACTTCTGCAGGGACGGGCTGGTTGAACTGGCCGGAAGCATGAGCCGTGGGTTTCGCTTAAATATCAAGATCATCGGCGAATTCGGCATTCTCCTGAATGAACCTGAACCTTGCCTCCGGCTTGTTGCCCATAAGTCTTTCAACCGTGTCGTTGGTCGTGCCGATATCCATCTCGTCGACCGCGACTTTCAGCATCGAACGTTTGGCCGGATCCATCGTCGTTTCCTTGAGCTGTGCCGGTAGCATTTCGCCAAGGCCCTTGAAGCGGCCGATCTCCACCTTCGATTTTCCTTTGAAGGCCGTTTCCAGCAGCTCGTCCTTGTGCGCGTCGTCCCGCGCATAGAGCGTCTTGCCGCCCTGGCTGAGACGATAGAGGGGCGGAACGGCGAGGAACAGATGCCCGTTGCGGATGAGCTCCGGCATTTCGCGGTAGAAGAAGGTGATGAGAAGCGAGGCGATGTGGGCGCCATCGACGTCCGCATCCGTCATGATCACGATCTTCTCGTAGCGAAGATCCGGGTCCCGGTACTGCGATCCCGTTCCGCATCCAAGCGCCTGGATGAGATCCGCCAGTTGCTGATTGGCGACAAGCTTGTCGCGGCCGGCATTGGCAACGTTCAGGATCTTGCCTCGCAGGGGCAGGACGGCCTGGTTCGAGCGGTTGCGCGCCTGTTTGGCAGAGCCACCGGCCGAGTCACCCTCCACGATGAAGAGTTCGGTGCCGTCTGACTGATTGGCTGAACAGTCGGCGAGTTTGCCGGGCAGACGGAGTTTCCTGACTGCCGATTTACGCGCGACGTCCTTTTCCTGACGGCGTCTCAAGCGCTCGTCGGCGCGGTCGATCACCCATTCCAGCAGCTTGTTTGCCTGGTTCGGGGAAGCCGTGAGCCAGTGGTCGAACGCGTCGCGCACGGCGGCTTCGGTAACGCGGGTGGCCTCGTTGGTCGCCAGTTTGTCCTTGGTCTGTCCGACGAATTCGGGCTCGCGGATAAAAACCGACAGCATCCCGCCGGCTGAGGTCATCACATCGTCGCCGGTGATGATGCTGGCTTTCTTGTTGTTCGTGAGCTCGCCATAGGCCTTCAGGCCGCGCAGCAGCGCATAGCGAAAACCGGCTTCGTGCGTGCCGCCTTCCGGCGTGGGCACGGTGTTGCAGTAGGAATTGACGAAACCGTCACCCGCGAACCAGTTCACGGCCCATTCAACGGACCCGTGCTTTCCCGTCTTGTCGGTCCGTCCGGCAAATATTTCATCGACAACGCGGCGCTCGCTTGTAAGGCGTTCCGCCAGAAAATCCTTCAGGCCGCCGGGGAAGTGAAAGACGGCTTCCGCCGGTGTTGCGTCCTTCGCATCGATAAGGTCAGGATCGCAGTGCCACCTGATCTCGACGCCTCCGAACAGATAGGCCTTGGATCGCGCCATCTTGAGAAGACGGGCGGGTTTGAACCTTGCATTCCTGCCGAAGATTTCTTCATCCGGCTTGAACCGCACGAGCGTGCCGCGCCGGTTCTGCGTGTCGCCGACCATTTCGAGCGCCCCCTGGGGGTGTCCTCTGCGAAATGTCTGGCGATAGAGCTTTCGGCTGCGGGCAACTTCCACGACAAGTTCTTCGGAGAGCGCATTGACCACGGAAACGCCGACACCGTGCAGTCCGCCAGATGTCTCGTAGACCTTGCTATCGAACTTTCCACCCGCGTGGAGCGTCGTCATGATGACCTCCAGGGCGGACTTGTCCTTGAATTTGGGATGGGGATCGACAGGGATGCCGCGTCCGTTGTCGACGATCGTCAGGTAGCCGTCTGTCCCAAGCGACACATCGATCCAGGTTGCGTGCCCCGCAACCGCTTCGTCCATGGAATTGTCGATCACTTCGGCAAAGAGGTGATGCAGCGCTTTCTCGTCGGTGCCGCCGATATACATGCCCGGGCGGCGGCGAACCGGTTCCAGACCCTCAAGAACCTCGATGTCAGCAGCCGAGTAGTCTTCGGTGTTCGGAACAGCGGCGATCGGACGCTTCTTCGCGGGCGCGGGTTGGGGGGTGTCTTCACCCATGGTCGTCGCTCGCGCCGCATTGCCGGCAAACAAATCGTCTTTTGCGCTCATTCCGTCTCGCCTGAAGGGTTGCTTCCGAATGGTGTCTGGTCTGTCTGGTTTCCTACACCGAATCACAGCCAAGTTTGAAGGACAAATGAAGAACGGCAAAGCATTTTGCCGCAAACCCCCCGTTTTCAACAGAGACGGGGCGTCCAGACAACGGAAACCGATCATCAACTCACTTGTGCTTATGTGGAGGTGAAGGGGCAGGGGGCAATCACGGTTTTGTGCTAATTCGGCAACACTCCCTGACAGAGTGATGGTTGAGAGCCTTGAAAATCAAAGTTGCCCACGTTCAGCCATGTTTGGGCAGCAACCGTTACGCTAATGTTCGGTTGTCCAGAAAATGATGCATGCATTGTTCTTGGAGCAATCGCTAACGGAAGAAACCCGCAAATCGTCTTAATTGAGCCAACAATGGCCAAACTTAAGCCGGATTGCTTGGCCAGTTTGGGCACCTCAAAAAGAAAACCGTCCGGGTACGAGGACGGAACGAAGAGACAGGAAATGCGCGAGGCGCGAACAACATTAAAAGCCGTCGAAGACGAACGGCCTGACGCTGGACTTCGGCTTGGCGGTCATTACGAGTCTGTCAGGCTCGGCTGGTTGCCAACGGTCATGCGCACCGGAAAACGCGTTTTGGCATGCTCCTTTCTGTCCCTTGGGCTGTGCGGCGCAGCCGCCGCTTTCGATGGTCAATCCAATTCCGACGTGACGATCGGCGGCGAAACCCTGTCGCCGACAGAAGCGTTGCGCGCCGGTGCCCGGCAATACTATTCCGGCGACAAGGAGGGCGCGCTCAGTTCGCTGCAATATGCTGCCGAGAACGGACAGCCGATGGCCGCGTGGAAGCTTGGCGAGATGTATGCCAAGGGTGACGGCGTCCAGGAAGACGACCTGAAGGCCTTCCAGTATTACAGTCAGATCGTGCGCGAACATGGCGACGACAGTCCGAGTGCGCCCGATGCACCGTTCGTGTCCAGTGCATTTGTTGCGCTTGGCTCATACTACCTCGATGGTATCGAAGGTGCGGTTCCCAAGAACGAATTGCGCGCAAGGCAGATCTTTACCCATGCCGCGTCCTATTTCGGCGACGCGGATGCCCAGTACCAGTTGGGACGCATGTACCAGGACAACAATCACCGTATGGCGGTGCGCTGGTACAATCTGGCCGCGCTGAAAGGCCATGTCGGCGCCCAGGCAAGGCTCGGTGAGACGCTCTACACAATCGGGACCTCCGAAAAGAAGAAGGCACGCGGGCTCATGTGGCTGACCGTCGCGAGAGAGCAGGCGGATGGGTCAGACGCCGTCTGGATCAATGCGATGCATGAGCAGTATTTTGCGGTGTCCCCGGAACCTGTCCGGGAGAAGGCACGCTCGCTCGCCGATGGCTGGATCCAGCAAAACCGTCCCGACATGCTCACCGCGCAGCAGCTCAAAACCCAGTAACGTGAGACTCTGCAACGCGCGTTGCAAGGCGGAAAATGCGTCGGAATGCGTCCGGCGTTTCAGCCGAGTTCTTCTGCCGCGTCACCGGTTAGGGTCGAGAGCGTGTTGTCGACCGGGCTTTGAATGTCGCTTTGCGGACCATTGCGTTTGAGGGGTTGCATCTGCGAAAGCGGGCACGGTGCGTTTGAAAATTTCCAGGACGTGTTGTTCAGCACCATCGAGCAGGTCGCCATCTTCATGCCGTTGGGGCTCTTGAGGCAGATCGACTCGCCGATCCCGTAGTCGGACCCCTTGTACCTGCACGTGCAACTGATGTT
>JBCBUA010000017.1:4782-37653 GCA_039818365.1 Pseudomonadota bacterium
GGAAACACCTTCGCCGGGAAGGCTCCCGGTCCGGCGCAGTGCCCGCTTTTTGCCGCTGCAGGCGAGGAGAGGCGTCGTGTTATCCCATTGCCGAAAGAGTACCATGCAGAAGGATTACTGCAAGTACTCCAGGCTATTTGTAATAATTCGAAGTCTTGCGCGTTTCCCGTGGCGATGAGCCAAGAGTTACGTTGACATACGAAACTACGCAGCCAGTTGAACCCATACGGGCACATGATCCGATGGCTTTTCCCAGCCGCGAACGTGCTTGTCTATGCCGCAGCCGGACATGAGATCGGTGGCCTCGGGAGACAGCAGGATGTGGTCGATGCGTATCCCGTTGTTCTTTTGCCAGGCGCCTGCTTGATAATCCCAGAATGTGTAGGTTTCCGGCGCTTCGGTACAGGCGCGCACCGCCTCCGTCATGCCGAGATTGCAGAGCGCTCTGAAGCGCTGCCTGCTTTCAGGCTGATACAAGGCATCATTGAGCCAGTTCTGTGGATTCTTGGCGTCAATCGGGTCGGGTATCACGTTGAAGTCGCCAAGCAGGATATAGGCGTTTTCTTCCTGCAGCCGCTTTTCGGCATGGACAATCAGGCGTTCCATCCAGCTGAGCTTGTAGGGAAATTTCTCGGTCCCGAGCGGGTTTCCGTTGGGCAGGTAAAGGCATCCGAATCGCACGGAGCCCTGTTCGGTTGAAACCGAGGCTTCGATGAACCGCGCCTGCTCGTCGTCGTCGTCACCGGGAAGCCGGCGCAAGACATCCTCAAGCGGTTGCTTGGAAAGCAGCGCGACGCCGTTGAAACCTTTCTGGCCGTGTGTTTCCACGTTGTAGCCAAGGTCTTCGAAGGGCTGGCGCGGGAAGTTTTCGTCGACCGACTTGATTTCCTGAAGGCAGGCGACGTCCGGCGAAGTTTCCTTCAGCCACTCAAGGACTGTGTCGATGCGCGCCTTGACGCCATTGATGTTCCAGGTGGCAATCCGCATCGGCCGGTATGTCCTGTTTTGAAGTGTCTGCAGCGCATTTCAGCTTGGAACGCTGAAGCACCGGGATCAGATCGTGAAGCTGGTGCCGCATCCGCACCCGGCGGTCGCGTGCGGATTGTTGATCTGAAATGACTGGCCGATGAGATCGTCGACAAAATCGATTTCAGATCCGCCCATGTACTGAAGCGAGACGGAATCGACCAACACGGTTGCCCCGGGCTTTTCGATCACCAGGTCGTCGTCCTCCGAACGGTCGACTACGTCGTACTTGTATTGCAAACCGGAGCAGCCGCCGCCCTCGACACTGACCCGGAGCATGCTGCCCTCAGGTTCACCGGACAAAATTTTCGCGATGCGCTTGGCAGCGCGATCACTCACTGTTACTCGATTTTCAAGTGTATCGGTCATCTTCAATCGACTCACTGGGCTCTTGTAACTGGCCAAGAGCTGGAAACCTGACTTGTTCAGATAAGTAAGTTTTGAATGCGCTCGCGTCAATCTGCAGCGCGCGATTAGACTGGGTGACGCAGCTTTGAACCGGGGCAGGCCTCAAATGAGAACAGACATTGGCTACGGTGCGCAGGCGCGCGCCCCATACGCGGAAGACCCTGCCCGCAGCAGGGGGCGGCTGTTCATGGAGGCCGAGAGCCCGACCCGGACACCGTTTCAGCGGGACCGTGACAGGATCATCCACTCCTCGGCCTTCCGCCGCCTGAAACACAAGACCCAGGTTTTCGTCTATCACGAGGGAGACCATTACAGAACGCGCCTGACACACACGATCGAAGTTGCACAGATCGCGCGTTCGCTGGCGCGGGCGCTGCGCCTCGACGAGGATCTCGCGGAATGCCTGGCTCTGTCGCATGATCTTGGTCACACCCCGTTCGGGCATGAAGGCGAAGATGTCATGCACGAATGCATGGCTCCCTACGAAGGATTTGATCACAACGCGCAGTCCCTGCGTGTGGTGACCAGCCTGGAACACAGATACGCCGAATTCGACGGTCTCAACCTGGCCTGGGAGACACTTGAGGGGCTGGTCAAACACAACGGCCCCCTTGTTGCGCCTGACGGTACACCGCTCGGCAAGTTCAAGGGCGGCCAGCTTCCCTTCGCAATCCGGCAATATGCCGAAAAGCAGGATTTGCTCTTGAACACGTGGCCGGGCGGCGAAGCCCAGGCGGCCGCCATCGCGGATGATATTGCCTACGATGCGCACGATCTTGACGATGGTTTGCGGGCGGGCCTTTTCGATGTCGAAGACATGCAGACCGTGCCTTTTCTTGCCGATATCCTGAAGGAAGTCGACACAAGATATCCCGGACTGGAGGAAAGCCGCCGGATCCACGAGATCGTCCGCCGCTCGATCACCCGCATGGTCGAGGACGTCATTCGTCATTCCCTCAAGAACCTCACCGAACTTGCCCCCCGGGACGCGGCGGATATCAGGTCGGCCGGCAAATGCCTTATCGGCTTCTCCGACGAAATGGCGTCTGCGGAAAAGGAAGTGAAACGCTTTCTGTTCGCCCGCGTCTACCGGCACGATGATGTTTTGGCCGTGCGCAAGATCGTGGCAAGGATCGTGAGAGATCTGTTCGACCGGTTTCGGTCCGAGCCGGAGCTGATGCCAAGCCCTTGGAACGAAGGGCTCGCCCTTTTGAACGAGCCGCAACGGGCGCGCCGCATTTGCGACTATATCGCCGGCATGACCGACCGGTACGCATTCGACGAACATCGCAGACTGTTTGACGACACTCCGGAATTAGGGTAGGCGCTTGATCGACTTCACCACCCTGTTGCGCCGGAGGAGACCACCTTTGCTGCGCGCGGGTGTTTTGTGCTTACCTGACCAAGCTCGAACGGTACGAAATGAATATCTTCGCTGACTTCACACAGCGCGTGAAAAATGCACTGCAAACACTTGACTTGAAAGATGCAAACGGGAGTGCGCCGGACCTTTCACGAGTGGTGGTTGAAGCGCCGAGAGACCCTGCACATGGCGATCTGGCAACCAATGCCGCGATGGTCCTGGCAAAGCCCCTGGGCATGAAGCCGCGAGAGCTCGCCGAAAAACTGACCGGCAAACTCGATGAAGATCCGGATGTCACCGAAACGACGATTGCCGGACCGGGCTTCATCAACATGCGCGTTGCACAGACCGTTTGGCAGGGCGTCCTGAAGGGTGTCCTCGAGGCGGGTGACAGATATGGCGCGATCGCGCAGAACCCTGCGCCCAAGGTGAATGTTGAATATGTGTCGGCGAACCCGACCGGTCCCATGCATGTCGGTCACATCCGCGGCGCGGTTGTCGGCGATGCGTTGGCCAATTTGCTGCAATTTGCCGGCAACGACGTGACCAAGGAATACTACATCAACGACGCCGGCTCGCAGATCGACACGCTGGCGCGCAGTGCCTTTCTGAGGTACCGCGAAGCGCTGGGTCAGGACATCGGTGCAATCCCGCCGGGTCTTTACCCGGGCGACTATCTCAAGCCGGTGGGCCAGCGCCTGAAGGACGAATTTGGCGATACGTTGCTGGAAAAGCCGGAGGCCGATTGGCTCCCGCTTGTAAAGGAAGTTGCGATCGCCTCGATGCTGGACCTGATACGGCAGGATCTTGCGGCGCTCGGTGTCGAGCACGAAGTGTTCTTTTCAGAAAGGACCCTTCACGAAAGAGCCGGAGCAAACGGATCCAGGATCGACATCATGCTGGATGGATTGCGTGCAAAGGGATTGATCTATCAGGGCACGCTGCCGCCGCCGAAAGGACAGGTTCCCGAAGACTGGGAAGACAGGGAACAGACGCTCTTCCGCGCGAGCGACTTTGGTGATGACACCGATCGCGCCCTGAAAAAGTCGGATGGATCCTATACTTACTTTGCCGCGGACGTGGCGTATTTCCAGGACAAGTTCGAACGCGGTTTCGACGAGACCATCTACGTTCTGGGAGCGGACCACAGCGGTTACGCAAAGCGGCTGCAGGCCGTCGGCAAGGCCGTCTCCGATGGCAGGACGGAAGTTGTTGTCAGGTTCTGCCAACTCGTCAAACTGATGCGGGACGGCGAGCCGGTGAAAATGTCGAAACGCTCAGGCGACTTCATCACATTGAGAGACGTTGTCGAGGAAGTCGGGTCTGACCCGGTGCGTTTCATGATGCTGTACCGCAAGAATGACGCGCCGCTCGATTTTGACTTCAAGAAGGTCACGGAAGAGACGAAGGACAATCCCGTCTATTACGTCCAGTATTCTCATGCCAGGCTGAGGTCCAACCTGAGAAAGGCGAAGGAAGAATTTCCGGAGATGGGTTTCGAGGACGCTGACCTTGAACAAGCCGATCTGGCGTTGCTTGAAGACCAGGGCGAAATTGAACTGATGGCCAAAGTTGCGGAATGGCCGAAGATTGTGAATGTGGCTGCAAACACTCACGAACCCCATCGAATCGCGTTTTATCTGTATGAGCTGGCAACAACTTTGAGCAGGCATTACACCCGAGGCTATGATTCGCCGCATTTAAAGTTTATTCAGACTGGTAACCCGAAATTAACCCTGGCACGTCTTGCATTGGTTCGTGCAATATCTTTGGTACTTGGTGCGGGGTTGTCGATTCTGGGGGTAAATGCGCCCGAAGAAATGCGCTAACTTAGTACAACGTCCTCGGCGGCAAAGTAGAGGACGCCAAGGTGAACGGGACCGGTTTTCGTAAAGCTCATGGCCAATGATTACGAAAATGACAAATCGGATTTGCACGGGTCGGCCGAAGCGGCTGACACGGACCGTCCTGCTATGGATGATCCGCTTCTGGAATTGGCAAGAATCGTCCACAAAAACAACCAATTGGGTGCAAATGTGAGCAGCGGTCGCGTTGGCAGTACAGACTACTTTGCGGGGCTAGACGACTTTGCGGACGATGGCGTCGACAAGCCGGTGTCGCAGCCGCAGCGCGTTGAACCGTCTTTTCCCGACGCCGCGTTCGGACAAGGGAAGGCGGAACGCTCTGCTCTGGGGCCTGACAATCATCCTGCGCCCATTGTTGGAGAGATCCGGAACCAGTTTTTCGCCCGCAGCGGTCACGAATCGACGGCGCCTGCCGCTGTCATTCCACCATTGGATGCGCTCCAGCGTGAGGACGAACGGGCCGAAAACGTTTCCCCCTTGTGGCCAAAGCTCACTAATCCACAGGCGGATGCTCCTGCCGCTGTGCCCGAAGCTGACGTGCATTCACCGCAGACTTATGTCGAGCCGGTCCTTGAACCGACGGCGGAACAGACAGAAACGCCGACCGATTTCGCTGGGGGTACCAGTGGCGTTTTCCCGCAACGCGCCGAACCGCTGGCGCCAAATGTCGCGATCGACATCGAGCAGGGTCTGACCGCCGAACTCGAAGACGAGCTCATCGGAGCGCTCCGGCAATCGGTTGACGAGGAAGTTGGAAAGGCGTCTCCGGGCGCCGAAGCCGTGGAAATAGCCCCTGCTGCCGATGCTTTTGCGGATATCACGGAAGAGGCCGAGCCTTACGGCGTTCGCACTCCTGCCAATGCCGAAACGCCCGTAAGGGAAGAGGAATTCCACTGGAAAGAAGAGCCCGCAGCGCCTCAGCCGCCTGCTGAACCGGCAGTTTCTTTCCGCGACCCGGATCTGACGCGATACCCGGTGGCGACCGGGGGACCATCGGCCAACGCGGATGTCGCCGCGGCAACGCCTGTCGCTCCCGTCAGGCACCCGAGCGAGCGCCAGGAAAACGTCCGCAGACCGGCAATCGACGAAAACGATTTTTTTGCCGCGCTGAACACGCAGAATACCGCAGATGTCGCAGATGGCGGCGCTGCGCACGTGCCGGGCGAAAGGGACAACCCGGCGGGCATTGACGCCCTGTTCGCCGATCTCGATTTCCCGGAGCGCGAAAAGCGTGCACCGATTGCGGTGGAACCGGAAGCACCGGAGCACGATCCGGCCGTCACTGCGGATGACATAGACGACATGGCCTGGCCCGAAGCCGCGAACGCCGTGCCGGACGTTGAAGACCGTGACGAGGACACGCCGCCGCCGCCGGAGGGCTATGACCTTGATGCTGTTGCGCGCGCGATGCAGGAAAGCGACCCCAGCCTCAGCGGAGCAGGGGTGTTGCCTCCGCATTCGGACACCGAGAAGGTGGCAGCGGAACAAAGCGCCGGCGGCTCGCGCCGCGGCCTTTACGTCGCCCTTGGGGTTGTCGCTGTCGCCGCACTTGGGGGAGCAGGCTTCTTCCTGTATGACGGCAGCTCGGTTCAGGTTCCAAGTGGCCCGCCACCTGTGATCAGCGGCTTGCAGGAGCCGTTGAAGATTTTCCCTGAGCAAAGCCAGTCCAACTCCGCCGGACAAGGGTCTACCAAGATCGCGGATCGACTCACCGGGCAGAGTGCTCCTGAGCGGTTGAATATTCAGGAAACGCCGCAACCGGTCGAATTGCCGCCGGCACCGGCGTCTTCCGACGGAAGCTCGGAACTTGCACCTGGAACGCCGAAGCAGGTGCGGACCGTTATCGTACGTCCTGACGGCACGATCGTGTCGGGCGACAATGCACCCGTCATAAGTACACCAACAACGGCGGAAACCCCGGCACCGCAGGCGCCGGAAATCACTGCGCCGCCGGCAAGTGTGGAAACACCTCAGATCGCGGCCGCAGAGACGGAAAATGCCGTGCCTGTTGAAACGCAGCCGATTGTCGTGGCCCCGCAGCCGGAAACGACGACCACAACCGAAACGGCCGCCGTTCAGCCTCAGGTCCAGGAAGCGCCAACGCCTGCACCTGTTGAGCCCGCCGCACCCGCCGTTCCCGAGATCGTGACCCAGACCGAAGCGCCCGTTCAGGCGGAGGTCGAAACACCGGCCCCGGCAGCACCGGTTCCGACGGTCGTTCCGAGGAAGAAGCCGCAGGCGCCTGTACAGGTGGCTGCCGCTCCTGCCGCGCAACCCGCTCCGGCTGCGCAGGCGGCCCCGGCTGCGAGCCAGCAACAGGACGGACCGCTGAACCTGTCCAACACGGCAAACGCACCGGCGCCGGCGGCTACGTCCACGAGCGGTTCGATACCGTCCGGCACATACATCGTCCAGGTGACCTCGCAACGCTCCGCAGCTGCGGCGAGCAACGCCTATGCCGGGCTGCAGCGGCAGTATCCCGGCGTACTGGGCAACCGGAATGCGGTCATCGTTTCCGCCGACCTTGGTGATCGCGGCGTGTTCTACCGCGCGAGGATCCCGACCGGATCGCGAAGCGAAGCCAACACCCTTTGCGAGAGCCTGAAAGGGGCGGGCGGGGATTGCTTCGTGCGCCGCCAGCCCTGATCCGGCGATCAGCGCAGAACGCGGCGTAACACCGGCTTTTTGATCAGGGCTATTCCGCGGCCTGTCTCGCCCCGCCAACCAGACCGGTCAGACGCGGCGCCATGTCCTTGTAGACACGTGCGATGGCGTTCATCGCGGTTTGCACGGCCGGTTCGCGCCGCACGTCCCGGTGCACAATGATGTGCTCAGCGTTGGTCAGCTCGGAAAGAGGGCCGGTAATCCCGATCAGCGACGGATGGCTATCTCCCATAAACACCGGCAGCAGGGCCAGGCCCTGACCGGACGCCGTCATGTTCATGAGCGTTGTCATCGTATTCGTGCGCATGCGTGGGCGGCTGATCTTCCGGGCCTCCATCCAACGGGCCTGGGCGGGATACCAGAGATCATCCGGAGCAAAGCCGAGCCAGTCACAGTCGGCACATTTCAGATCATGCAAAATGTCGGGATTTGCGTTCACGTAGCTTCTGGAGCCGAAAACACCATACGCAACGTCGCCGACTTTGCGCGAAATGAGCGTATCTGTTTCAGGCAGGCAGTTTCTGATCTGAAGTTCAATGCCGCGCGATTGATGGTCCGCGTGCAGATGGCTGGAAATGATTTCCAGTTCAACGCCCGGCATGAATGCGCACAGATCTGCGAAATTGTCGGTGAGGATCCTTGCACGGACTTCATCAACGGCAACCCGCACCACCTTCAATGCAGATCCCGATAGGTCTGGCAAAACGCGGCTCGCTGCATCCGCGTTCTTGCGCATCTCCGCTGCCAGCGGAATGAGACGCAACCCGGCTTCGGTTGGCTTGAGACCGGTTGGTGTCCGGTCGAACAGCCTAGCGCCCACCTGGTCCTCGAAGGTCTTCAGGCGGCGGCTCAGCTGCGGCTGGCTCAGTTTCAGCGCCTTGGCTGCGCCCGACAGAGACCGCATCCGTGCCGCCGCGTCGATCAGTTTCAGGTCATCCCAGTTCATGATCAACTTATACGTAACTGCACAGAACAGCGCAATCGTATGCGTATGTGCATGGCGGGCATTACGAATTGGCAGCTGAACGGCGCGCCGGTTTGCTGGTAGGTATCTGGTCCCCAGAAGGCAGGAGACCTGATGCCGCCGAATTCCGAATTCATACGCCGCGAAAATGTTGCCCTTGCCTATGGCCTCGCCCTTGCGGGGATGGCAGCGTTTACGCCCATCTTCGCAGCCGGGAAGATTGCAGACGGGCTGTTGCCTGTCGTTGTGCTTGTCTGGCTGCGTTTCCTTGGTGGCGCTGTAACGATCGTCGGCTTCGGGACAATCAGGCGTGTGCCGATCTTCTCGAACGTGAGCCCGCTCTGGAAACTTCACCTGATGCGCGCGTTTTGCGGCATCGGCGGTCTTGCCTGCTCTATCTATGCCGCCAGCATCCTGCCGCTGGCAGACGCAACCGCCATCGGGTTGACCAAGGGAATCATCGCGATCGCCCTTGCCGGATTGATCCTGAAGGAGCTGATCACCGGCCGGCATTGGCTGTCCGGAGGCCTGTGCGCGATCGGAGCTTATCTTGTCGTCAGGTCGGTCAGCAGCACGGACGGTCTCAGCTCGCTTGCGCTGGACGGTGTCGTGGCGGCGCTCATGGCAGCTGTTTTCATGGCCTGCGAAGCACTCATCATGCGTTACATTGCCCAACGCGAAAACACGGTGACAATCCTGGCCTATGTCAACGTCTTTGCGTCCCTGCTTCTGGCGCTACCGGTGATCTGGATCATCCGTGACCAGCAGATCCCGTTGTCCAGCCTGTGGGCGTTTGCCTGGCTCGGTCCGGTCGCCATTATCGGCCAGTCACTCAACATATCCGCCTACCGGCGCGCCGGCGCTGCGACGCTGGCACCCATCTATTACAGCAGCGTCGTTCTGGCCGCCCTGTTTGCCTATCTGGTCTGGGGAGAGGTTCCCTCGCCAATTGCAGCGGTCGGAGCCGGACTTATCGTATTGGGCGGACTGGTTCTGTCCTGTCCGCTTCCGGTTCGCAAGGTACAGCGCACGAATGGCCGTTAAGCTGACCAGGCAGCGTCAAGCGCCGAGTAACTTGTTGGCCAGATAGGGAAGGGACAGATCCAGCCGGTAGTCGATTGACGAGTGATTGTCGTTGAATTCCTCGTAGACGCAGTCGACACCATGGGCCTCAAGTTTCCGGCGCAAACGTCTGGCGCCGTAAACGAGATTGTACTGATCGACGGAACCGCAATCGATCCAGAGACCTTTCAGCGATTTCAACGCATCGACATGATCGTCGATCATCTGGACCGGGTCCCATGAAAGCCATGCCTGCCAGCGTTCTTCGTTGATTTCGCAGGTCTCCATGTCGACGGGCAGTCTGATGCCGCAAAAGACTTCCGGGTCCGGGTCCGGGTCGTAGGTTGCCGCCATCGCCAGCGTCATCAGGTCGTGCAGCGCGTTGCCCGGATATTTCGGGCCCTGCTCGAAACCGGTCACGAACGCCTCGATGGATCCGGCCTTGGCAATCGCACGCACGGCGTTCGGCATCTCCGGCAGGTAACACAGCTCGAACGCCATGTCGCCCGAATGGCACGCCGCCGCCGACCACACGTCCGCGTGTTTCATGGCATGTACGATGGACCCGTATCCGCCGGACGATTTTCCGAACAGCGCCCGCAGACCGCGGCCGCCGCATTTGAACCGCCCCTCGATGTCTTCCAGCATTTCGGTTGTCAGCCAGGTGGCCCAGGGGCCCATGACCTGGCTGTCGATATACTGGTTACCGCCGAGCCGCGTGAAACAGTCCGGGAAGGCAACGACAACCGGCGGCATCTCGCCGTCATGGATCAGACGGTCCAACCGTTCCGGCACGTTTTCGCCGAAATTTTTCCAGTTGGCGTGTGCCGGACCACCCGCGGTGAAGCCGACAATGTCGACCAGCAGCGGCAGACCTGCGCCATCGTGCCCATGCGGCAGGTAAACAACGATCTCACGGGTCGCCGTGTCGCCGAGCCTGTTCTGACCGAGAATTTCAGACCGGTGAGACACCCTGTGAAGCGTGCCGGCTGGTATGTCGAGTCGTGCGCGCATGGGGTCTCCAATCCTGACTGGGTGCGTTTGTGAATGTGTAGATTGCAAGTTCAGGGGATGGACGCAAGAGGAAGCTTCCGCTTTCTTGACGCGTCTGGGGGGGCCGGTTAAGCCGGAGTCATGACCAAGGCTTTTGTGTCCGGCTGTGCCGGAGTGACACTCACGCAGGATGAAATCGCATTCTTCAGGGAGGCCGATCCGTGGGGCCTGATCCTGTTTGCACGGAACGTGGAAACGCAAGATCAGCTTCGCACGTTGACATCTGCGTTTCGCGAGGCCGTCGGCAGGCAGAACGCCCCGGTTCTTGTTGATCAGGAAGGCGGCCGCGTCCAAAGACTGAAGCCGCCGAACTGGCCGAAATATCCGGCACCGAAACTCTATGGTGACCTTTTCCGGTCGGACCCCGTCAAGGGCGAGCGCGCGGCGTGGTTGGGCGCACGGCTGATTGCCTCGGATCTGATCGACGTCGGCATCACCATCGATTGTCTGCCCTGCCTGGACGTGCGCTTTCCCGATACGGTCGATGCAATCGGTGACCGTGCGCTTTCCGACGATCCTGACGTTGTGGCCAGACTGGGTCAGGCAATGATTGACGGCGCCTTGTCAGGTGGCGTTCTGCCCGTGATCAAGCATATTCCGGGTCATGGACGCGCGCGCGTCGACAGTCATTTGGAGTTGCCGCGCGTCGAAGCGGACATTTCGTCGCTAAAAGACGTGGATTTCCGCCCGTTTCAGGCACTTTCGGGCGTGTCATTGGGCATGACAGCCCATATCATTTACAATGAAATCGACCCGGACACCGCCGGAACGCAAAGCGCGAAGGTCATTCAGGACATCATCCGCACGGAGATCGGGTTTGCGGGCTGTCTCATGAGTGATGATATCTCGATGAAGGCGCTTGGGGGCGACTACGTCGAGCGGTCGCGGAAGATCATTGAAGCAGGGTGCGACATTGTCCTGCACTGCAATGGTGAGATGAGTGAGATGATGGCCGTGGCCGACGCGGTCCCGGACCTGGCCGGCGAAGCCGCAAGACGTTGCGCGGCGGCGCTTGATGGGCTGAAGCCGCCTGAACCCGGTTTCGACAGGACAGCGGCCTGGGACGAGTTTCGAGGCATCACCGGGTTGAACGGCACCTGACCGGAGCATGAATGGCTGAACTGGAAACGCATAGACAGGTTTCTGACGACGGGTCTTACGACCTGCTGAGCACCGTCAGTGCTGACGAAGAACGCGCGATTTCAGAACCGCAACTGGTTGTGGATGTCGAAGGGTTCGAAGGACCGCTGGATCTGCTTCTTGGCATGGCACGCACGCAAAAGGTCGATCTCGCCCGTATTTCGATCCTTCAACTTGTCGAACAATATCTGACCTTCGTCGCCGAAGCCCGGCGGATGCGTCTGGAACTGGCGGCCGACTATCTCGTCATGGCCGCCTGGCTTGCCTTCCTGAAATCAAAGCTGCTTCTGCCAGAGCAAAAGGATGAAGACGAACCGACGGGCGAAGAACTCGCAGCGGCGCTTGCCTTCAGGCTGCGGCGGCTGGAGGCAATGCGCGAGGTGTCGGAAAAACTGATGAACCTGAACCGGCAGGGGCGGGATGTATTTCATCGCGGCGATCCGGAGACCATGTCGGTGCAGCAGAAGAGCATCTGGGATGCCTCCATCTATGACCTGCTTTCGGCTTACGCCATTCAGCGGCAAAGACAATCGGTTACGTCCGTGAGGGTTCTGAAACGGACGGTCTGGTCTCTCCAGGAGGCAAGGGAACTTCTTACCAGGCTGGTCGGCCGCGTGAGCGAATGGGCACCACTGAATGCCTATTTGCGCGACTATCTTTACGACAACAAGGATTGGGCAACCATCGTTGCCAGCACATTCTCGGCAAGTCTGGAAATGGTTCGGGAAGGCCAGGTCGAGATACGCCAGGGCGAGGCGTTCTCTCCGGTCTATATCCGCTCCATCGTGAAGGAAGACGCGCATGACGTCTGAAGACGGGCAAGCGGACCCTGGCGCACACGCTGGCGAAGACCTCCACGCCGACCTTGCCGGTCAGCGGATGGTCGAAGCCCTACTGTTTGCGTCCAGCGAACCGCTCTCGCTCGAGGAACTGACCCTTCGCGTGCCCGAGGGAACGGATGTGCTTGCGCTTTTGGAGCGCCTGCAGAGACTCTACGAACCGCGGGGCGTCAATCTGGTGCGGCTTGCCGGGAAATGGTGTTTCCGGACGGCCGAAGATCTCTCGTATCTGATGCACCGCAATGTCGAGGAGCAGCGCAAGCTCTCCCGGGCGGCGCTCGAAACGCTGGCAATCATTGCCTACCATCAGCCGGTCACGCGCGCGGAGATCGAAGAAATCAGAGGTGTGTCCACGTCGAAAGGCACGCTGGACGTGTTGCTTGAGACAACCTGGATCAGGATGCGGGGCCGGCGGCGTACGCCGGGACGGCCCGTGACCTATGGAACAACCGAACAGTTCCTGGTCCATTTCGGGCTTGAGAATGTTCGGGATCTTCCGGGGCTTGAGGAGCTCAAAGGCGCCGGGCTGCTTGACAGCGCGGTGCCCGCTTCCTTTGTTGTTCCAACGCCGAACGACGAAGCGGCATTGACGGAAGACGAAGATCCTTTAGAAGACGGGTCTTTCTTTGATGACGACGCGGAAGAGACCGCCGGAGTTTGATGCCGCAGGAAGACACGCCGCAATTGTTCACCGGAAACGGACGTTCACCGGGCTGGGGTGCACCTGGAACCGCAGGTGCCACCATCGCGGCTGGTCTGGTTTTTGAAAACGTATCGCACGACTACGACGGCGTGCCGTCTGTCAGGGATCTGAGCCTGTCGGTCGCCCCCGGCGAAATCCTGTGCCTGCTGGGCCATTCGGGCTGCGGCAAGACAACCCTGATGCGTATCGCGGCAGGCGTTGAAAGGCAAAGCCGCGGCAAGGTCCTGATCAACGGACGCGAAATCTCCGGTGACTCGGTGTTTCAGCCGCCGGAGAAGCGGGGCGTCGGCCTGATGTTCCAGGATTATGCCCTGTTTCCGCATATGAGCATCCTTGCAAACGTCATGTTCGGTCTGACGGGGCTGTCAAAGCCGGAGGCGCAAACCGCAGCTCTTGCTGCGCTTGGCAGGGTTGGTCTTGCGGACTATGCCTCGGATTATCCGCATGCCCTTTCCGGCGGTGAACAGCAGCGTGTCGCGCTGGCACGCGCCCTGGTTCCGCGCCCGGGCATTTTGCTGATGGATGAACCTTTTTCGGGCCTCGACAAGCGATTGCGCGACAGCGTGCGCGATCAGACCCTTGCCGTGATCCGCGAAACGCGCGCGACCTGCATCATCGTGACCCACGATCCTGAAGAAGCGATGCGGATGGGGGACAGGATTGCGCTCATGCGCCAAGGACGGCTCGTCCAGCATGGGACGGCAGCCGAGCTTTACAACGCGCCTGTTGACCTGTTCGCGGCGCGATTCTTTTCCGAGCTGAACCAGATCGAGGGAACAGTGACCCCGGCGGGTGTTGAAACTGCGCTTGGACTTGTGAAAGTGACTGAGGGCGTGAAGGGCGATCGGGTCGATGTTTGCATCCGGCCCCAGGGAATTTGCCTGAACGAGGCCGGCCTGTGCGGAGTTGCGGGCCGGATCACGTCAAAGAGATTCGTCGGAGAGGTCGATTTGTTGTCCGTTGCGATCGATGGTCTTGACCATCCGGTTCAGGCAAGAGTTCGTGCCGGAAGCACTTGGGAAGCGGGAATGGACGTCGCGGTTGATACTGATCCTAAAGACGTGCTTGTTTTTTCCCGCAAGGAGTCCCAAGTCTAGGAGAAGAGACTGCCCTGGGTGTCATCAATCTGTCTAACGGCGAAAAATGTTCTTCAGGTGTATGTTGCAGGGAGAGGGCCGTTTTTGTAAAAGGGCCGAAGGGCTTTAAAGCCGTTTATCAGGAGTTTGGCGTATGGGCATTAGTATTTGGCAGATCTTGATCATCGCAGTGGTGGTGGTTCTGCTGTTTGGACGTGGCAAGATTTCCGAACTTATGGGCGATGTGGCCAAGGGCATCAAAAGCTTCAAAAAAGGCATGGCCGAAGACGACACTGCCGATGCTCCGAAGACCATCGACCATCAGGCCGGCGACGCGGCACCGTCTGCGAAAGCTGAAGATCAGACCAAGGCGAGCTGATCTAATCTGCATCGCGTCTCCTTAAGGGACGAGAGTTCTCATGTTCGATATCGGCTGGACCGAGCTCATGGTGATTGCGTGTATTGCAATCATCGTCGTAGGGCCAAAAGACCTGCCGCGCATGTTGCGCACGCTTGGGCAGACACTGGGAAAAATGCGGCGCATGTCGCGTGAATTCCAGTCGACGTTCAACGATGCCCTGCGCGAAGCCGAGCAGCAGGCCGACATTGCCGACATGAAAAAGCAGGTCGAGGATGTCGCCAATTTCAATCCGCTTGGCGACCTGAAGAAATCGATCGAGGAAGACGCGGCGCAAAAGGCCTCCAAGCCAATGACGACCAAACCGGCGTCTGCCGAGGCAGAGACGGCCACGGAAACTGCACCCCCGGCAGAAACGGATACGGCGGCAGCTGAACCGAAAGCACAGCCTGCCAAGGCCGATACCGCGAACACGCCGGACAAGGCTCCGGCGACGGAAGATGTTAAGGCATGAGCCAGGATGATATCGACGCCTCAAAGGCGCCCTTGATCGAGCATCTGATCGAACTGCGGCAGCGGCTGATGTGGTCCATCGGCGCGATCCTGGTGATGTTCATCGTCTGCTTCTATTTCGCGCAAGACATCTACAACATCCTGACGATCCCCTATCTGCGCGCCGTCGGCGAGGGACATCCGGTCGAGATGATCTTCACCGCGCCCCAGGAATGGTTCTTCACCCAGCTGAAGCTCGCCTTGTTCGGAGCCCTGTTCCTGGCTTTCCCCGTGATCGCCAGCCAGATCTACATGTTTGTGGCTCCCGGCCTCTATAAACATGAGCGCGGCGCATTTCTGCCGTTCCTCATCGCAACGCCGATCCTGTTCCTGATCGGTGCCTGCCTGGTTTACTTCCTGGTCATGCCAATGGCGATGGGGTTCTTCCTCTCCCAGGAACAGCTGCCCGGTGAGGGTCAGGTCGCCATTCAGCACCTTGCAAAGGTGAGTGAATATCTCGGGCTCATCATGATCCTGATTTTCGCCTTTGGCCTTGTCTTCCAGCTGCCGGTCGTCCTGACCTTGATGGGGCGTGCGGGTCTGGTCAGCTCCGAAGATCTCAAAAAGAAACGCAAATATGCAATTGTCGGCGCGTTCGCGGCTGCTGCAATTTTGACACCCCCCGATCCGATCTCGCAGATCGGTCTTGCGCTCCCCACTTTGCTTCTCTACGAAGTCTCCATTCTGTCCGTGAGGCTGATTGAGCGCCAACGCGCGCAGCGGGAAGCTGAGCGCGAAGCGGAAGACGCGACAGCCTGAAGCCCTTTCAGTTAGCGCTCTTTTGTCTCCCGGACGGATGGTTCTAGCAACGACCGTTAGTCGGGAAGTGAAGATGTTTGACATTAAGTGGATACGGGAAAACCCGGACAGTTTCGACCAGGCGCTGGCAAGACGCGGTTTTGAGGCGTCGTCAGCCAGACTGATTGCACTGGATGAATCCCGCCGCTCTCACATCACCAAGCTTCAGGATGCACAGGAACGGCGCAACGCGGCCTCGAAGGAAATCGGCAAGGCCAAGGGCGCGGGCGATGATGCGCGCGCGCAGGAGCTGATTGACGAGGTCGCCCAGATCAAGGCGTTCATCCAGTCGGGCGAGGAGGAAGAACGCAGGCTGGTCGGCGACTTGGAAGCGGCGATGGCGGTCATTCCGAACCTGCCGCACGAAGACGTGCCGACGGGCAAGGACGAAAACGACAATGTCCTTCTGAAAACGCACGGAGAAAAGCCGACCTTCCAGTTCAACGAGGCTCCCAAAGAGCACTATGAACTTGGTGAGGCCCTTGGTGACATGGACTTCGCGACGGCTGCAAAACTGTCCGGCTCGCGCTTCGTCGTCCTGAAGGGACAGATCGCGCGTCTCGAGCGTGCGCTTGGCCAGTTCATGATCGACCTGCACACCCATGAGCATGGCTATACGGAAGTGTCACCGCCACTTCTTGTCAATGACAGCCCGCTGTTCGGGACGAGCCAGCTGCCGAAATTCGAGGAAGATCTCTTCAAGACGACCACGGACCACTATCTGATTCCGACTGCGGAGGTCCCCCTGACGAATCTGGTGGCCGGCGAAATCGTTGCGGAAGACACCTTGCCGCTTCGCGTGACAGCACTGACCTACTGTTTCAGATCCGAAGCCGGGTCCGCCGGACGCGACACCCGCGGCATGCTGCGTCAGCACCAGTTCCAGAAATGCGAACTGGTTTCGGTGACGACGCCCGAGACGTCGCTGGACGAACTGGACCGCATGCTCGGATGCGCGGAAAAAGTGCTCCAGAAGCTCGGTCTGCATTACCGGGTCATGACCTTGTGCACGGGCGACATGGGCTTCGGTGCGCGCAAGACCTACGACATAGAGGTCTGGCTGCCGGGCCAGGATGCGTATCGCGAGATTTCCTCATGCTCGGTCTGCGGCGATTTCCAGGCGCGGCGCATGAATGCGCGGTTCAGGCCGGCGGATGCCAAGCACCCCGTTCACGTGCACACTTTGAACGGATCCGGCATTGCCGTCGGCCGGGCCCTGATTGCCGTTCTTGAGAACTATCAGAACGGCGATGGAACGGTCACGGTGCCGGACGTTCTGCGCCCCTATATGGGCGGTCTGGAAACAATCGGCTGAGCTGAACACCGGCGCGGGCGGAACGCATTGTGGTCCGCCCGCGACCCTCTCATCGCGCCAAGTGTCCTCGGGGCGCATTTGCATTATCTCAATCCGGAAGGAGAAGTTTCCGCATGCGTATCCTGATCACGAACGATGACGGAATTCACTCTCCGGGACTGACGGCGCTGGAGCGCATCGCGCGTACGCTGTCGGATGATGTCTGGGTCATCGCGCCGGAAACCGATCAGAGCGGTGTGGCGCACTCTTTGACACTGAACGATCCATTGCGATTGAGGGCCCTCGATGAGCGCCGCTTTGCCGTCAAGGGGACACCCACGGACTGCGTGATCATGGGCGTGCACAACGTCCTGAAAGGCAAACCTGACCTTGTTCTGTCCGGGATCAATCGTGGACAGAACATTGCAGAAGACGTCACCTATTCAGGCACGGTCGCCGGGGCGATGGAAGGAGCCATCCTCGGTATTCGTTCAATCGCGGTGTCGCAGGCCTACAATTGGGATGTCCGGGCAGAACCGAATTATGCGGTCGCCGAAACCCATGCCCCGGACCTGTTCGCGAAACTCATCGATTTCGAGTTGCCGCCCTACAGCCTGCTCAATGTCAATTTCCCTGCATGTGCGCCCGGCGACGTCAAGGGCGCCAGGGTCACGGTCCAGGGGCATCACGAGCAAAGCGGATTGACGATTGACGAGCGTCAGGACGGCCGGGGCTATCCCTATTACTGGCTGCGTTTCCGTGAAAGGGGCAAATCCGTATTTGATAATTCGGACCTGCAGGCAATTGCCGATGGATATGTGTCCGTTTCCCCGTTACGCATAGATCTGACGGCGCACGATCTCCTGGGTCATCTGAAAGATGCGCTGAAATAAACCCGCGAAGGGGAGTTGTGCATGGCCGGTCTCCCGCCCGGCGACGAAGGGGCAAAGCAATCGTCGGCACTGCCGGACGAGGCGGAAGCACGTGCGGCACTTGTTTTGACACTCAGGCAACGCGGTGTCGGCGCGAGAAATGTTCTGACAGCGATCGAACGCGTGCCAAGACGCCTTTTTCTCCCGGCGCGGCATCATGGGCTTGCCTATGACGACATCGCGTTGCCAATCGAATGCGGCCAGACACTGTCGGCACCGTCCATGGTCGCCTATACGGTTCAGGCCCTGGATATTGCTCCGGAGCATGCAGTCCTCGAAATCGGAACGGGATCGGGCTACCAGTCTGCTGTCATGGGGCATCTGGCCGAACGTGTTGAAACAGTGGATCGGTTTTCGACCTTGACCGATCTGGCAAATCGCCGGTTCGCAGCCCTGAAACTGGACAATGTCTCGGCACTGCAGGCGGACGGTTTCGACGGCCTGAAGCAGAAAGGTCCCTTCGACCGCATCGTGGTGACCGCTGCCATTTCGTCTGTTCCGGACAAATGGGTACAGCAACTGAAACCGGGTGGCTTGTTGGTCGCGCCGATCGGACAGGCAAAGCAACCGCAATCGCTGATCCGATTCACGAAATCCGAAAGCGTGATGACTGCGGACACGCTGATGCAGGTACGAACGGTGATGCTGCAACCAGGAATCGCAATGAAACTGTAAGCCCGGTGCCCGGTCCCTGGCGCACTGATCTTGCGAATCCGTGGAACTGAGTCGTCTGCCGATTTACTATGTTGTGTGGACCGAAGCAGGTAAATCAAACGGAAAATCGACGGAAACGGGCCATTTTCATGGTATTCGCCGCCTATCTTTAGTCTTTATAAACCTTACTGCCCTTTACTCTTAACCATAACAGCCATTGTTAGCGGTATGAGTATAGGCGATGAAAAAGCGGATGCGTTCCCTCCGCGGGGATCTACTGAGTAAGGCAGCGACGGCATCACTGGTCGCAGTATTTCTCTCGGGGTGTTCCAGCGCCGTCGAGCGGTTTGGAGAACCTCCTTACTACACGGGAAATACGCAAAATCAGCGTGAAATCCTGAACGGAGCACCAGCACCTGCTCAACCCACCTATCAGGACATAGCCAACGGTCCTGGCGGGACAGCGGCCGGACTGCCGCAGTCAGGTTCTGCACCGGTGACAACAGGCTCCGTTTCCAGGCAGCGCTCGGACATTCAGTCTTCGCCGTTGCCTGCTCCGGCGGTGGCATCCGCACCTGCAGGCCAGGGCGCGCCGGTGTCGACATTGCCCGCGCCTGAGACGGTCAGCGCATCCAGCGGCAAGGACTGGAAGGGCTGGACCGGAACCGGCGGAACACGCGTTACGGTTCGGCAGGGCGACAGCCTGAACTCGATCTCCCGGCGCTACGGCGTTCCGGTGCAGGCAGTTGCCTCTGTCAACGGCATCGACAACGCAAACCAGGTCAAGCCGGGTCAAAGCATCATCATCCCGACCTATGTCTATTCCGATCGCAACGGCCACTCCAGCGCGACGGAAGGCGAGAATGGCAAAGTCAAATTGCCGAAGGTTGCCAGGAACGAGACAATCGTGACCGGATCTGTTCCGGCGAATTCGGGCAGTGCTCCACGACCGGGGCGCAAGCCTCTGTCGCAGCCGACCTTTACCCAGATCAGCGTGAGCGAGTCTGTTGTCGAAGAAGTGGATGTTGTTCAGGTCACGGCATTGCCGAAGCGCAAGCCAGCCGTCTCGAACGCCGGTCTGACGACAGCTTCGATTTCTACGGCGACGCCGGCCAAGACGAAAAACGTGGCCGCGCCTGCAACCGCCGCACCGTCAGCACCCGTTCAGAAGGTTGCGCTGCCGCAGCCGGCATTGACGCAGGAGCCCCGTCCAACGGAGCCGATCAAGACGCCGAAAGTCGACAATACCTCCAAGGAGGCCGTGACTTCGGACGCGAAGTTCCGCTGGCCGGTCCGCGGCCGGATCATATCCGATTTCGGCACGAAACCGGGGGGCGGCAAAAACGAAGGCGTGAACCTTGCCGTGCCGGAGGGCACGCCGGTCAAGGCGGCCGACGACGGTACCGTGATCTATTCCGGCAACGAGCTGAAGGGCTACGGCAATCTCGTCCTGGTTCGCCACAGCGAGGGCTGGGTGTCGGCCTATGCGCATAACAGCGAGTTGAAGGTCAAGCGCGGCGACACGATCCGCCGCGGTGACGTGATCGGGCTTGCTGGAGCAACCGGATCGGTGAACCAGCCGCAAGTGCACTTCGAGCTGCGCAAGGGCAACAAGCCCGTCGATCCGCTGAATCACCTGCCGAAGCGCTGACGAACAGGCGCTGATGAATTGAGAGCCCGGCCAGCGCCGGGCTTTTTCATGCCAGTGATTTGCCCAGTCTTCCCGCGAGATCCTGGATGAACTGATACGCCACACGTCCGGACCGGCTGCCGCGGGTGGTTGCCCATTCCAGGGCATCGGGCCGCCAGTCTTCCTCGGGGATGTCCAGCTCGTGAAACGCGACATAGCCCCGGACCATTTCGAGATAGTCGTCCTGGCTGCATTTGTGAAACCCGAGCCAGAGACCGAACCGGTCGGACAATGAAACCTTCTCCTCCACCGCTTCCGCAGGATTGATCGCCGTGGACCGTTCATTCTCGATCATGTCGCGCGGCAACAGGTGACGTCTGTTGGATGTCGCGTAGAAGATCACATTATCCGGGCGGCCTTCGATCCCACCTTCAAGCACCGCCTTGAGTGACTTGTAGGACGTGTCGTCATTGTCGAAACTCAGGTCGTCGCAGAATATGATGAAGCGAAAGGGCGCTGCCCTTATCAGCGACATGAGCCCGGGCAGCGATTCGATGTCCTCGCGGTGGATCTCGATCAGCTTCAGGTCCGAGCTTTGCCTTTCCTGGTTGATGGCCGCGTGCGCCGCCTTGACCAGGGATGACTTGCCCATTCCGCGCGCGCCCCACAAAAGCGCGTTGTTCGCGGGCAATCCGCCGGCAAACCGTCTCGTGTTGTCCATCAATAGGTCGCGGACGCGCGAAACGGCGCATAACAGAGAAAGGTCTACCCGGTTGACTTTCTTGACGGCTTGGAGGTTTCCGGGCTCGGGGACCCAGACAAAGGCATCCGCGCTCGTCCAGTCCGGCGTCTCGGCGCGGTGAGGCACCGCCCTCCCGATCAATTCAATCAGGGAATCGAGTTTGGCATTCAAAGATGCAAGGTCGTTTTGCGAGTTCATTTTTCTTGCAACCCCAATCAAAAAGGCCCATGTGAGGCCCTGAAGCACGTGGCGGGAGGAGTAGCATGGGGCAGGGAAGGCGAAAACATCTGTTATTCCCATACCGGTACGCCAGAATCCGCTTGCAAAGCTTGAAATGAGGCGCGCCGCCGTTATAGTCCGCGCCACCAGAATTCAGTGCGTTTGATCGTCTTGCCGGGAAGCAGGACGCCCAGCAAACGCCACCTAGGAGAGTTGAATGTTCATCACCCCAGCGTACGCGCAATCCGCCGGAGCTGCAGGTCCGGGTTTCCTGATCCAGATCCTGCCCTTCGTGGCCATTTTTGCGATCATGTATTTCCTGATCATCCGGCCCCAGCGCCAGCGCATGAAACAGCATCAGGAAATGGTGTCCAATCTGCGCCGCGGTGACACCATTGTGACCACTGGCGGGCTTATCGGCAAAGTCTCCAAAGTGGTAGATGACAGTGAACTGCAGGTGGAACTGTCCGAGGGGGTCAAGGTTCGCGTCGTGCGCTCCATGGTTCAGGAAGTGCGCTCCAAGTCCGAGCCCGCCAAAGAGAACGCATAAGAGAACGGCCCGCTCCGATCTATTTGCCGGCCGGACAGGGGTCCGTCCGGCCGTATTAAGGCTTAAACATGCTCCATTTCGCCCGTTGGAAAATTGTGCTGATCCTCGTTGTCGTCGCAGCAGGTTTGATCTCGACGCTGCCAAATTTCTTCTCGGCTAAACAACTGGAAAGCTGGCCCGACTTCCTGCCGAAAAACCAGATGGTGCTGGGGCTCGACCTCCAGGGCGGCGCCTATCTGCTCTACGAGGTGGATCAGGCCGACTATATCAAGAAACGGTTCGAAGCGCTTGAAGGTGATGTACGCGACACGCTGCGGGAAAACCCGAGGATCGGGTATACGGGGCTGGATGCCAGGCCGGATTCCGTTCAGGTCCGGATCCGCGATCTGACGCGCCTGGACGAGGCAAGCGAACGTCTGGCCCCCCTTGTCAATCCGCTGGTGTCCAACCTGTTCGGCGGCCAGCCGGTCGATGAGTTCGACATGAGCGTCGAGGACAATGGGCTGATCCGCTTCACCTATTCCGATGCAGGCCTGGAAAACCGGCTGCAGGCGATCGTTCAGCAGTCGATTGAAGTCATCCGTCGCAGGGTGGACGAACTCGGCACGACGGAACCGAATATCCAAAGACAGGGCACGGACCGGATTCTCGTCGAGGCTCCGGGTGAGGGCGATCCGGAGCGCCTCAAGGACATTATCGGTACGACCGCAAAACTGACCTTTCATCTGGTGGACCGGAACATGACCGGCGAGCAGGCGATGCAAAGCCGGCCACCGGCAGGCACGACGGTCTTCATGTCCGTTGACGATCCGCCCATTCCGTATCTCCTGGAAACAAGACCTCTCCTGGAAGGCGAGGATCTGGTCGATGCCCAGGTCGCATTTGGCCAGTATTCAAACGAACCGGTGGTGACCTTCCGCTTCAATCAATCGGGGGCACGGGAGTTCGCGAGGGTTACGACCGAGAACGTGAACTATCCGTTCGCCATTGTACTCGATGAAGAAGTCATCTCCGCACCCGTGATCCGCGAACCGATTATCGGTGGGTCGGGGCAGATTTCCGGCGACTTTACAATCGAGGCCGCACAGGATCTTTCCACGCTGCTGCGTGCGGGCGCTCTGCCGGCGCAATTAACCGTGATCGAGGAACGCTCCATCGGGCCGGGCCTGGGGGCGGATTCCATCGAGGCGGGCAGGATCGCGTCGATCATTGCAGGTGCCGCCGTCATCGTCTTCATGATCCTGGCCTATGGCCGCTTCGGCATCATTGCCGATCTGGCACTGATGACCAACATCTTCCTCATCTTCGGTGCGCTGACGGTGCTGCAGGCAACGCTCACCTTGCCGGGTATTGCCGGTATCGTGCTGACGATCGGTATGGCGGTTGACGCGAATGTTCTGATCTTCGAGCGAATACGCGAGGAATCCCGGGCCGGGAGATCCGTCATATCGGCCATCGACGCGGGCTATAGCCGCGCGCTCGGAACAATCCTTGATGCCAACATCACCACGCTGATCGCGGCCGTCATTCTGTTCCAGCTCGGTTCCGGGCCTGTGCGCGGCTTTGCCGTCACGCTCGCAATCGGAATTTTCACGACCGTCTTCTGCGCATTCACCTTCAGCCGTTTGCTGGTAGCGCTTTGGATACGGCGCCGCCGTCCATCCGAACTTCCGATCTGATCCGGGGAAAAAGAAATGTTGCTAAGACTCGTTCCGGACAACACGCACATCAAGTTCATGTGGCTGCGGAAGTTCAGCTTTCCGCTGTCGATCATTCTTGTGATCGCGTCTCTCACCGGATTCTTCACCGTTGGAATGAACTACGGGATCGACTTCAAGGGCGGCACGATCATCGAGATCAAGACGGATGGTCCCGCAGATATCGGAGCAATCCGCTCTGAACTGTCGGCGCTCAATCTGGGTGACGTGCAGGTACAGGAATTCGGCGCGCCGGACGACATTCTGATCCGCGTCGAGGAGCAGCCGGGCGGGGAACTCGCCCAGCAGACCGTGGTTCAGAATGTGCGCACGATCTTTGAAGACGACAATGTCGATTTCCGCCGCGTTGAAGTCGTCGGCCCGCGTGTTTCGGGAGAACTCGCACAGGCCGGTGCCATCGCCGTGGCGGCGGCGCTGCTCGCGATCATGATCTATATCTGGTTCCGCTTCGAGTGGCACTTTGCTGTCGGAGCGATCCTGACGACTGCGAATGACGTGGTCGTGACCATCGGTCTGTTCGTGCTGTTGCAACTCGACTTCTCCTTGTCGAGTATCGCCGCGGTCCTGACCATTATCGGCTATTCGCTCAACGATACCGTGGTTGTGTATGACCGGATTCGTGAGAACCTTCGAAAATACAAGAAACGTCCGTTGACCGACATCCTTGACCAGTCCATCAACGAAACGCTGTCGCGCACGACGATGACCTCCGTGACGACATTGCTGGCTCTGATTGCGCTTTACGCATTCGGCGGCGAGGTCATCCAGTCCTTCACGCTGGCCATGATCTTCGGCATCGTGATCGGGACCTATTCGTCGATCTTCCTTGCGGCGCCATTCCTGATCCTCCTGAACCTGCGTCCGGACGCAATGTCGAAGAATGACGACGACGAGAAGGATGCGAAAGCCAAGGCAACGGCTTAGGGAGCGGTGCGATGGAGATCCGCGACGCCCACTTTCCGGGCCGTGCCCCCATCGACGCCTACGGCGATGGCGGATTTCGTTTCGCGGGCATGTCGCATCTGGGGGCGCTGCTGTGCGTTCCCAGCGGCATTTACGGCTGGCACATAAGCGATCCCGATCAATTCAGCGAAGCGGCGTTTGACCGGGTCTTTCAGGAGCAGGAGGACATCGAAGTCCTTCTCGTCGGGACGGGCACGGATCTGTGCCCGATATCTCCCGATCTGAAGACGCTCTTCCGGGACGCCTCCATACTGGCTGACCCGATGTCCACAGGCGCTGCAATCAGGACCTTCAATGTTCTTCTGTCCGAAGACCGGGCCGTTGCTGCCGCCCTTTTGCCGGTAGACTAATTCCTCATCCGTGCCATATGGGCGTCTATGACCACCGACTTCGATCACGCAGCTGAAACGGTACGCCGGTATGACAGGGACAGGTACCTCTGCACGCTTCTGGCACCGGAGACGCATCGGCCGGCACTGATGGCGCTCTTTGCGTTCAATGCGGAAATCGCGCGCGTTCGCGAAGTTGTCTCCGAACCGCTCCCCGGCGAAGTCCGGCTGCAATGGTGGCGTGATCTTCTGGATGGAACGGAACATGGCGCAGCGGCATCCAATCCGGTGGCGAATGCGCTCCTTCAGACGGTGCGGACATACGAGCTTCCGCGGCAAGGGCTTATTGCCATGACGGAGGCCCGGATCTTCGACCTTTACGACGATCCGATGCCGAGCCTCAATGACCTGGAAGGTTACGCGGGCGAAACCGTCTCGGGCGTGATCCAGCTCGCGTGCCTGATCCTCAACAAGGGCGCTGATCCGAACACGTCGACGGCCGCGGGGCATGCCGGCGTGGCCTATGCGCTCACCGGGCTGATGCGGGCGTTGCCCTGGCACGCGTCGCGCCGGCAGATGTTTCTGCCAAAAGATGTCTGCGAAAGGCATGCACTCGACCCCGAGACCGTTTTCCGTGGTGAAACGACGCCGCAGCTCCAGGCGGTGCTGAAGGAAATGCGCGACCATGTGCGTCATCACCTGAACCGCGTCCGCAACGCAGCGTCAACGGTGCCCGGTAGCTGTGGGAATGCCTTCCTGCCGCTCGTGCTCGTCGAGCCGTATCTCAAGAAATTGGAAATGCAGGCCACGGACCCGCTGAAACAGGTCGTTGAGATGTCGCAACTCAAGACCCAGTGGCTTCTGTGGCGCGGGGCGCGGCATCCGTTTGGCCGCATCTGACGTCCAGACGCGCGGACCGCGCGTCACTCGGCCGCGAGCACGTCCGTGCCAAGGCCCGCTCTCCAGACCGCAAAATCCTGTTTCGCGCGGTTGGTCAACGCAAGTTTCTTTGCTTTGGTCTTTTCCTTGCCCTTGAGCCTTTTGCCGTCTTCGTCCCTTGTCGGCGTCTCGACGGGCGGAAACAGGCCGAAATTCACGTTCATGGGCTGGAACGAACGGGGTTTTCCGGCGCCATCCTCGCGCGTGATATGTCCGCCGGTGATGTGACCCAGCAGAGCCCCCATGGCCGTGGTAGGCGGAGGAGCGACGATGTCTCTTCCCTGCGATTCCATGACGGCAAACAATCCTGCCATGCATCCGACACTGGCGGATTCGACATAGCCTTCACAGCCGGTGATCTGCCCGGCAAAGCGTATCCGGGGATCCGCATTGAGGCGCAGGGACCGGTCAAGCACCTTCGGAGAATTCAGGAAAGTGTTCCTGTGAAGCCCGCCAAGTCTCGCGAACTGGGCGTTTTCAAGCCCGGGAATCATGCGGAAAATGTCGGCCTGGGCGCCATATTTCAGCTTCGTCTGAAAGCCTACCATGTTGTAGAGCGTGCCGAGGGCGTTGTCCTGGCGAAGCTGGACGACGGCGTAGGCCTTGATATCTGGCTGGTGTTCGTTGGTCAGGCCCATCGGTTTCATCGGTCCGTGCCGGAGCGTCTCGCGTCCTCTGGACGCCATGACCTCGATTGGCAGACAGCCGTCGAAATAGGGCGTATTGGCTTCCCATTCCTTGAAGTCGGCGGTCTCACCGGCAAGAAGTGCGTCGATGAACGCCTCGTATCCGTCCTTGTCCAGCGGACAGTTCAGGTAATCCTTGCCCGTACCGCCGGGGCCGACCTTGTCATATCTCGACTGAAACCAGGCCTTGGAGAGGTCGACGGAGTCAAAATGGACAATTGGCGCAATCGCGTCGAAGAACGCCAGGGAGTCCTCTCCGGACTTTTCAAGCACGGCCGCGGAAAGCGCAGGAGAGGTTAGGGGCCCGGTCGCGATGATGACTTTTTCCCAGTCATGGGGCGGCAATCCGGCGACTTCGTCTCTTTCTATCTGAATGAGCGGATGCTTTTCCAGCGCCTGCGTTACAGCATCGGAAAACCCGTCCCGGTCGACGGCCAGTGCACTTCCGGCGGGAACCTGATTAGCGTCGGCAGCTTCCATGATCAGCGAACCGAGCTGCCGCAATTCGTGGTGGATCAGCCCGACCGCATTTTGTTCCGAATCGTCGGACCGGAAGGAGTTGGAACAGACCAGTTCAGCCAATCCATCCGTCTGGTGTGCATCGGTTTTGCGCACGGGCCGCATTTCGTGAAGGACGACATTCAATCCGGCTTGGGCCATCTGCCACGCGGCCTCGGATCCGGCCAAGCCGCCACCAATGACATGAATCGGGCGCATCTGTGTTTCCTGGAGCCATATCCGGGTCCTGGGAACGAATTTCGTCTGCGTTCCGGCCCGGTCCAAATCGTTATGCCCTGATTACAGGCAACGAAGGGTCTCTGCAATGTTTTCACTGTTGCACATGTTCGCGCAATGGGAGGGACGCAATTCTGATTCCCGGATTTAGCCAGTTAAATGCAATCATCTTGGGAGGCAAAACGGATACTTAATTCAGAAAGTAGTCGGTAAGCCGGCGTAGTAAGGAACTCAACTTGTTTAAAACAATAAGCTTTTGTTTTTCATCCACAGTTTCTAAAAAAGCGCAATAATTGCGCTTGCTGTCTGGTTCGATATGCGATGACATTTCTATGACGGGGCACGGATTTGGGAACTTAACGCATGTATTCTGGGAAACGAGTGTTCTTTTGCAGCAGGGACGAATACTGTCCACGCTTCCGCGCGATATGTGCGGCAATCGTGAACCGGGGGCCCCGCACAGGGGCATATGTTTTCGGAGCAATCCTTGCCGGTATCCTCCTGAACACAGGTGGAACGCCCGCCATGGCCTTTTCGGTAGAAAGGCAAGGAAATCATCTCTTCATTTCAGGAGACATCGGCCCTGAAAGCCCGGCCACATTCAATAGAAATCTCGTTGAGTCGATCCTGGAACTGGCGCTGGCTGGAGATCAGCAAAGCCCTGTGCATCTGCATTTGAACCTTCCGCGCGGGGGAGATGCCGATGCGTCGTTCAAACTGGTTGAAATTATCAGGACTGCGCAATCACATGGTACACAGATCGTTGCCAATGTCGGGCCCGGAACGACATGCATGTCGGGGTGCACATTCTTGTTTCTGGCGGCAAGCGAACGTTGGATAGCACCTGAAGGAAAACTGATTTTTCATGGTTTCGGTCAGGCTAACCCTGAACGGCCAGTCGAGGTTCCGTCTTCATACCACCTTGCGTATGACGACTTGCTGAAGTCGGCAAATGTCAATTTCTACCGATTTTTCAAAATGGCGCGGATTATCGAGGATGACCGGAAGGTGGGCTTCACCGGTCAAACCCTTTATGAACACAAAGCCTTTTCGGGTCTGATCACGGGTCTGATGCCGTAGTTCCCCTCAGCAAAAAAAAAACACCTGCCGGTGGGAGGAGGTACCGGCAGGTGTTTTTTTTGAGCATCTGCACGCGAAGCGCAGAGCATATGCAGTCCGAAAGCTGGGAGGAGGATGCTTGCGGACCGCAATCAGGTGTTATTTTACGGCCTGACGTGCAAAGCGGCTGATGTCGGCACGTGCGATACCGAGGTCGTCCAGTTCACGGTTGGTCAGGCTGGACAGCTCGTCATAGGTCTGACGGAAGCGTTTCCAGTTATTGTATTTGCGTACAACAGTATCAATCATGGTTTAGGCCTTTCGCTATCTCATGGCCATGGCACCGCGGATCGGCGTCTGGCCCGTTCATCTCTTACAATCGGTATATAGAAAGATTGTGCACTGCGAGGTAGAGGGAAAAGTGCGAGGCAGATATGCAAAAAATGCAAGGATACAATTAGTTAACAAAACAAGTGCGTGGAAAAAAGCAAGCAAAGGCAATCTTTTTCTCGCAAGTGCGAGATATAGATATGACTTGAGATTTTCCTGGAAACTGGATGCCGGACAAACGAACGCCCGCCAGTGGGAGGAGGTACTGGCGGGCGTCGTTTCGACGATGCAGGACTGGGAGGAGGATGTCCTGCGTGTCACACGTCGTTGGGCTGGGAGGAGGATGCCCTCGGACGCGATCTCTAAATTACAAACCGTCAAATCCCCGGCGAGCGACAAATTTGATATCGCTACGGTTGATGCCGAGATCCTGGAGTTCTCTGACCGAAAGGCGGGACAATTCGTCGACCGCACGACGGTAGTTAACCCAGTTGCTGTACTTTTTGCGCACAGTATCGAACATTTTCTTATTCCTTGATGCGCAGAACGTTCTGCCGTCTGCGTCGTTGTTGATTTGATATATAATTCACCAACTGAAATAAAAGAAGTGCTATATCCGCATGACAGGCATGCAATTGGTGCAATGCAATAAAATTTGTGTGATCAGTGTCGTTCGCAGCCGTAAAGCGCTCTTTATTCAGTCACATAAAGAGATAGGTGCGGCGCACAAAAAATCAAGAGGCATGGAGGCCGCTTATTCAGCGGCATCCGATGCCCGGTGCGGACGGCGATGCAGCAGCTCTCTCAGGAACTGGCCTGTGTAGCTTGCGTCAATCTCCGCAACATCTTCCGGGCGCCCCGTGGCGACAACCGTGCCTCCGCCATCACCGCCTTCCGGCCCGAGATCAATGATCCAGTCCGCGGTCTTGATGACTTCGAGATTGTGTTCGATCACAAGAACGGTGTTGCCCTGGTCGACAAGCTCGTGAAGGACATCAAGCAACTTCGCGACATCATGGAAGTGAAGACCGGTCGTCGGCTCATCCAGGATGTAGAGCGTGCGGCCAGTCGATCGCTTCGACAGTTCCTTTGCGAGTTTGACGCGTTGCGCTTCACCGCCTGAAAGGGTCGTCGCCTGTTGCCCGACCTTGATGTATCCGAGCCCGACGCGCGCAAGGGTTTCCATCTTGTCGCGAACCGCCGGCACGGCAGAGAAGAAGCCGGCCGCTTCCTCGACGGTCATGTCGAGCACATCGGCAATGGACTTGCCCTTGAATTCCACCTCAAGGGTTTCCCGGTTATAGCGTTTTCCCTTGCACACATCACATGTCACGTAGACATCCGGCAGGAAGTGCATCTCGATCTTGATGACCCCGTCGCCCTGGCACGCTTCGCAGCGCCCACCCTTGACGTTGAAGGAAAAACGGCCCGGCTGGTACCCGCGCGCCTTGGCTTCCGGCATGCCGGCAAACCATTCGCGGATGGGCGTAAAGGCACCCGTATATGTTGCCGGGTTGGAGCGCGGTGTGCGTCCGATTGGAGACTGATCAATATCGATGACCTTGTCCAGCACCTCAAGGCCTTCGATACGGTCATGCGGCGCCGGATTGTCGCGCGCCCCGTTCAGGCGACGGGCGGCGGCCTTGTAAAGCGTGTCGATCAGGAACGTGGACTTGCCACCTCCAGAGACGCCTGTGACACAGGTAAACGTGCTCAGCGGAACATCGACATCAATGTCCTTGAGATTGTTGCCGCGCGCCCCGCGGACCGAAATCTTGCGTTTCTTGTTGATCTTGCGCTGACCGTCCGGGCGCGCAATCATTTTGCTGCCCGACAGATATTCACCGGTCAGGGATTTCGGGTTCGCCATGATCTCGTTCGGCGACCCCTTTGCGACGACTTGCCCGCCATGGACACCAGCCCCCGGTCCGACATCGACAACGTAGTCAGCCGTCAGCACTGCGTCTTCGTCATGCTCGACGACGATGACGGTATTTCCGAGATCGCGCAGGTGCTTCAATGTTTCCAGCAACCGCGCATTGTCCCGCTGGTGCAGTCCGATTGACGGCTCGTCCAGGACATAAAGCACACCGGTCAGGCCCGAGCCGATCTGCGATGCCAGGCGGATGCGCTGGCTTTCACCTCCCGAGAGGGTGCCGGACGAGCGCGACAGGGTCAGATATTCTAGGCCGACATCATTCAGAAACTTCAGGCGTTCGCGGATTTCCTTGAGAATTCTGCCTGCGATTTCAGATTGCTTGTCGTTGAGTTTTTCCGGAAGCGCGTCGAACCAGTCCCTGGCAGCGCGGATGGAGAGCTCGGTGATCTCGCCGATATGACGCCCGGCGATCTTGACGGCGAGCGCCTCGGGTTTCAGCCTGTAGCCACCGCAGGCGGGGCAGGCATGATCGGATTGAAAACGCGCGAGTTCTTCGCGCACCCAGGAGGACTCCGTTTCCCGCCACCTGCGCTCGATATTGCCGATGACGCCTTCGAACGCCTTATCAGTCCGGTAGCTGCGCACACCGTCGTCATAGACGAATTCGATCTCCGTTTTCCCGGTGCCATGGAGGATCGCGTCCTGCACCTCTGCCGGCAGATCCTTCCAAGGGGTCGACATCGTCACCTTGAAATGCCTGCAAAGCGCCTCGAGCGTCTGCGCATAATAAGGAGACGTCGAACCCGTTTTGGCCCAGGGCAAAACCGCGCCTTCGCGCAGCGAGAGCGAATGATCCGGAACGACAAGATCCTCCTCGAAGGCCAGCGTCGTTCCCAGGCCGTCACAGGTCGGACAGGCGCCGAAGGGGTTGTTGAAGGAAAACAGGCGCGGTTCGATTTCGGGGATGGTAAAACCTGAAACCGGACAGGCGAATTTTTCCGAAAAGATGATCCGTTCGGGATCATCCTGCCCGTCCTTCTTGTCGGCAAACTCAGCGATCGCGATGCCGTCGGCCAGCTTGAGTGCCGTTTCAAGCGAGTCTGCGAGCCTGCCCGCGATATCATCGCGCACGACAATCCGGTCCACGACAACATCGATGTCGTGTTTGAATTTCTTGTCCAGGGCAGGGGCTTCGGCGATCTCGTGGAAGGTTCCATCGATCTTGACGCGCTGGAACCCCTTTTTCATAAGTTCCGCGAGTTCCTTGCGGTATTCGCCCTTGCGGCCTCGCACCATCGGTGCCAGCAGATAGAGCCGGGCGCCTTCTTCCAGCTCCATGATCCTGTCGACCATCTGGCTCACGGTCTGGCTCTCGATCGGCAGCCCGGTTGCCGGAGAGTAGGGGACACCGACGCGGGCAAACAGGAGCCGCATGTAATCATAGATTTCGGTGACCGTTCCAACCGTCGACCGCGGATTGCGCGACGTGGTTTTCTGCTCAATGGAAATCGCCGGAGACAGGCCGTCGATCTGGTCGACATCGGGCTTTTGCATCATTTCCAGAAACTGCCGCGCATAGGCGGACAGGCTCTCCACATACCGCCTTTGCCCCTCGGCATAGATCGTGTCGAACGCGAGCGAGGATTTGCCGGAACCGGAAAGCCCCGTCATGACGATCAGTTTGTCGCGCGGAAGATCGAGATCCACACCCTTCAGGTTGTGTTCCCGTGCGCCGCGTATGCTGATGACCTTCGTCGGGTCATGCGCCCAGTTATCATCTTTCCGCCTGTTTCCGGACTTCGACATTCTGAAGGTTCCTGCCGTGAGGTGCGCCAGGTCCGCGCCCGCCGCTGATTGGAATGCAACTGGTTTTGACCGCATGGCACCAGATCGCCTCTACCCGATATAGCAGCTATGTGCGCAACATCCAGTGAGACCAATTGGCTGTTTGAAAAAATAGCTCAGATACGGTCGTTCGATTGAATTCCTTGTACAGAAATGATAAGAACAAAACAAGTACATCGCAAGCTTGAAACACCGCCATTTTTCCGTCGCGCGCCTGAATGCGCGGCACATTGCGGTTTTCCCGGTCCTGCCTTGTGGAAAATGAGGGCTCAGGCGGGAAAACTGCGGCGAAACGGTTGGCGTGTCGTTACGGTTCTGCTTTCTGGCTGCGTAACAGGCAAGCGGTCTGCCGCCGGCATGCGTCCAGGCGGCACGAAGAGCCGGAACGGCCTTGGTAATGAACAGGAGTAAAGGATGGCGGGCAGCGTCTACAAAGTCATATTGGTCGGTAACTTGGGTGCCGATCCGGAGATCCGCCGGACTCAGGACGGTCGTC
>JBCBUA010000018.1:0-35961 GCA_039818365.1 Pseudomonadota bacterium
ATGTCCGGAGCCAATGTCATCAGCCATCCGCTGGTCCAGCACAAACTTTCCATCATGCGCAACAAGGGAACATCGACCCAGGGGTTCCGGCGTCTGCTGCGGGAGATCTCCACGCTGCTGTGCTACGAAGTCACCCGCGACCTGCCGCTGGTCCGCCAGACCATTGAAACGCCGCTTGCGGAAATGCAGGCGCCGACCCTGGCCGGCAAGAAACTCGTCTTCGCTTCGGTTCTGCGCGCGGGCAACGGATTGCTGGAAGGCATGCTGGAGCTGGTTCCGTCCGCACGCGTTGCGCATATCGGTCTTTACCGGGATCCCGACACGCTGCAGCCGGTGGAATACTATTTCAAGGCGCCGGAAGACCTGAACGAACGTTTGGTGATCGTTGTCGATCCGATGCTGGCAACGGCGAATTCCGCCATTGCCGCGGTTCAGAAGCTGAAGGAACGCGGTGCCAACAATATCCGGTTCCTGTGTCTTCTCGGAGCCCCGGAAGGCGTCGCCAAATTCAACGAGATGCACCCGGATGTGCCGATCTACACCGCGGCGATCGATGAGAAGCTGAACGAAAAAGGCTACATCGTTCCGGGTCTTGGCGATGCGGGTGACCGGATGTACGGAACCAAGTAACCGGGCAGAGCCGTCATGATCACGGTCTTCGGGTCCATCAATCTGGATCTGGTTGTCGCCGTTCCTTACTTGCCGAAGGCAGGACAGACGGTAACCGGTCCCGATCATCAGACATTTCCGGGCGGCAAGGGAGCGAACCAGGCCCTGGCGGCGCGTCTTGCCGGAGCGCCGGTCCGCATGGTCGGCGCCATCGGTCAGGATGCCTTCGGGCCGCTCGCCCTGACCAACATGGAAGGCGCCGGCGTGGATCTGTCGGCCGTCCGAAGACTGCCCGGCGCTTCCGGGCTCGCGTTTATCGGGATCGATGCGGAAGGCGAAAACCAGATCATTGTCGCCAGCGGCGCCAACGCGCGCGTTGACGCGAACTGGCTCGAGGGAAGTCTCTCCAAAGCAGACACGCTGCTGCTTCAGGGCGAGGTGCCTGTCAGCCAGATGCAACGGGCGATCGAGCGCGCGGTCCGGTCCGGCGCGTCGGTGTTCTGGAACCCGGCCCCTGTTCCCCGGGAAGACATTCTCGCAAGCCTGGACGCCGTTGAGACGCTGGTCGTCAACGAGAGCGAAGCGGAAGAAATTGCTGCGCGCGCGGGCCTGACCGGCGGCCTTGATGTCTTCATCGATCACTTTGCAACCGGGGCCCGCCGCGTTGTCGTCACGCTGGGGGCAAAAGGCGTCAGGGCCGGCTTTGACGGGGACAGCTATCAGGTGGGCGCGCCGGAGATCAAGGCCGTCGACACAACCGGCGCGGGCGATGCGTTCTGCGGAGCGCTGGCTGCCGCGCTGGACGCCGGAACGCCCTTCATGCGCGCCTTGAAGGAAGGCGTGGCCGCGGGTGCGCTAGCGTGTTCGGCGACCGGCGCACAGTCGAGTGCGCCGCGCCGCGAGGACATTCACCACCTTGCAGATCAAATCGTCTGAATTGGCTTTACAGGCCGCTAAGGAAACTGTGGTAACCCGGTAGTCCGTTGGACACACCCGGATTGCCGTATGCTTCGCTACCTCATCATTCTGCTGTTGCTCGTCGGATTGGCGCCAGTCGTGCCAAGCCTCGTCGAGGCGCGGCTAGGGGCTTCCGATCGAACTGACCGCGCCGAACGGAAGCGGGAAGACGAGGAAGAAAGCTCTGGACCGAGGCGGCACCGGATTTCGGTGGACCGCCGCGGGCATTATGTCGCCGATGCCTACCTGAACGGGCGCGGTGTCGACATGCTTGTTGATACCGGAGCAACCCTCACCGCCCTGCCTGCTTCGGTCGCCAGCGACATCGGGATTTTCCTCTCGGCCTCCGACTACAAGCACCCGATCGGCACGGCAAACGGAACCGTCTACGGCGCACGGGCGGTGATCGACAAGATCAAGATCGGCGCCATCCGGTTCAGGAATGTCGATGCCATCGTCCTGAAGGACAACAGCTTGGGGACTCCGCTTCTTGGCATGTCCGCGCTTGGCCAGTTGAAGCGATTTGACATTTCAAGTGGTACACTCGTGCTGGTCCAGTGATTCTGATCCGGAGCCTGCACGTGTGTCTTGCACATTCTCCTGAAAGCAATACGAGGAATCGATGTTTCCCAAACCGCTCCCGCGCCTGACTCCGAACACGCTAGAATATGAGAGCCTCCCGATGGTGAAGCCGACGGGCTTTCGCGAATACGACGCGCGCTGGCTGTTCGAGGAAGAGATCAACCTCATGGGCATGCAGGCCCTTGGTATGGGGATCGGCACGCTCATTCACGAGCGCGGTGTGCGGCCGGACATTGTCGTCGGGCATGACTTCCGCGGCTACTCGGCATCGATCAAGATGGCGGTTATCAACGGGCTCCTGGCCGCCGGTGTCAATGTTCACGACATCGGTCTGGCACTGTCGCCGATGGCCTATTTCGGCCAGTTTGCGCTGGACCTGCCTGCGGTTGCCATGATCACCGCCTCGCACAACGACAACGGCTGGACAGGCGTCAAGATGGGGATCGACCGTCCGATGACCTTCGGGCCGGAGGAAATGGGCCGGTTGAAGGAAATCGTCCTGGAAGCCGCGTTCGATCTGAAGGGCGGCGGCAGCTACCGTTTTGTCGACGGATTTGCCGACATCTATGCCAGGGACCTGACGGACCGGCCGAAGCTCAAACGCCCAATCAAGGTTGTTGCTGCCTGCGGCAACGGAACGGCGGGGGCCTTTGCACCGAAGATCCTCGAGGCGCTCGGGGCGGAGGTGATCCCCCTCGACGCCGAGCTCGATCACACCTTCCCGCGCTACAATCCCAATCCCGAGGACATGCAGATGCTGCATGCGCTGCGGGACAAGGTGCTGGAAGTCGGTGCGGAAGTGGGCCTCGGCTTCGACGGAGACGGTGACCGGTGCGGCGTCGTCGACAACGAAGGCGAAGAGATTTTCGCCGACAAGGTCGGTGTCATGCTGGCACGCGACATCTCGGCGCTTCATCCCGGCTGCCAGTTTGTCGTAGACGTGAAGTCGACCGGTCTCTTCAACACCGATCCCGTCCTGCAGGCGAACGGTGCAAGGACGGACTACTTCAAGACGGGGCATTCCTACATCAAGCGCCGGGTCAACGAACTGGACGCAATCGTCGGATTTGAAAAGTCGGGCCACTATTTCTTCAATGCACCGATCGGGCGCGGCTATGACGACGGTCTGGTATCGGCAATTGCGATCCTCGACATGCTCGACAGGAACCCGGGCAAGTCGATGGCGGACCTGCGGCGGGATCTTCCCAAGACCTGGGGCTCGCCCACCATGTCGCCGAAATGCGCGGACGAGGTCAAATACGATGTTGTCGACCGCGTCATTTCCCGCTTCAGGCAGATGAAGGAAAATGGGGAAACCGTTGCCGGCAGGCCGATCACGGATCTGATCACCGTCAACGGTGTCAGAGTGGTCAGCGATGACGGAACCTGGGGCCTCGTGCGTGCCTCTTCGAACAAGCCGGAACTGGTGGTCGTCGTCGAGAGCCCGGTTTCAGAAGAACGCCTCCATGAAATGTTCAAGGCAGTGGATGGCATCCTGCGCGAGAACGACGAAGTCGGTGACTATAACCAGACCATTTAGCACTTGCGTTGTGCGGTGGCGGAGGTCACTTTGCTGCGGGGCAGGCGGGTTTCCCGGGAGAATGCATGATCAGTGAATTCGGCACCTTGCCGGACGGCTCACCGGTTCGGGAAGTCACCTTGAAAAAGGGACAGCTCGAGGCTTCCGTCCTGACCTACGGCGCGATCATCCGCGATCTGAAGGTTGATGGCCGGTCGGTCGTGCTCGGATTTGAAGATCTGCAGAGTTATCTTGACCATTCCCCCTATTTCGGGGCGGTTGCCGGACGTTGCGCCAACCGGATCGACGGGGGCAGGATGACGATTGACGGCACCGCGTACCAGCTCGACCGCAACGACGGCGGCCTGAACCATCTGCATGGCGGTTCCGAGGGGTTTTCGGTCAGGAACTGGCAGCTGGAACAGAGTGACAAGGCAAGCGTGCTCCTCAAGCTTGTGTCGGAAGACGGCGAGATGGGGTATCCCGGGCGCGTCGAGGCTTTGGTGCGCTACACCCTGACCGGCGCAGGGGCCTTGCGCGTGAAGATCACGGCAACCACCGACAAGCCCACGCCCGTCAACCTGACCCAGCACAGTTACTTCAATCTGGGCGGTGGTCCTGACATCCTGGATCACAGTCTTGAAATCGCAGCGGAAAACTACCTTCCGGTCGATGATGCGCTGATCCCGACGGGCGAGGTCCGGAGGGTTGAATGGACCCCGTACGATTTTCGCGACGGCCGTCGGCTGAGACGCAGATCCGGCGAGGAGGGCGTTGTCTACGATCACAATTTTTGCCTGGCTGGGGAGCCGAGGCAGGGTGCGGAATTCGCGGCTGCCCTTGAGGACCGGGACGGTGAGTGCCGCATGGAGGTCTGGACGACAGAGCCCGGTCTCCAGCTCTATGATGCCGCGCGCCTTGATATTCCCGTTCCGGGTCTTGGCGGCAGATCATACGGGGCGCATGCCGGATTGTGCCTGGAGGCACAAAGATGGCCGGACAGCATCAACCGGGACAACTTCACGCCGGTCCTGCTGCATCCTTCACAGACATACACGCACGTTACGGAATTCCGTTTTTCCTGAGATGGGTTACATTGATGTCGCTGAGGCAGTGGCAAACCGGAACAATGGCAGCAGAAGGGACAGATCATGAAGACGGTTTTTTCTGACCTGCAGCTTGCCCACGCGCCGCTTCAGGAAATATCCGACGGCGAACTGAAACCCGCAGTCGAGATACCGTCCCGGGCGGAGTACGTTCTGAACGCCGCGAAAGCGCGCAACCTGGGCGAGATCATTGCTCCCGAGAGCTTTGCGATGCGCTGCCTGCACCGGGTTCACGCCCCGCACTATGTTTCGTTCCTGGAGAATTTCTGGCGCAAGTGGACCGATGCGGGACGCACCAAGGAAGCCTTTCCTTTTGTATGGCCCATTCGCAGTCTGCGCCAGGATGTCGAGATAGAACATATCGACGGATTGCTTGGGCGCTATTCGATGGATGCGGGAACGCCGCTGGGCGAACACACATTCGCGGCAGCACGCGCTTCGGCGGATACGGCACTGACCGCGGCAAAGCTCGTGCTTGACGGCGAGCCGTCCGCGTTTGCCCTGTGCCGTCCCCCCGGGCACCACGCAGGCTTCGATTTCTTCGGCGGCTATTGTTTTTTCAACAATGCGGCGGTTGCCGCGCAATATCTGCGCGATGGCGGCATGAACCGGATCGCCATTCTGGATGTCGACTATCACCATGGAAACGGCACGCAGGCGCTCTTCTATGATCGCCCCGACGTCTTGTTTCTGTCGATCCACGCAGATCCCAAGGTGGAATATCCGTATTTTCTCGGGTTCGCCGATGAAACCGGGGAACATGCCGGAACAGGTTTCACGCGAAACTGGCCCCTGCCGCATGGAACGGACTGGGAAAGCTATGTTCCGGCGCTGGAGGAAGCCTGCCGCTGGCTTCTGGTCTACAAACCCGACGCCATGATTGTCTCGTTGGGCCTGGATTGTTTCGAGAAGGACCCGATCGCCGGTTTCAGGTTCAAAAGCGACGACTTCTTCCTGCTCGGTCAACGCCTTGCGAAAGTCGGCGTGCCGACATTGTTCGTCCTTGAGGGCGGCTACGCCGTTGACGAGCTCGGGACGAATTGCGTCAATGTCCTGGAAGGTTTTTCGGGCTGAGCCACGCTTCAGCGCGCGTTGCCGCCGGACAGCAGGCCATGCCGCCGCAGGTCTTCTTGGAGCGCTTCGGCCGACTGAAAGTGATGCGCTGCCATGCCGACACTGCGGGCAGCGTCAATATTTGCCGCCGAATCGTCGATGAAGAAACAGGTTTCCGGTGCCAGGGCATTGCGTTCAAACAACACGCGGTAGATCTGCGGGTCGGGCTTCAGCAGGCGTTCCTCTGCAGACACGACGATGTCGAGAAAGCTCGATTTGAGAAACGGAAACCGGGCCTGTGCTTCCACGAATTTTTCGGACGAAAAGTTCGTGATGGCATAAAGAGGCGTTCCAAGCGATTTCAGGTCCAGCAGGATGTTTTTGACGCCTGGCACTTCGCCCGGCACCATTTCATGCCACCGGCTCGAATAGGCGGCGATCAGATCCGACTTGTCCGGGTACTCGGCTGACAAGGACCGAACCGCGTCTTCCCACGTCCGCCCAAGATCCTGTTGCAGGTTCCATTCGGGTGTGCAGACGGTCGCCAGAAAGTCCCCCCGCTCGCGCGCGTCGGGAATGAGTTTTTCATAAAGGTGTTCAGGGTTCCATTCGATCAGCACATTTCCTACATCGAAGACAACCGTCGTGATAGAATTGTTCATAATTAGATCCAAATTGATGCTGACTGCGTGAACGTCCATACCGGAAATTTTTCGCAACTTACTCAAAGGTTTATGACAGGACTGTGGCCTTGCTGACCAAGTTTGTGAAATTTGTTGCAGTGATTCTTTGCATGGCTGGCTGGGTCGTGACGGCGCAGGCCGAGTCGTCGGGGGAAAGGCCGGACAGGCTGCGTCTCGGAGTTGTCGTAGCCGCGGACGAGACCGCGCGCGAGCGCGTGGAACCTTTCCGGCTTGCCATGGAAGACATCGTCGATCTGCCGGTTGACCTGTTCTTGCTGGATACGCTTGGAGACGCGATCGAGCGCATCGTTGAAGGCAAGATCGACTACGTACGCCTGTCGCCATCCGCATATGCCGCCGCACACAGGATCTGCGGCTGCGTTGAACCGCTCGTGACCGCCGGCCCTGATGATTTTCCCGCCCGCTTCTATGCAATTCTGGTCAGCAAGCGCGGCGCGCAGAACACATCGCTTGAGGATCTCAAGGGCACTCGGCTTGCCGTCGGCAACAAACATGCCGTGGCTGCCTATCGCGTTCCGCTGGCAAATCTGGCTGCCGACGGCGTCAACGCACGCGCTCATTTTCAGACACTGGTTGAAGTCCAGAATCCCGTGGAAGGCTTGAGGGCAATCCTGGACGGCCGCGTTCAGGCTTCGCTCGCGTGGTCGAGCCTGGCTGGGGAGGCAAAGAACGGGTTCACGGCCGGAACGCTGAACGACTATTACGTGTCAGGAGCAAAAGGGTTCAACGATCTTGAGATCGTCTGGCGGTCGCCGCCCATCCCCTATTCGGCGCATGCGGTCGCCAAGGACCTGCCGGACGTGCTCAAGCGCCGCCTGCGGGCCGGTCTGATGGATCTGCGCCGCGAGTCGCCAGATGCCTATCTCGCCATCGAGCCGGATCTGCCCGGAGGCTTCGAGCCGGTCGTTCACGCCGATTACAGGCCCGTTCTTAGAACCTACGATGACGCGTATGCCAAGGTGCTCGCCCGCGATTGAGGCTGCCCCTCAAGGTCATGCCCTCGTAAGCGGTGCCCCAATCTTCACATCAGGGCCTCGGTGTGCCTGCGGATCATCTCTTCCTCGTTCGTCGGAATGACGAGCACCTTGATGCGCGAGTCATCGGCGCTGATGTCGATCTGGCTTTCGTCGTTCTTTTCTTCACTGATCGACATCCCGAGCCAGTCCTGGTCCGCGCAGACGCGGGAGCGTATATTGGCCGCGTTTTCGCCGATTCCGCCGGTAAAGACGAGGGTGTCGAGCCCGCTCAGAACCGCGGCCATGGCACCGAGTTCCCGCCTGATGCGGAAGACGAAATAGTCAATTGCTTCTTTGGCGCGGGGCTCGCTGCTCCGTGACAGCTCGCGCATGTCCTGACTGATGCCGGACAGTCCTTTCAGGCCCGCATTCGTGTAGAGCAGATCGGAAACCTCGTCCGGTGACATGCCCTTGGTGGTCAGGAGATAAAGCACGACGCCCGGGTCGAGCTGGCCGCAGCGTGTTCCCATCGGCAGTCCGTCAAGAGCCGTGAAACCCATGGTGGAACCGACGCTCTGGCCGTTCCGGATGGCGCACATGGAAGCGCCGTTGCCAAGATGGGCAACAATGACCTTGCCGCGATCAACATTTGTGTCTGACTTCTGCAGGTAGTCGCAGATGTATTCGTAGGACAGTCCATGGAACCCATAGCGCCTCACACCCTCGTCGTAATACATTCGCGGCAGGGCGAACGTGTCGTTGACAAAAGGGTGTTTGCGGTGAAACGCGGTATCGAAACAGGCTGTCTGCACAGCCTCCGGAAAGGCGTCCTGCGCGGCCAGGATGCCCGCGATATTGTGCGGCTGATGCAGGGGCGCGAGCGGCTCAAGGCTCTTGAGCTGATCCAGGATCTGCGCATCGATGCGCACCGGCCGGGTATAGTGCGTTCCCCCGTGAACGACCCTGTGACCGACGGCATCGACGGGCCGTCCTTTCATGGCCGCTTCCAGAAGCGGCAGCAACGCGGTGAGGGCGTCACGGTGGCTGCGGCCGGCGTCTTCGGATAGATCGCGGTCAATCGTCAATGCCGCGACGTGCGACTTGAGGCTGAGATGCGGCGACGCGCCAAGTCCGGATACCTGACCGGACAGTTCCGTTTGCGATCCGCGGTAGAGGTTGAACTTGATCGACGATGACCCGGAATTCAGGACGAGGATGACCGGCGCCATGGTCAGCCGGCCTCGCGATCTAGGATTCCGGCAGGGCTGCCGGTCGTCTGCCAGTGCATGTAGAGCAGTGCCAGCGCGCATGATGCCAGGCGGGCGCGCCCGTCGTCGGCGCGGCTGGTCAGCATGACCGGAACCTTGGCACCGATCACAAGTCCGGCGGCTTCCGCATGCGCGATGAAAGTCAGCTCCTTGGCCAGCATGTTTCCTGCCTCAAGGTTCGGCACGATCAGGACTTCCGCGTGGCCGGCGACCAGCGATGTGATGCCCTTCGTCCGCGCCGCCTGCACATCAATGGCATTGTCCATGGCCAGCGGCCCATCCACGATTGCGTCCGTAATCTGGCCCCTTTCGGCCATCTTCGAAAGCACGGCCGCATCCAGGCTGGAGGGGATGGCCGGATTGACCGTCTCGATGGCCGACAGAATTCCGACACGCGGCATTTCGAGGCCAATCGAGAGCGCCGCATCGATCGCGTTCTGCGTTATATCCACCTTGGTGTTGAGGTCCGGCGTGATGTTTATGGCGGCATCGGAGATCAGAACCGGTGTCTTGCGGCCCGGTATGTCCATCGCGAATACGTGGCTGATACGCCGTTTCGTGCGAAGGCCGCCATCACGCTTCACGACGTGATGGAGCAGGTGGTCTGTGTGAAGGTGGCCCTTCATCACGGCCTTGACCTTGCCTTCATGCACAAGCGCAACCGCGCGGCCCGCAGCCTCCATCTCGTCTTCGATATCGATCAGCTCATAGGAGCTGATATCTTCATCAAGTTCCTTGGCCGCCGCTTCGATCCTGTCTTTCGCGCCGATCAGGATGGGGTGGATCAGGCCTTCGCGCGCCGCCATCAGCGCACCGTCCAGTGAATTGGGGTCATCGGGTGCCGCGACGGCGGTCGGGAGCGCCGGAAGCGTCTTGGCAAGTTCGATCATCTTGTTGAAGTGGCGATGCCGCTGGACGAGCAGGGCCGGGATGTTGCTTGCGTCGAACTCGATGGTCTCGCTCGGCGCCCGGACCTCGGCAACACCTTCCACCAGCCGCACCCCGTCTCCGCGGGTGACGGTCAGGTCGAAAACGATCGTCTTGTCCGGATGTTTTTCCGTCGCCGTCACCTTGACGTGCAACTGGTCACCAACGGCGGCACCTTCGAGAAAGCGGAAAGACTGTGACCGGTAAACCGTGCCGGGCCCCGGCAGGATGTTGCCAAGAACCGCTGATGCAAGACAGCCCACCCACATTGCGGGTGCCACGGGTTTGTCGACAATTCCGTCTCCCGTCCAATCGGTGTCGGGCAGGTGGATCGGGTTGTGGTTCCCTGAGGCATGGGCGAACACCAGCAGGTCGTTGCTTGAGCATTCACGCACGATTTCCGCGGAATCGCCCACACTGATCTGGTCGAAGGTCTTGTTTGTCGGCATCGGTCGTCTCACTCGGGTTCACAAGCAATATTGCAGCGCAACATTTGCCCGTGAGATTAACCGGAATGTACGACGATACAAACACGCAAACGCGTTTTCAGCGGATAATGTTCAACTCAGCAATTGCTGCAGGTCACCGTACCGGTGATCCGCGGCGAAAGATAATAGGTGTCGCTGAGATCGAGCGCTGACGGGCTCCAGTTGAAGATGCCTGCGAAAAGACCCGTGAAGCTCGGCGTGTATGTCAGGTTAGTCTGACCCACGACAATGGACGAGTTCGGAACGGCGACATTGCCTGGAAGCGTGATCGGCGGGGCGTCGCCCGGGGACCAGGGCTCGGTGCCGGATGTGTCCCGGCTCCAGTCGACCGAGGCATCACCATCCTCGTCGAATGTGACGCTGGCAACGATGACCTGAAGGTTGTCGGACGGATAGGGATCGAGGATCTTCTCGCCGATCACCAGCAGGGAATCGAGATCACCGGTGGAAACGCCCTCTTCCTGGGCGATCAAGTCGGCGATGGAGTTGGCGATACGGCTGACTTTCCGGTCCTGGTTCAGCGCCTCTGCAAGTTCGGTCATGCCGATCAGCAGCAGGAACATGAAGGGCAGGATCATGGCGAACTCGACCGCGGAAACGGCGCTTTCGTCCTTGCACAGCCTCTTCGTGGCGCTCGATGCGATATGCTTCGTGTCAATGAAGCTGTTTCTGACATCATTCCCAGGGTTCATTGCGGAATACCAAGGTTGAGGTGAGGTAACGTTCAGTGCCATTGTCATCAAGTGCAAGGTTCAGCGCCGAGGTCATCATCGGCCACTTGTAGATCACCTTGACGATGACGATGTTTCCCGCGCCGCCGATATTGTAGGCAAGATCGTCGTCATCCTTGAGGTTACCGTCCGCGTCGTAAAGACTGTCGGTCGAGCCCGCATCGGCAAAGGTGCCCACGCTGTCGACTTCAACGACGATCCGGTCCGCATCGCACATGAATGAGGGCATGAAATCGCAGATCTGCGTCTTGAACTGATCAGCCGAAAGGCCGGCGGTCTGCGCCTGGCCGGTCCTGATCAGACGCGCCGCACTGATGACGGAGTTGTCCACCATGCGGTTCACGAACATCGAGACGCCGACTTCGATGATGCCGAAGACAATGATGAAGAATGGCAGGGCCACCATCGAAAACTCGACAGCGGTCACACCGTCCCGGTCGTTTGCGAAAGACTTGATCTTTCTCCTGCCTGGGAAGCATGTGTGTCTTATTCTGCCAATCATCGTTCTCTCACGTTTCTGGGCGGTTATTCGACGCCCGCAGCTTCGGCCGCCAACGAGTTCCTGTTGGTGGCCTGGTCAGCAACGTTCTTGAAAGCTTCAAGACCGTCACCAAGGCGAAGCGTCGGCTCGCAGCTCGGGCTGCAGGACAGCGAACTGCGCAGGGACTTGCGATAAACGGCGACAACGTCGTCATCCGCTGCACGCACTGTTATGACTTCGTCGACGATCGGTTTGCTGTCGGCGTCCAGAATGACGAGGTTGGTCGTGCCGTAGCTTTTGCCGGTGACAACGACCGTGTTGTCGTCAAAGAGCGATACGTCCGCAATAAAGGGGTTGCCGACAATCACGGCAGACGCGCCATCATCGATCCGGAAGATCTTTGCGCGGTCCACTGTCACCATTACCGGTCCATCCTGAGCCATTGCGGCGCTTGCTTGAACTGCTAACACAAGCACGCCAGTCCATCTGATTAGGTTCATAAACATGCTTATGAATACTCCATTCGTGTCGATCCTTTCGAGATGATGCCGCAAACGTGGTGAACGATCTGCTAACGCGCCGAAAATTCGAAATGTGCGACTCTATTGTGCGGATACACGGCGTGTTCGAATTGTTTTGCGATGATTTTCGAAACAGATCCGAAAAATCTGCTGAAGAATGAAGCGCCCCTGTCATTTATACGATCGGGTAGAGAGTATTGGCAGGTGAGAGTGGAAAAAATACGCTGCATGAATGTAGGATGATCTGAAAAAGAAGGCATGTCTTTGAATAAAAGAAAGAAAATGGAAATTACTTTATAAAATTACTTAAGTAATATTCATGCATTAACTGTTTTTTATCTATACCGAATTTTAACTATAGCTAACAATATCACGATTAACGCTGGTTTCTGAGGTTGTTTTAACTGGTTGGAAAGCTCTGAGCCCTAAGGTGAGTTCATGTTCGAACGGACCAAAAAAAGATCCGGCGAACTTGAAGCTGTCAACTCAGTGGTACTTGGAGCAAATACAATGAAATCTCTTATGAATCGTTTCGCTAAAGACGAATCTGGCGCAACTGCAATTGAATACGGCCTGATCGCTGGTCTTCTGTCCATCGTCATCATCGCCGCTGTTGCACTGGCCGGTACGTCCCTGACCAACGTGTTCAGCAACATCGCTGTTCAGCTCGACGACTCCATCAAGTAATCGTCGAAAGACTTTGCAGCACCGCGTCAGGTGCGCCGAAACGGAAACGGGCGGTTTTACCGCCCGTTTTTTATTGAACGGTCCGGGTTTCATTAACCCGGCACGGCTACAGTCGGTTTGTTGAATCAAGAAACGGGTGTTTCATGCTCGAAGCTGCATTGCTGGTCGTCTTTCCGATGCTGGTCGCGTTCGGCGGCGCCTCTGATCTGCTGACCATGACCATACGAAACCGGGTTTCGATCCTGCTGATTGCCGGGTTCGTCCTTGTCTCCCTCGCGACCGGGTTGCCGTTGACGGCCTGGGGGACCCACGGACTGGGCGCGCTTGTTGTCTTTCCGGTCTGTTTCGTCTTCTGGACATGCGGCTGGATGGGCGGTGGTGATGCAAAATTCCTGACGGCTATGGCCTTGTGGATCGGGTTTACGCCGGAGCTGGCCGCGTTTGTGGTGCTTGTCTCGCTCTATGGGATGTTCCTGACGATCGGCCTGCTTTATGTGCGCTCGAACGTGGTTCTGCCGAATGCGCTTTCAAGGCAGGAATGGATCGTGCGGCTTCATGACCGCAAAAGTGGCATACCCTACGGCATATCGATCGCGATTGCAGGCCTGCAGGTCTATCCCGCGACGTCCTGGTTCCAGATGATCGGGTCTGGCCTCTAGATATCTTCAAAGTGCGACTGCGGTTCCTGGAAACGGGGTGTCCTTGTGGAGAGGCACTCTTTATCCGCGAATCATTGCGTCCAGTTGCAGCGCATGGCATCGGCCTTGAGCGCCTGCGCGGGTTTTGCCGGCGGCCATCGTGTGTGCATAAAGACACCCTGGTGCAGTCATCTGCATAACTGACGCAAGTGTCAGAGTGCCGGTCATCTCCTTCCCACCGTCAATTCAGTGTTTTCACCAAAAACAGCCGAAGATAGCGGTTGAGCCGCGCTACGTATTCGGTTTCAAGCGCCCAGTTTTTCGCAAATTGAAAGCGATTTAGATGTTTTTTAGTAAAGTTAACGGAAATTAACCAAAAACTTCTACTCCTGATTAACCATGTTTTGACCAATTACCCGTCATCCTGTCCTCACGAAACGCAAATGCGCACAGGATCATTGGGTTTTTGCCATGAAATTCGCTCGAATCTTAGTACTGGTCGTCGCGGTGGTCGCAGGTCTGCTGGCCTTTCGCATGGTCATGTTGTCTGGTGGCGGTGAGCCCGCACCACAAATTGTCCAGGCCCCTGTCGAGACAAGCAAGGTCAAGGTCCTGGTCGCGGAAGTCGACATACCGCTTGGCGGGAAACTGACCAACGACAACTTCGCCTGGGCGGACTGGCCGGAAGAGGCTCTGCCGAGAGGCTCCGTCACCAAGAAAACCGACCCGACCGCTGAAAAGGAATTTCTCGGCCGAATCGCCAAGGCTCCGATTTTTGCCGGCGAACCGATCCGGCCCGAACGCCTGATCAACACGGACAAGGGCTTCATGTCTGCGATCCTGCCCAAGGGTAAGCGGGCAATCGCGGTCAGCGTGGAAGAGGAAACGACCGCCGGAGGCTTTATTCTGCCCGGCGACAAGGTGGACCTCATCCTGACGCGAAACCTCGACGACATCGTCTTCAGCGAAACCATTCTGGAAAACAAGCGGGTGCTCGCGATCGACGCCACCACGGCCGGGGAGCAGGACCAGAAAAACCTGTCGCCCAAAAAGACGGCGACCCTGGAGCTCACGCTGGCGGAATCTGAAATTGTCGCGCAGGCGCAGCAGTCGGGAACGATTTCCCTCGCACTGCGCAGTGCACAGGACTCGGCCGATGATGCCGACGAAGACAAAAGCCGCCGTAACGATGTGAGTTACGTGAAATACGGCATCACCAGCAAGAAGGTCTCGAGATGAAAGCGGATCTGACGAAGACCTCAATCATGTGGGGCGCGATGAAAAACCAAGTTCTGAGATTTGCGGCAGCCGTCGCGATCGTAGCGGCTTCCATTTCGGCGGTGGTGCCGTCGGCAGCACAGGCACAGAGCAACTTCCCGAGCCAGGTCCATGTGGCCGCCGGGGAACGCGTAAGCGGGCGGATCCTCAACGTCGGCATTGGCCGCTCGGTGGTTGTCAATCTGGCGGAAGACGCCGCCGATGTCCTGATTTCCAATCCGGAAATCGCCGACGCGGTGCTCAGGACGCCCCGGCGCATCTTTGTGCTCGGAAACACGGCCGGGCAGGCCAGGCTGGTCCTGTTCAGCCGCAGTGGCCGCGAACTGGCGAGCTTTGACATCCGCGTCGAAAGCGATACGTCGGATCTGGCCCGGATCATCCGGAAACTCATTCCCGGATCCAACATCTCCGCTGAATCGGTCAACGGCAACGTCATCCTCAGCGGCACGGCGAGAAGCACGCTGGAAGCGCAGCAGGCCGCCGATATCGCGGCGCGTTTCCAGGGCGATGACGACGGCACCGATGTCGTCAATCTGATCTCCGTCGAAGGCAAGGATCAAGTCCATCTGAAAGTGACCGTTGCCGAAGTCGAGCGGTCGATCATCAAGCAGCTCGGTGTCCAGTTCAACGGAAGTGTCGGGACCGGAAACTTCACGCCCAACTTCAGCAATCAGCCGGGCTTCAACGTCAACCCGTCAATCGTCAACCAGGCGACCGCAGGCGTCAGCTTTCTGAGCGGTGCGGCGACGATCAACGCGGAAATTGAAGCCCTGCAGCGGGAAGGCGTGATCCGGACACTTGCGGAACCGACTTTGACGGCGATTTCCGGCGAAAACGCAAGTTTCCTGGCAGGTGGCGAGTTCCCGATCCCGATTGCCCAGGAAGACAACACCGTCACCATTGAATTCAAGAAATTCGGTGTCGGCCTTGATTTTACACCCGTGGTTCTCTCGGAAGGCCGCATCAGCCTGCGTGTCCTCACAGAGGTGAGCGAGCTCAGCAACGAAGGTGCGGTGAGCGCTGGCGGGATTACCATCTCCGCCCTGAAGGTTCGCCGGGCCGAATCGACGGTTGAACTGCCCTCCGGCGGGACGCTGGTCATGGCCGGGTTGCTGCAGGAATCCTACCAGCAGTCGATTGAGGGCATTCCAGGGCTGATGCAGATCCCGATCCTCGGCGCGCTCTTCAAGAGCCGCGACTTCCTGCGCGATCAGACGGAACTGACGGTTTTCGTAACGCCATACGTGGTCCGGCCGATCGCACGCAACAAGGTTGTACGGCCCGACAAGAATTTGCTGCCCCCGTCGGACGCGGAAAGCATCTTCCTGAACCGGCTCAACAAAATCTTCAATCCGACGGGTGATGTGGTTCAGAGCGAATACCACGGCCAGGTCGGCTTTATCTACAAGTGAGGATGGACGGATGAAGACGAAAAAGACAGTCCGGTTCTCTGCCGCATCCAAATCCCTCCTCCTGTTCGCAGGGTGTCTGGTTTTGGCCGGCTGCCAGAACAGGACCCAGAGCAATGCGGAGTTGCTTGCCTCTCACGACTATCGTTACAGGCATCCGATCGTCATCACGGAGGAGCCGGAGACGCTGGACCTGCCCATCGGGCAGAACACGCGCAATCTTTACGGCCCGATCGAAAGCACGATCACGGCATTCGGCGCCGAATCCCGCAGAAAGGGAAATGGATCCGTTGAAATCCTCGTGCCATCAGGTGGTGCCAACGAAGCCGCCGTTCACGCGGTGACCGGCGACATCAGGCATGCACTCCAGCGCGGCGGCGTAAGCAGGTCCCGGATCTCGACGCGCACCTACGCGGTGCAGGATCCCAAGGCCGAGGCTCCGATCCGCTTGTCCTATGCGGCAATGCAGGCAACGGCCGGACCGTGCGGCGCCTGGCCGAAGAACATCGGCGGCGGCATCGGCGAAAACACTGAATACGAGAACTTCGGCTGTGCGACGCAGTCCAACCTCGCGTCGATGGTTGACAATCCTTCGGACTTGCTGACGCCGAGGGCGTCAACGCCGTCTGATCAGGCACGGCGCGCTGTCGTATTCGAAAACTACCGCGGTGGTTCAGACACGACCGGCACATTCACAGAAGGTGTCGGGGCAGAAGTCTCAGAATAGGTGGAAGAATGAGCACGAACGCAGAATTACAGGACACGCCGGGCTATCTCGATCCTATGTCGGAACCTGCTGAAAACCAGTACGCAGGGACTGAAGAATCGGCGAATATCGGATCTGTGCCAAGGATCACCGTGCACGGTTTCTGCCTGACCGATGCGACCATGCATACCGCCGAAACGGCAATGGAAGATCGCCGGATGGCGAAGGCGCATCTCAAGCTGGAAATGGGCGGCATACCCGCGGCGATCGATGTCTTCGCTCAGGCGCCGACGCCCAACCTGATCATCGTGGAAACCAATGGACAGCGCGAAGAGCTGCTGACCAGCCTCGATCAGCTCGCCGAGTATTGTGACGCCGGCACGAAGGTGATCGTGCTTGGCAACATGAACGACGTGCTTCTCTACCGTGAGCTGATCGCACGCGGGGTGAGCGAGTACCTGATCACACCCGTAAATGTCTATCAGCTGATCGGCGCAATCGCGGACCTTTATGCGGACCCTGAATCCGAGCCTCTTGGACGGGCGACCGCGTTTTTCGGCATCAAGGGCGGTTGCGGATCCTCCACCATCGCACATAACTGCGCCTGGGTGCTGGGACGCAACTTCCAGAGTGAAGTCGTGGTCACGGACCTCGACCTGCCGTTCGGAACTGCCGGTCTGGACTACAATCAGGACCCGCTGCAGGGCGTGTTTGAAGCGATTTCCTCGCCTGACCGGCTCGATGAAACCTATCTTGACCGCATCCTTTCCAAGTGCAGTGAACATCTGAGTCTGCTGGCAGCGCCGGCAACCCTGGAAAGGACTTACGATCACAGCGAAAAATCCTTCGAACTCCTGTTCGAAACGATGCGCGCAAGCGTCCCCAATGTTGTGCTCGACATCCCGCATACCTGGAATGCCTGGGTCAAGAACACGCTCTTGAACGTGGACGAGATTGTTCTGGTGGCCGAACCGGATCTGGCCAATCTGCGCAACGCGAAAAACGCCGTCGACATGTTGAAGCAATTGCGCCCCAACGATCGTCCGCCGCATCTGGTGATGAACAAGGTCAACGTTCCCAAGCGGCCGGAAATCAAGCCGGACGAATTCGCGAGCGCGCTCGGGTTGACGGTTCAGGCAGCCATCCCCTTTGAACCGCACCTGTTCGGCACAGCGGCGAATAACGGCCAGATGATCAGTGAAATGGACGGAAAACACGCGGTGTCGCGTCAGTTTGACGATCTGGCAAATGCAATTTCGGGCAAGGTTCAGCCGCCGAAGGTAACGCGGTCCGGCTTGGGTGGCTTGTTTTCTAAATTGAAACGAAAGTCCGGTTAACTGGTTTTTAAGCGGAGCTGAAAGATCGCTATGTTTGGAAGACGCGGCAATTCATCGTCTGGAGCGCAGACAGCACGTCCGGGAGGCGTTCCCGGAGGCGTGCCGGAACCGACTGCGGAAACGCCAACTCCGGCCCCTTCCGTCGAGCCGGAACCCCAGGCAAAGCCCGCGGAGAGCGAAAAGGCGCCCGCTGCGGCAGCTGCTCCTGCACCGGCACCGGCTGCTGCTGCACCCGCGCCTGCGGCGGAAGCCAAGGCTCCCGCTCCAGCTCCAAAGAAAAAGAACAACGAGTATTACGAAACCAAGGCGCAGATCTTCAACGCACTGGTCGAAGCGATCGACCTGTCGCAGCTTGCGCGCCTTGATGCGGAAGATGCCCGCGATGAGATCCGGGATGTTGTCAACGATATCATCGCGCTGAAAAACGTGATCATGTCCATCGCCGAGCAGGAAGACCTGCTGGAGGACATCTGTAACGATGTTCTGGGTTATGGACCGCTCGAACCCCTTCTTGCACGCGACGACATCGCCGACATCATGGTCAATGGTGCGCACACCGTCTATATCGAGACGGCAGGTAAGGTTGAGCAGACGGGAGTGAATTTCCGCGACAATGCCCAGCTGATGAACATCTGTCAGCGGATCGTGAGCCAGGTCGGCCGCCGCGTTGACGATGCCAGCCCGATCTGTGACGCGCGTCTTCCTGACGGGTCTCGTGTGAACGTGATCGCGCCGCCGCTCTCCATCGACGGCCCCGCACTTACAATTCGTAAGTTCAAGAAGGACAAGCTTACCCTCGATCAGCTGACCAAGTTCGGCTCGATCACACCGGAAGGCGCGACGATCCTCCAGATCATTGGCCGCTCAAGGTGTAACGTCCTGATCTCAGGCGGTACCGGTTCAGGTAAGACAACGCTTTTGAACTGTCTCACCGCATATATCGAAAGCACCGAGCGCATTATCACCTGCGAGGACTCCGCGGAACTGCAGCTCCAGCAGCCTCACGTCGTGCGCCTTGAAACACGTCCGCCCAACCTAGAAGGCGAGGGCGAGATCACGATGCGCGATCTTGTGAAGAACTGTCTGCGTATGCGTCCTGAGCGCATCATCGTGGGCGAGGTGCGTGGCCCGGAAGCCTTCGATCTGCTTCAGGCCATGAACACGGGTCACGACGGTTCCATGGGAACCTTGCACGCCAACTCCCCGCGCGAGGCACTTTCCAGGCTTGAATCCATGATCACGATGGGCGGCTTCTCGCTGCCTTCCAGAACATTGCGCGAAATGATCGTGTCGTCCATCGACGTGGTCGTCCAGGCCGCACGCCTGCGTGACGGCTCACGCCGTATCACGCATGTGACCGAAGTGGTCGGCATGGAAGGCGACATCATCACGACACAGGATGTCTTCCTTTACGACATCGTTGGTGAAGATCCCAATGGACGCATCATCGGCCGTCACCGCTCCACCGGTATTGGCCGGCCGAAGTTCTGGGAACGCGCGCGTTATTTTGGCGAGGAATCGCGTTTGGCACAGGCACTCGATGCCGCCGAACTGCCTGACTATGTAGCGGAATGAGAAGCGAATGTCCGGATTTGAAGACTATTTAACCCCACAGGTAACAGGGATCGCCGTTGCGCTCCTTGTCATGTTTGCCGTTGGCGGTTTGATTTTCAGCCTGTTCGCGCCCTCGCTGTCCGGAACAAAACGCCGCGACCAGCGCATGTTGGCCGTGTCGGCGCGTCCGCAATCGGAAAAACAGCGGAAACAGATCCGGGACAATGACCGCCGCAAGAAATCGATCCAGGATCAGCTCAAGGATTTCGAGGAGCGGCAGAAGGCCAAGCATCACCGGCAGCAGAAAGTGTCGCTGAAGGTCAAGATGGAGCAGGCGGGACTTGCCTGGGAAATGAAGCATTTCGTCATTTTCAGCATTGTCTCCTGCCTGATTTTCCTCTTGGTCGGCTTCGTTGCCAGCGGCAACATCTGGATCACGCTCGCCGCCGGTTTTGCGGGCGCTCTCGGCTTTCCGCGCTGGTATGTCGGCAACAAGCGCAAGCGCCGTTTCAACAAGTTTCTGGAAGAGTTGCCCAACGGCGTCGACATCATCGTGCGCGGTGTGAAGGCAGGTCTGCCGCTTGCGGACTGTATCAAGGTCGTTGCCCGCGAATCCCGCGAGCCGGTCGCAACCGAATTCCGAAAGATCACCGAAACACAGGTCATGGGCCTCTCGCTCGCCGAGTCCGTCGGGAAACTGCCGGAACGCGTGCCTGTCGCGGAGGCGAATTTCTTCGCCATCGTGGTTGCCATTCAGCAAAAGGCCGGCGGTGGCCTGGCCGAAGCTCTCGGAAACCTGTCCAAGGTTCTGCGCGGCCGCAAGTCGCTCAAGGGCAAGATCCAGGCGCTCAGCTCGGAAGCCAAGTCTTCGGCCATGATCATTGGTGCAATGCCCTTCGGCGTTGGCGGCATCATCTACCTGATTGCACCGGACTACATCAGCCTGCTGTTCACCACGACGGGTGGCAACATCATCATTGGCGGATGCCTGTTCTGGATGTTTATCGGCATCATGGTGATGCGCCATATGATCAACTTCGACTTCTAAGGGGGCAGCATGGATCTGGAATCAATTGCATCGAGCCAGTTTCTTGCAGGGTTGCTCGCCATGGTCGCGGTCACCGGCACGATCTTTTCGCTCGTCGCCCCCATTCTGTCGCGTGACACGCTGAAGACCCGCATGAAGTCCGTCGCCCTGGAACGCGACAAGCTGCGCGCCAAGGAGCGGGCACGGTTGCAGGCCAACCAGCAACAGGATGCGCGCGCATCCCTTCGCAACCAGCCGAAGGCCCAGATGAAGAGCCTGGTCGATCAGCTCAACCTCCGGGAAATGCTTTCCGACGAAAGCACGAACGACAAGCTGAGAATGGCCGGTTATCGCGGCACCGCGCCGCTCTACTACTACCTGACCGCCCGTGTTGCCATTCCGGTCGTCCTTTTGGTCATCGCCCTGTTCTATTCCCTGGTGGTAATCCCGGACTGGTTGCCGACGGTGACCAAGGTTTGTCTGTCCATTGCCGTTGCCGGCGTTGGTGCATTTCTTCCGAACCTGTTCCTCAAGAACAAGATCGACAAGCGCAAGCTCAACATCTCGCGCGCCTGGCCGGATGCGCTCGATCTCATGCTGATCTGCGTCGAATCGGGCATGTCCATCGAAGGTGCGTTCCAGAAGGTCGCCGAGGAAGTCGGTATCCAGTCAGTCGATCTGGCCGAGGAACTGTCGCTGACCACGGCCGAGCTGTCCTATCTCAGCGAGCGCCGCACGGCTTATGAAAACCTCGCCAAGCGGACCGGCGTCGACGGCGTCAAGAACGTGATGATGGCGCTTGTCCAGGCAGAGCGTTACGGTACGCCTGTTGGCACGGCGATCCGCACGATGGCCGATGACACGCGCGAACAGCGCATGCTGTTCGCCGAGCAGAAAGCCGCTTCGCTGCCACCGAAACTCACGGTTCCGATGATCATCTTCTTCCTGCCGGTTCTGTTCTTCATCATCATGAGTCCGGCGGTCATGCAGGTCATGGATCTGGACGGGTTCTAGGCTACGGACGCTGGAGCTCGGAAAGCCTGGGCTCAGGCAAGATAAACTGGACGACCCGAAACCCCGCCGATCGGCGGGGTTTTCTCGTTTCCGGACGGTTTTTTTGCAGCGACGGGTCGTTTGGCCCGGCGACCTGACTTGTCAATTCGGCGAGAGGCCCCGACAACTGCTGCAGGTCCAAAAGCGGTGAAGGAAACAAATATGATCGAAGCCCCTCCAATCCTGACGATCAAGGCTTCGATGAGGCGGCCGACCGTGCAGCAGATTGCCGCCTTTCAGGATGTTTCGACCGGCATCGTGGTCGACGCGCTTTTTGGGGGAGGGGCCTTGTCACGCAACATCGCGCCCATCGGCTTTGGCCGCGACCTGACTTGCGTTGCCGCCGGCCCGGCACTTACGGCCGATTGCGGCGCAGCCGATGTTCTGGCCGCCTTTGCCGCCCTCAGATACATCCGGCCGGGCGATGTCGTTGTGTCGTCTTTTGCCGGCTATACGGGTTGTGCCGCCGGCGGAGACGGTCTGGTCGGCATGATGAGAAACTGCGGTGCGTCTGGATTTGTGACCGATGGTCCGATGCGCGACTATGCAGGCATCGTCAAGGCCGGACTTCCGGTCTGGTGCGCCGGACTGACACCGGCGTCGCCGCATATGTCCGGACCCGGGTCCGTGGGCACCCCGATCCAGATCGGCGGACAGCAAGTCGAGACGGGAGACATGATCGTTGCCGACAGGGATGGCGTCGTGGTCGTCCCGTTCGAAAGACTGGACGATGTCATTGCCAATCTCGAGAAGGTGCGCGCCGCTGAAAAGATGCAGGATGAAAGGGTTGCGGCCGGAATGCGTTTCCCCGACTGGGTCGGGGAACTGCTGGAAAGCGACAAGGTGTCGGTCAGGGATTGACGCTTACGCAACGGCGGGGACCGGACAGGGGTGCCGCTCCGCGCGTGTCGTCATCAGGTGCGCTGGCGGCTCTGCATCATCGCCTGCAGATAGGCGATATTCGCCTTGGCCTGGCGCGGATCCAGCTCTGCGGTCGCAACCTCGACGGCTTCGTCATATTTCCCCTGCACTCCGAGGACGAGCGCCAGGTTCTGACGGACACGGCTGTCCGCGCCCGGCAGGCTGGCAGCGCGCCGCAGGGTGTATTCGGCGTCCGGCAGCTTGTTGGACAGCAGGTAGGACAGTCCGAGATTGTTCAAAAGGCTCGGATCGTCCGGCGCGATCTTGAGCGCCTGCTTGTAGAGGCTGCGTGCTTTCTCGTGCTCGCCGGTCTGGTCGTAGATCGCAGCTTCTGCCGACATGATCTTCCAGTCCGGCATATCGGGCCGCTGCGCCCGGCGCAGCACATTGAGGGCTTCCTCGAACCGGCCGTTCATGGCGAGGATCTTGCCGTAGGCGGACGAAATCTCGAGGTCTTTCTGGTGGGCGATGACGCCGGCTCTCAGAACCGCCAGAGATTGCTCGATTTGCCCGTTTTGGCTGAGGGCATTGGCGTATCCGAGGATCGCAGTGCGATTGCTGCGGTCTTTTTCATAGGACTTGGCCCACTTGGAGACTTCCGCACGTGCCAGATTTGACCCCGGGCTGACGGAGTGGGTCCCGGTGGCGGGTGAATAAGTGCCGGTGTTGGACTTGTTCGACGCGCATCCGGTCACCAGCGCAAGTGCGGTCAGGGCTACGAACGCGGACACCGCTCTCTTGCGGCGTGAAACGGATCCTGTTCTGGGCGCTTGCATTTTCAACTTCCTTGTTGTCCGCAGCTTTGAAGGTTCCTTAGAGAAATAAATAATTAACCCTAATGGATGGTTAAGCACCGTTGCGATTTGCAAGAAAGTGCACCCGATTTGCACCTGTATTGCGTCTTTCCCGAAGGCGGCTTACCTGTGGGGACAGACAGACCCTTTCATGGAGTTGAAAACGTGCGCGATACCCTGGTCCGCAAGACAGACTTGCCTGATGCAACCCCGATCATCGCGGTGACGGAAGAAACGCTGGACGGCGTTCTTTCCGGGCTCCATGACAGCGCGCGCCACTGGTGCAGCTTCCATGCCTTTTCCGGCAAACCCGCCACGTCTTTGCCGGTTCCCGGTGCGAACGGCGAAGTTGCCGCGGTGTTGTTCGGTGTTGAGGAAACGGGCCTGCCGCACCCCTTCGCACTTGGTGCGCTCGTGAAAGGCCTGCCGAAGGGCGACTACGCACTGGCGGATGGGTTTCCAGAGCCGGAACAGGCAGCGCTTGGCTTTGGCCTGTCGTCCTACCGCTTCGACCGCTACCTGCAACCGTCCGGCAAGGTGTCAAGGCTCGGAGTCGGCAGCGATGTCGATCTGGACCGGATCGGCATCATTCTGGACGGCGTGCAGCTTGCGCGCGACCTGATCAACACGCCCGCGAACGACCTCGGTCCGGAAGAACTCGCCGCTGCTGTCCAAAATCTTTTTCAGGACCATGGCGGCTCTGGGCGCGTTGTTGTCGGCGAGGATCTGCTCAAGGAAGACTTTCCGATGGTCCACGCGGTCGGGCGCGCCAGTTCCCGGGCTCCGCGTCTTGCTGATTTCACCTGGGGCAGGGACACCGATCCCAAGGTGACGCTTGTCGGCAAGGGGGTCATTTTCGATACCGGCGGGTTGAACCTGAAGCCGGGCAATTCCATGACCCTGATGAAAAAGGACATGGGTGGGGCCGCGAACGTGCTTGGCCTGGCCTCGATGATCATGGCGGCCGGACTGCCCGTGCGCCTGCGCGTGATTGTGCCATGCGTTGAAAACGCAGTCGCCGGCGACGCTTTCCGTCCGGGCGATGTTCTGGCAAGCCGCAAGGGCCTGAGTGTGGAGATCGGCAATACGGACGCGGAAGGCCGGCTCATTCTGGGCGATGCGCTTGCGCTCGCAGATGAGGAAACGCCGGACCTGATGATCGACATGGCAACCCTGACCGGTGCGGCGCGCGTTGCGCTGGGGCCGGATCTGCCTCCTTTTTATACACATGACGAGGGCCTTGCCGACGACATTGGCGTCGTTGCCGAAGCATCGGCGGACCCGGTGTGGCGCTTGCCGCTCTGGCAGCCTTACATGAAGTATCTCGACAGCAAGGTCGCCGATATCAACCACATCAACACGTCGGGCACCGGCTTCGCCGGGTCGATCACCGCCGCACTGTTCCTGTCCCGATTTGTCGAGAACACGGAAAGCTGGGTGCATTTCGATATCTACGGCTGGGCACCGGCGGACAAACCGGGCAAGACCGCGGGCGGTGAAGCCCAGGGTATCAGGTGTCTGTTCGACGTCATCTCGGACCGGTATGCCTCCTCACAATAACGGGTCCGAAACGTTTTTGTGTTTCGATAGCCGCGACCAGGGAGTAGAATCGGTTCGGTCATGGTTGTCGACATACGCGCCTCTCAGGCACTGAAATTGTTGCACGAAGTCAACCTGGCGCTGGTGCGGGACAGCGAGCAGGACCTGTCTGCGCGCCAGTTGACAATCCTCCTCACGGTCTATCTCGAGCCGCCGCCCCATACCGTGCGCGGCCTTGCCGCCAAGCTGAACGTGACCAAGCCGGCAATTACCCGGGCGCTCGACACGCTCGGCGGTCTCAGGCTGCTGTCGCGCAAGCGCGACGAGGCCGACAAGCGCAACGTGATCATCACGCGCACCGTAGAAGGTGCGCTTTATCTCGAACACCTCGGCGATCTCGTGGTAGACAAGGCCAAGGAATTGCCGCGCTAGGTTACGGTCTCATTTGGGAATCCGCAGCCTGGATCTCTCTGGTCTGGAAACTGATTTGAACATAAAGAACCTATTCGACCGCCGCCTTCATCCGGTACGTCTGGATCTTGCCGCGTTGGATTACCAGGGCCGGGTCGAAGCCGAGCGTTTCGTCGAGGGCGAGGTGCTGCAGGTGACGGCCGACAGTCTTGCCGTGCGTCCGGAACCGCGTCCGGACCGCTCCATCGATACCGAAGCCTTGTGCGGCGAGTGGGTCACCGTCTACGAAAAAACCGCCGAAGGGTGGGCCTGGGGACAGCTCGACACGGATGGATATGTCGGCTGGTTTTCGTCCGACGGGTTGGGCCCGGTGACGGCAGCGACACATCGTGTCCGCGCGCTGCGGACCTATCGCTATCCAGGTCCCGACCTGAAGTTTCCGCCGCTGGGGTTCCTGTCGATCGGCGCGAAGGTCACGGTCGTCGGCGAGGCGGAAACCCGCGGCCTGAAATATGCCATCCTGAGCGACGGCTCGGCGGTTGTAGCCAGGCATCTGGTTGGGCTCGATCATGCCGAACCCGACTGGGTCGGCGTTGCCGAAGAACTGCGCGGAACACCCTATCTTTGGGGCGGGCGCACGAGTGTCGGACTCGACTGCTCCGCGCTGGTCCAGCTGGCGGCGCAAGCCGGGGGCATCGACATTCCGCGCGACAGCGACATGCAGGAAAACACCGCCGGAGAGCAGATCCCGCACGACGACCCGTCGGCCTTCCAGCGCGGGGATCTCGTCTTCTGGAAAGGCCACGTCGGGATTGTCACCGGCCCCAACGCACTGCTCCACGCAAATGGCTTTACGATGACCGTGGACTACGAACCGCTCGACAGCGCGATTGATCGCATCGCCGCGACCGAATGGGGCGCGATCACCAAGGCGCGCCGGTTCGAGGGTTCTTCCTAGAGTACAGGTTCATAAATGAGCCCGGACGCTAGCCCTTCGGCGCCAGCGACAGCTGGGGTTCCGGGCTGCTCACCTCTTCTCTGCTTGATTCGACTTCGCCGAGTTCCAGATCCTCGATCTTGCGGCTGCGCTTGGTGATCTTGTCGGTTGAAATCAGGATCTGATCGATATCCTTGTTGGCCTGCGCAAAGTGGGATTGCAGTTTTCCGACACGGTCGTTGAGGCGTCCGACATCGGTGATCAGATGCCCGACTTCCGCCTGGATAAGGTGCGCCTGTTCGCGCATCTTGGCATCCCGCAAGACCGACTGGATCACCTGGATCGACAGCATCAGCAGCGACGGTGACACGATCACGACCCTGGCACGGTGCGCCTTCTGGATCAGATCTTCAAAGCCTTCGTTCAGTTCCGCGAACACGCTTTCGGACGGAACGAACAGGAACGCCGTGTCCTGGGTCTCGCCCGGAAGAAGGTACTTCTCGCTGATGTCCTGGATGTGCTTGGCGAAGTCGCGTCGAAACTGCGACTGTGCGTATTTCAGCTGATCGTCCGTTTCGGCGTTGCGCAGGAGGTTGAAGGCTTCGAGCGGGAACTTCGCATCGATCGCAAGCGACGGTGCGCCGTTCGGCATGTGGATCAGGCAGTCCGGACGGCTGTTGTTGGACAGCGTTGCCTGGAAGGAATAGGTGCTCGGCGCCATCTGGTCCTGGATGATCGCCTCCATCCGCCCCTGGCCGAAGGCACCGCGTGTCTGCTTGTTCGACAGGATCGCCTGCAATTGGCCGACCTGGCCGGAAAGATCGGTAATCGTCCGTTGTGCCCGGTCGATGACGGCGAGGCGCTCATGCAGCTGCCGCAGGCCGTCCTGGGTCTTCTTGGTCGTGTCGGACATGGACAGGCCGAGTTTGTGCCCCATGCCGTCAAGGCGTTCGTTGACGGCGCGCATCATGTCCGACTGGCGGGTGCCGAACACTTCGGCCATCGTCTGCATGCGGCCCGTCATCTCCCCCTGGGATTTCAGAAGCTGGGACAGATGGCTTTCCAGCTCATGGATACGCTCCGTGGCGGCACTGTCCGCGTCCGCGCGTTCGCGGATCTGGCGCAGGGTCTTCAGAACCAGCCAGACGATCAGCGCCAGCAGGAACAGGCCGCCCGCGAGGGCAGCCTCAAGCACCGTCACCGGACGGCCGCTCAACTCAAACAGAATCTCGTTCATGAAACAAACATAGAACGATTCGGCAGCAAGGCACATCCGCAACCGGATTTGTGAGGGGTGAAATCACGCGTGAACCCCTTGATTTCCGCGTTGACCGCCGCCGCGCGATTGCCTATGTCAGGCGCATGACAAAACGCCCGATCATTACCATCCCGGACCCGGTCCTTCGCGAGGTCTGTGCGCCGATCGCGACCGTCGACGATGACATCCGCGCGCTCTCCGATGACATGCTGGAGACGATGTACGATGCTCCCGGCATCGGTCTGGCCGCGAGCCAGATCGGCATTCTGAAGCGCATGTTCGTTCTGGATGTCGCGAAGGAAGACGCGCCGAAGGAACCGATGGTCTTCATCAACCCGGAAATCGTCTGGTCGAGCGAAGACATGTCGGTCTATCAGGAAGGATGCCTGTCCATCCCGGAATATTTCGAGGATGTCGAACGGCCGGCCGAGGTGACCGTCCAGTTCCTCGACCGCGAGGGCGCTGAAAAGGAGATCAAGGCCGATGGATTGCTGGCAACCTGCATCCAGCACGAGCTTGACCATCTCAACGGGAAACTGTTCATTGACTACCTGTCGAAGCTGAAGCGCGACCGGGTCGTCAAGAAATTCACCAAGCAGGCAAAACTCGCCGGCAAAGTCTAACAGCGGAAGGGGAGCGGACGTATGGATCAGGAATTGTTCCTGAAGACCTTTGCCGCGCTCTTTGCGATCATGAGTCCGATCGCCAATCTGCCGGTTTTCCTCGCGCTGACATCAGATCGCGGGCCTGCCTTTGAACGCAAGGTCGCCTTCACGCTGCTGATCAGCCTGTCGGCGGGCGCATTCATCATCGGCCTGACCGGCGACATCATCCTCAAGGTGTTCGGCATCAGCCTCGATGCGTTCCGCCTTGCCGGGGGCTTCCTGATCCTTCTGATCGCACTTGACCTGATCCGTGGCCAGAGCACACCGGTGCATCACGGAACGGACAAGGAAAAGGAGAACATGAAGGCGCAGGACAATCCGGCGATCTATCCGCTGACCGTGCCTATTCTCCTCGGACCCGGGTCCATCTCGACCATGATCATCTTTCGCGGCCAGGTGCACGATTTCAGCCAGGAAATCGCCTATATCGCCGCCGTTTCCGCGTCGATCGCCGTCCTGATCGCGACCTTCTTTTCCGCCCCCTTCCTGCAACGGTTTCTCGGCGAAACCGCAAACAGCGTCATGAGCCGCCTCATGGGCATGATCCTCGCCGCCATCGCCATGGAGATGATGACGGACAGCCTCAAGGCCCTCTGGCCGGGTCTGGCTTAGGCCCGGTGAAATAAGCCACCGCTGAACACTGTTCTGAGGAAACGTCTCAGCGCTGCTTCAGCGCTGATTTGAGGCAAGAAAGGCTCGCACCTTGTTCGTTCGTCATCCCCGACTTGATCGGGGACCCACTCGTTTCCAGAACGTCCGTTGGTTGGCGGAAAGGAGACCCCGCCGAAATCTGCATCTCACGACGCACTTGCGCCAATCTGGATTGGATCCCCGATCAAGTCGGGGATGACCTCTTGGAGAGAGCGACACTCAACCCGAAGACGCGCGTCAGTGCTGTCTCGGGGGATGGGCTTCCTTTTCCGCACTCCTCGGGTTGGAGTTGTTACTCCGGGCATTGGTCCATGGGCGCGCGCGCATGGTGCGATCTGGCAAGCCATTTCGTACTTGTCGTCCCGGTTTGCCGCGGAAAGCGGCAAGACCGGGATCCGGTAACTCGTTGAGTTGGCTAGTGATAAAGCCGGTCAGGCAGGAGGCTACTGGGTCCCTGCCTTCGCAGGGATGACAAACGGGGTCGCGCTGATTTGAGGCAAGGGAGGCTCGCACCTTGTTCGTTCGTCATCCCCGACTTGATCGGGGACCCACTCGTTTCCGGAACGTCTGTTCGTTGGCGGAAGGGAGACCCCGCCGAAATCTGCATCTCACGACGCATTTGCGGCAATCTGGATTGGATCCCCGAGCAAGTCGGGGATAACCTCTTGGAGAGAGCGACACTCAAGCCGAAGACGCGCGTCAGTGCTGTCTCGGGGGACCAGCTTCAAGCGAAGCGCCGCCCCGGTCTTGAACCGGGGCCGGCACGGGTTGAACACAGGAGGTCCCGGATCAAGTCCGCGTCTTGGACAAGTCCGGGAACTGCCTGTGGCCACCTGCGCACTTGCCCGCAACCGCTTAAGGCGCAATAAGGGGCGCAAATCTTGGGATCACCGGTGAAGCTCAAAGGAGCCACATGTCTCTTCGCGTCGTTTTTATGGGCACCCCCGAATTTTCGGTGCCCACCCTCATGGAAATCGTCGGACAGGGGCATGACGTCATTGCCTGCTATTCGCAGCCGCCGCGCCCGGCCGGCAGGGGTATGGACTTGAAAAAGTCACCGGTGCACGAGGCCGCCGAATCCTTCGCGATCCCGGTTTTCACGCCCAAGAGCCTGAAGGATACCGAAGAGCAGGACAGGTTCGCATCGCTCGACGCAGATGTTGCCGTTGTTGTCGCCTATGGTCTCCTTTTGCCGAAAGCCGTTCTCGACGCGCCGCAATTCGGGTGCCTCAACCTGCACGCCTCGATGCTGCCGCGCTGGCGTGGCGCGGCACCCATCAACCGGGCCGTCATGGCCGGGGACATGGAAACCGCGGTTCAGGTCATGCGCATGGAAGAAGGCCTCGATACCGGTCCGGTCTGCATGTCCGAAACCGTTGCCATCGGCCCCAACATGACGGCTGGCGAATTGCACGATCAATTGTCCGGCCTTGGCGGCGACCTCATGGTGCGGGCCCTGGCCGCCCTGTCGCGCGGTGGGCTCGGCGAGCAGGTCCAGGCTGAAGACGGTGTCAGCTACGCGGCGAAGCTCTCAAAACAGGAGACGAGGATCGACTGGTCCAGAACCGCCGAAGAGGTTCACAATCACATTCGCGGCCTGTCCCCCTTTCCCGGTGCCTGGTGTGAGATGCCGCTTGGCGGCAAGCCGGAACGGGTCAAAATTCTCAGAAGTTCGGTCGTTACGGGCACAGGGGAGCCGGGAACCGTCATCGGGGTGAGCGATGTTCCCGTGATTGCCTGTGCCTCCGCTGCTGTCCGTCTGGAGCAGGTGCAAAGGGCCGGAAAGAAACCCATGAGCGGATCCGATTTCCTGCGGGGCGCTTCTCTTCCTGAAGGGTCATGCCTGGACTAGGATGAGGGGTCATGCCTGGACTAAGAAGAAGGTGACAGGAGAGACGAATGAGCGATGAAACCGTGGCCGCCAGCCTCACGATCCGGGATGTCGGGGCGAAGGACGAAGCCGCCGTCCATGACATTGTGGCAGCCGCCTTTCCGTCCGACATGGAAGCGCGACTTGTCAAAAAGCTGCGTCATTGCGGTGCACTGGTTCTGGAACAGGTCGCCGTGAACACGGATGGAAAGATGCTCGGTCATATCGCCTATAGCCGCGTGACGCCGGCAGCGATCGGCCCGGGGCAGGGGCTTCAGGTCGCCTGCCTTGCACCGGTTTCGGTCTGGCCGGAGATGCAGCGGCAGGGCATCGGCTCCGCCTTGATCACCGCCTCGCTCAAAAAGCTGAAAGAGATCGGGGAAGATCTTGTTCTTGTCCTTGGTCCGCCTTCCTACTATCCGCGCTTCGGCTTTGATCCGGTTCTGGCGCGTAAGGTCCAGGGACCTTACGCGGGCGATGCCTTCATGGCGCTCGCATTGACGGAGGCAGGCTCCCGGGATCTTCCCATCGAAGTAGCCTTTGCAACCCCTTTCGAAGAATTTGAATAGACAGAGCCTTTTGGAATGCCGCGATACAAGCTTACCGTGGAATATGACGGCCGCCCATTCTGCGGGTGGCAGCGGCAGGCCAACGGACCATCCGTGCAGGCCGTGATCGAGCGTGCGATCAAGGCGTTTACGGGCGAAGAGGTCACCATCGGTGGAGCCGGGCGGACGGATACCGGTGTCCATGCGACCGGGCAGGTCTGCCACGTGGATCTGTCGAAAGCCTGGCCGGTCAGGACGGTCACGGGGGCGATGAATTTTCACTGCCAGCCGGACCCGGTGGTGATCCTCGACTGCGAGGAGATGCATGAGGGTTTTGACGCCCGCTTCTCCGCCATTCGCCGCTCGTACCGGTACCGCATCCACAACCGCGTTCCGCCGCTGACCCATCAGCTCGGTCTGGCCTGGCACGTCAAACCGGAGCTTGACGCGGATGCGATGAACCTGGCCGCGCAGGAATTCGTCGGTCACCACGATTTCACGACGTTCCGGCATGCACGCTGTCAGGCGAAAAGCCCTGAGAAGACACTCGAGAATTTCAAGGTTTACCGCGAGGGCGAATTTGTGATCGCGGAATGCGCCTCCCGCTCATTCCTGCACAATCAGGTCCGGTCCATGGTCGGGTCGCTGCGGCTTGTCGGTGAAGGCAAATGGGGTCCGGGGGCCATCACGAAGGCGCTTCAGGCCCGTGACCGCAAGGCCTGCGGCCCGGTCGCGCCCGCCGACGGTCTTTATCTCACCCGCGTCGATTACCGTTCTGCCGAAACGGATATCGAACTTTTGCGGGAGTGGCAGGACAGAAAGGCCGCGATGGAGGCAGCGGATGAAGTCGTGGAGCAGGACGCCTAGGACATGGAACTGGCTTCACCCCGCGGCGTCAGCTTGGCTGACCGGGCCAGAAGCCCGCTCCGCACACCCTTCCTAACGGGATTTCGCCATTTCGCATGCCATTTCAGTCTCATTTATGGGTCCATCACCTAGGACCTCGTCATGTCACTGGACTATCCGAAGCCGCTGAAGAGATCGCCGAGATGGGTCAGGATGTATCCGATGATGATCACGCCCGCGATGATCATGACCGTCCAGACGAACAGCTGAAATCCGATCGCTATGCCGCCAAAGCCGACGGCGGCAATGGCAACACGCCGGTTTTCCCTGAGGACGAAGCTGACGACACCCAGGATCACCGCAAGTCCGGCAAGGACATAGGCGGCTGTGGAGAGGCTGCGGTCCAGGCTCCAGGGCTGTGCCTCGGGCGGTGGCAACTCCTCACCCTTGAGCTTTTTAAGAGCGGAGGTGCTGATGTCGGCAGCGATTTCACCAAGCGATTGCCCGACGGTCGGTTGCGGGTCGAGCGGGCCGGCGCTGTGAAGGAAAAGCGCCAGGACAAGCGCGACCGCACCCAATGCCATGCCGGTCAAACCCGACCAGGGTGTTCTTGCCTTGACCGTTTCGCTCATGCCCTTCCTCGCGCCGGTGGTCGTCGTGCCTACCGGGTGCACTCTGCCACTGCGGGGCTAAGGTTGTCTTTACAAAAGCCCCGCCGATTCGCAGATCGCCGCAAAGTTTCGTTAAGCCGCCGGACCTGCCGAGCCGTCTTCGGGGATGACGACGCATTTTTTGTAGAGATGCCAGGTCGTATGGCCAAGAACGGGCAGAACCACGACCAGGCCGAGAAACGCGGGCACCATCGACACGATCAGCAGTGCCGTAACGACAAGCGCCCAGCCGATCATTGGGATTGGGGACGTGACCACAGCGCGCACACTCGTGATCATCGCCGTGATGAAGTCCCGGTCTTCCTCCAGGAGAAGCGGAAAGGAGATCACGGTCAGCGAGAACAGGATCAGCGACAGGATGGCACCGACAACATGTCCGACCGCGAGGAACATCAACCCTTCCGGTGTGGTGATGACTTCCGTCAGAAACTCGTCGAACGTGGCAAAGGACTTGAACCCCAGAAACAGCGCCAGCAGGAGCCTGACCTGATACATCCACATGATCTGGATGAAGAGCACGACAAATGCCATCCAGGAAAGCTCGCGGCCCTTCTGTGCCCACATGGTTCCCAGGACGGCGGACCAGGAGAGCTCCTCTCCGGTCGAGAGCCGCCGGCTCACCTCGTAGAGGCCGACCGCTGCAAACGGGCCGATGAGCACGAAACCGGCTGCGGCCGGATAGGACAGGTAACTCATTTTCAGCGCGGCGGCGCTCAGGATCACGAAGAGGCCGCCGACGGCAAAGAGGGCACCGATCGCAAGACCATAGGCCGGCGCTGCGCGGAAGTCGGCGAGCCCGCTGGCCAGCGCATCGATGACATCGTTGGCGGTAATCTTGTTGACGAGCGGCATCGGCCGGAGCGTGTCTTTCGCTGCGGTGCCCGACCTCCCGGTTGCCGGTCCGGTGCCCGTTCCGTGTTCACCCGGGGTCGTCGTATTCTCATTCATGTGCCAGCTTCCTCCCAAAAGCCGATTAAAAGAAGACTGCCCTCCTACAGACAGTCAATTCTAGGCATGGAAGGCGGCATCGCTCAATGAGGAGAAAGGCTTACGTTTTCCCGGCCCTTTGAAGGGGCCGGGAAGCGCCGTTGGTCAGCAGTATATCCGGGCGAGACCGCGGTCGACCGCAGCCCGGCAAAAGAGAGCCCTTGGACCGGAAGCCGTCGCGGTCATGCCGGCGGCTTGCCCGTTTCCGCCGCCGAGGCGGCAGCTGCGGCGGAGGCAAGCGCTTCTTTCTGCTTGTCGTCCAGATTGGCGTTTTCCGGAAGCTGGACCCGGACTTCCTTGCGTGCGAACTGGATATCGTTTTCTTCAAACGCCTTTTGCACGCGCTTGTAGATTTCCTTCCGCACGCCGAACTGTTTGCCGGGCTTGGTCGTGAACTTGCCGCGCACGACGATACCGACATCGTCCACGTCGGCGACACCCTGCCCCTTGAAGGGCGCCAGCAGGTCGTCCTTGAACTCTTCCATCTCCATGATTTCCTGACCGATCTTCTTGAAGAGCTTGCGGACCTTTTCGACATCGGTATCGAACGGCACCGTGAACTTCAGCTTCATGATCACCCAGTCGCGCGACAGATTGGTCAGTTTCGGGATCTGTCCGTAGGGAACGATGTGAACCGCCCCCTTCGTTCCGCGCAGCTGCAGCGAACGGATCGAGATCTTCTCGATCGTGCCCTGGGTTCCGCCCGTGTCGATGAATTCGCCCAGCCGGAACGCATCATCCATCAGGAAGAACACGCCGGAGACGACGTCCTGCACCAGCGTCTGCGCGCCAAAGCCGATGGCAAGGCCGATCACGCCCGCGCCGGCCAGAAGCGGCGTGATGTTGATCCCGAGCTGGCTGAGCGCGAGAAGCGTGGTGAGGGTGATAATGGTGATCTGAAGAACCACCCGCATCAGCGGCAGGATCGTCGCAAGGCGGGACTTGCCGGCCCCACCCATTTCCGCGTCATCGTCCTGGGACTCTGCGGGCGGAGAATCCTTCGCCAGCTGATGGGCAACCCAGAGGTTCGTGATTTCCCAGGCAAGGTAACCGGCTGCCAGGATCAACAGGAAGATGACGCTGTTGCGGGCGACCGCGGAGCCTTCGTCCCCGCCGAGCGCCAGCAGGTTCAGCCCGTAGATGCGGCCGACGACCAGGATCAGGAAGGCCAGAAGGGCCACCCGCGCGATACGGACATAGCTGTGCCGGGTCTGCATGTGGGCCGCCTCGGCAACAGGGCCTTCACCCTGCATGGGCGGCACGATATGGGAAACGATGCCGCGCACCATCGTGTCGAGAAACGGTGCGAACACAACCAGCGCAATCACGGCCAGCGACCGGCCTGCAGTCAGCGCATCGACGCCCATGCTGGCGGTGAACTGGACCAGCAGCCAGTTGAAGGCGATGAAGGCCATGGAGAAATAGGGCCAGAACCGCGCCATCCGTTCCAGGCCCGATGTCGGATCGTCTTCGTCTCCCAAAATGATGCTGGTCAATCCGTGCCGGGCCTTCCAGATCACCGCAATGATCCAGGCATTGACGCCGAAGCCGACGAAAAAGCGGAAGGTGCCGCCTGCATCCGTGCCCGCGCCTTCCATCAGGTTTCGAAGGAAAAAGGCGATGCCGACCACGGCAAAGAGCGTGGTGAAATTGTGATAAAGCGACCTGGCCGTCGGATCATCAGCCGTGACGAGCCGCAACTCGCTCCGGTTGGGTGCCAGGGCAAAGCGCAGAAGCGCGGCAACGAGCCTCGGCATGAACACGATCCAGAAAACGGCTCCAAGCGCATAGGACCGGGTCACCGGATCAAAGACCGCAACCCGTGCGACAACGAGCGCGATCACGGCAAAGATGATCAGGCCGCCGAGATCGAGGCCGGCGCGTGTCGATACCAGCTTGACGGTTTCAAACAGGCTTTCGGGAGACTTGTTCTGGATGGTGTCGCGCCGGGTAGCCATCAGGCGGTTGACCAGGAACTCGCCCGCAAAGCCCGCCGCGAGAATAAGTGCGATGGCACCGATCAGAATGTGGATCGGGCCTGCGATTGCACCGGAAAACAGGGCTCCGATGGCTGCAAAGAGACTGGTGAACAGGTCGGGCAGGTTCTGGAAGTGTCCCGCGACCATAGCCCCGAAATTGCCCACTGCCATCTGTAGCTGTGCGATCAGCCCCGGGCCTTCGGGAGCTGCGGCAGCCGCGTCGCCCGCTGCGGCGCTTTGCTGCAGCAACGTCATCAGGTCCGTGAGCGCCTCGACCTGTTCGGGATCGAGAT
>JBCBUA010000019.1:0-35433 GCA_039818365.1 Pseudomonadota bacterium
AAGGAAGAAATAGGCGCCGGCGCCGAGCAGGACGGCCAAGGCGACAATCGCCAGCGATATCGGCAGAACCCGGCTGGAAGATGATCCCCCCCGCAAGGCTTCCGACGCCCGCGGGCGCGCGCGCTTGGTGCGGGCCTTGGGTTCCGGCGTTGCGTCCGGCTCATCCGCGTAAAGCGGCGGTTCACCGGCAGCGGCACCATCGGCACTGCCTTCGGCCGGCACCTGGTCATGCGGCGCTTCGTCCGCAAAAACGGGCTCCTGGCGCACCTCTGATGCCGGCTGCGCTGCGCTTGGGTCCGTCGTTTCGACGGCTTCCTTGGCGTTTTGAACCGCCTGATTGGCAGCAGTGCCCAGTGCTTCGGCTTCCGAAAGCGTCTCTTTCAAGGGAGACGGAATCTCTTCCCCGGCAGGACTTTCGGCTGGTTGGGCCGCCTCTACAGGCATGTCCGCCGGCACGTCCGGTTCCGCCGCCACAGGTGCGGCGGGCTCAACCTCCGCCGGTTCCGCTTCCGCGGGCGCACTTTCCGGTGTTTCAACGGGCGGCGGAGTTGCGGGTGCGGCGGCGACAGCGGCAGGTGTCAGGCCAAGACTTTCGCGCGCAGCCTCCGCTTCAACCTTCCGGATCGCCTCTTCAAGGCGCAACTGTTCGGCCGTGATCTCCGAGGGAGAAAGAGGTGGTTCATAGGCTTTGAGCTGGTTGACGATGGCATTGCGCGCACGGCTGTAGACACTTCGGCGCGCGGCACCGTTGCTTTCGGGCAAAGACGCGATTGTTTTCTTCAGTATTGAATAGTAATCAGCCATCTTCCTGCCTACAGGCCACTTGCATGAATCACTTCCGCCAGCCCAATCACTTCAGGCTTATAGCAAGTTTTTGAAGACCGGTGCCAGTTCTTCATACTTGCGCAAAATGAACGCCATGCTCGGCTTTATTCTATCACAGTCTAAAGGACGCATATCCAGGATGCGTCCAAGCACTCATTTTTCGCGAATGGTGATTCGCAGTTTTGTCTCGGCCAATTGATATTGACCGTGTTCAACCTCAGATCTCAATCCTGGAAAGGATTCTGCACAAGAATTGTGTCATCACGCTCCGGGCTGGTCGACAGCAATGCCACGGGAGCGCCGATGAGTTCCTCTACGTGACGCACATACTTGATCGCCTGAGCAGGCAGCTCGCCCCACGTTCTTGCACCTTCCGTGGATTCCTTCCAGCCAGGCAGGGTTTCGTAGATCGGAATGACCCTTTCCTGGGCCCCCTGCGATGCCGGTAGATAGTCGATCCGCTCGCCGTCAAGCTCGTAGCCGATGCAAATCTTGATCTCGTCCATGCCGTCCAGAACGTCCAGCTTCGTCAATGCGATGCCGTTGATGCCGGATGTGCAGACAGTCTGGCGGACCAGAACGGCATCGAACCAGCCACAGCGGCGGCGGCGGCCGGTCACGGTTCCGAATTCATGCCCGCGTGTCCCTAGGAATTCGCCAACCTCGTTTTCCTGCTCGGTCGGGAAAGGCCCCTCGCCGACACGCGTCGTATAGGCCTTGGTGATGCCGAGAACGAAATCGACGGACCCCGGCCCGAGGCCGCAGCCGGTCGCCGCCTGTCCGGCGACCGTGTTCGAAGACGTCACGAAGGGATAGGTTCCGTGATCGATGTCGAGAAGCGCGCCCTGCGCCCCTTCGAAGAGGATCCGCTTGCCCTTGCGGCGCAGATCGTCAAGCAGATACCAGACCTTGTCCATGTAGGGCAGGACCTTGTCGGCAACGCTCGCCAGCTCGTCATAGATTGCCTGGGCTGAAATCTCGTCCTGGCCAAGTCCGCGGCGAAGCGCGTTGTGATGGGTCAGCAGACGGTCGATTTTCGCCGGCAGCGTGGTCAGGTTCTTCAGGTCCATCAGCCGGATCGCCCGGCGTCCGACCTTGTCTTCGTAAGCCGGACCGATGCCCCGCTTGGTCGTTCCGATCCGCGTTCCCGTGTTCGAATTCTCGCGCAGCGCGTCCAGCTCCCGGTGAAGCGACAGAATGAGCGTCGCATTTTCCGCAACGCGGAGCGTTTCCGGTGTCACCACAACACCTTGTCCTGCCAGTCTTTCAACTTCCTCTGCAAGCGCGTGCGGATCGAGCACGACGCCGTTGCCGATGACGGAGAGCTTGCCCGGGCGCGCAACACCTGATGGCAACAGGGACAGTTTGTAGCTTACGCCGTCGATCACAAGCGTATGGCCGGCGTTGTGCCCGCCCTGGAACCTCACGATGACATCAGCCTGCTCCGACAGCCAGTCGACAATCTTGCCTTTGCCTTCATCACCCCATTGCGAACCGACAACAACCACATTCGCCATCTAGTCTTTGCTCTCCTGAAAGCAGATTCTTTGCCACCGGAGCCTATCCGGCATGCCAACACGACAAGCCCCGGCAACCGGACCGGGGCAAACGGCGCGGACTATAGACAGGTTTATGCGCACACGCGAGTCCACGCGCGCAGTTTCTGTCGTCCCGGGAGGCATTTAAGCACTGCTTATAAACGCATCTTTGGCGTTATTTGGGCGCAGAGCCGTTTTCATCGGTCTTTTCGCCCCGCGCCAGCCTGTTCATCATCGGTGATGTTCTGAGCAGCCAGACGAAACGGCGCCTTTGATCGGCCGGCACGGCATCGCGGCTGAACATGCGGACGATGATGAAGAGCACCAGCACGAGATGCAGCGTTGCGGTGTAGACGAAGAACGATGCGGGCCCGAAAGCGCCCATAAGCACGGACGCCACAAACGGTCCGATCATCGCACCTGTCCCAAAGGCAAGCATGATCCCGGCGGCAACGTCGATGAACTGGCCCGGCTTGGCGTGGTCGTTGCCATGTGCTGCCGAGAGCGAATAGAGAGGAAGCGCAAATCCGCCGAAGAAGAAGACCCCGAGGAAAAGCTCGGTCTGCGTCATTGACCGTGCGATAAACAGACACGCAGCCCCGGCACCGATCGTGAAGGCGATCAGCACAAACCTTCTATCGACCCGGTCCGATATCCATCCGGCGGGATATTGGAAGATCGCACCCGCAAAAACCCATATCGCAATGAAGGCCGCAACCGTTTCAAGCCCAAGGCCGATGCTCTCTGCGTATATCGGTCCGATCATCCGGAACGCACCGTTTGTCAGGCCGATGGTGAAAATGCCGACAATGGCGACCGGCGAAACCCGCCACAACATCAACGGATTGACGAGACGTGCAGGCGGTGCCGGGGGATTACCGCCGCGCGCGAGGGAAATCGGCACGACCGCAAAACAGAACAGCACGGCGAGAACCATGAGGATGTCCGAACCGGATGCCCCGAAGACGGGCAGGATAAACTGTCCGCCCATGACCGCACCCAGATCCACAATCCTGTAGATGGAGAGAATTCTGCCACGCGACGTGTTGGAGGCGATCGAGTTGAGCCAGCTTTCCAGCACCATCGCGGTACCGCAAAAAGCAGCTCCGCTGACGAAGCGCGCCAACATCCATGGCCAGCCTGCCGGCGCAAAGGCAAGGGCAAGAACCGCAATCGCACTCACGGATGCAAGGGCCGCGAAAACCCGGATATGCCCGGCGCGGGCAATCAGGAACGGGGCGAGCAGGACGCCGGAAATAAGGCCGGCGAAATAGAGCGATCCGAGCAGGCCGATACTCGTGTCCGGGAGGCCCTCCACGCGCGCACGCACGGCAATCATCGTCATGGACAGACCGTTGGCACCCAGCAGGCAGGCTGCCGCGATCAGCAGCGGATAGAGCCGCCCGGCTTGGGGCGGGGTCTCGGTGAAGGTGTCGGTCTGCGTCATGGGAAAGATCGTTCCTGAAACTGCCGGAAACGGCAGAAGATGTCTGCCTACATTGCCGAACTGGAACCGTTGCGCAAGCCGCACGGCTGCGAACCGCTCGTTTTTCGGGTGTCTGCGCGGGCTCCGTCGTGATAACCGGGGTGCAGTCGCAAGGGGGTGGTAAATCGGATGTCACTACGAAACTGGGTCATGCTGGCAGTGCTGGGCGCCATTTGGGGCGGTTCCTTCCTGTTTGCGAAGGTCGCGGTCGCCGAAATCCCGCCTTTCGTTCTCGTGTTCCTGCGCGTGTCCAGCGCTTGCGCCGTCCTGCTGCTCGTCCTCTGGCATCAGAAACTCCTCGGTCAGTTGAAGCCGGACCTGGTCCTGCCGTTCCTGCTCATGGGGTTCTTGAACAACGCCGTTCCCTTTTCGCTTCTGTTTCTCGGTCAGACGGAAATCGGTGCGGGCCTGGCTTCCATCCTGAACGCGACGACGCCTATCTTTACCGTCATCGTTGCCGGGCTTCTGACCGGACAGGAAAGCCTGCCCTTGAACAAGATTGCCGGGGTCCTGCTCGGGGTCGCCGGCGTCGCGATCATGCTGTCCAGCAGCCTCTCCGGGGTCGCGAACGATCCGGTCTGGGCCCAGCTGTGCTGTCTTGGCGCTGCCGTGTCCTATGCATGCGCCGCTACATATGCGCGCCGGTTCAAGGGGGTTCGCCCGCAGGTTTCCGCAGCCGGGCAATTGCTCGGATCGAGCCTGATCATGCTCCCCGTCGCTCTCTATTTCGGCACGGGCTGGAGCATGTCGGGAACAAGCATGACGGCCTGGGCGAATGTCGCGGCCCTCGGCATCATTGCAACCGCGCTCGCCTACCTGATCTATTTCAAGCTTCTGGCGGATGCCGGTGCGACCAACGCCTCACTGGTCACGCTGCTCGTTCCGGCCAGCGCCCTCTTGTTCGGATGGCTGATCCTGGGGGAGAATCTCAGCGTCCTGCAACTGGCCGGATTTGCGGTTCTCCTGATCGGCTTGGTTGCGCTGGACGGCAGGGTGTTCCGGAAAGGCAGCCCGGCGAAAGCCGGCGGGAACCCCTCATAGATCACCGGCGCATTTGCGGAAAAACTTCGTTACAGAACTGTCCGCGTGGAACAAGGCCCGTTTTCACGGGCCTTGCCTGCGTGCCGCGCGAGTCGCCGAACGGGTTCAGAACCTCAGGTCTTTCACCTGCTTGACGTGAGAAACCGCCTCCAGCCGTTTCAACACTTCGGCATCGACCTTGCCGTCCACTTCCACGAGGCAGATCGCATCGGCACCCGGTGCCTGCCTGCCGAGATTGAAAGTGGCGATATTGACGCCGCTATTGCCAAGTTCCATGCCGAGCTGACCGATAAAGCCCGGCTTGTCCTCGTTGGTGATGTAAAGCATGTGGTCGCCGAGTTCGGCTTCCATGTTGATGCCCTTCACCTGAATGATGCGCGGCTTTCCGTCTGCAAATACGGTTCCGGCCACCGAGCGTTCCTGCCGTTCGGTGATGACCGTGAGGCGAATATAGGTCTCGTAGGCGCCCTGCTTGTCCCTGCGGATTTCTTCAACCTTGATGCCGCGGTCCTTTGCCAGGATCGGCGCGGAAACCATGTTCACGGTCTGAAGAAGAGGCGTCAAAAGACCGGTGATGGCAGCTGCCGTCAGGGCCTGGACGTTCATTTCGCCGACAGCGCCCGCATATTCGATCTTGACCCCTTCGATGCCGGTTTCCGTCAGTTGCCCGGCGAAGGAGCCGAGCTGCTCGGCAAGACGCACGAAGGGCGCGAGTTTGGGGGCTTCCTCCGCGGTGATCGAGGGCATGTTGAGCGCATTGCGCACGGCCCCGTCCAGCAGGTAGTCGCACATCTGTTCGGCCACCTGCAGCGCCACGTTTTCCTGCGCTTCGGATGTGGATGCGCCAAGATGCGGCGTGGAAACGAAATTCGGCGCACCGAACAGGACATTTTCCCGGGCGGGCTCGTCGACGAACACGTCGAAAGCGGCCCCTGCCAGCTTGCCTTCGTCCAGGGCCTGCCGGACGGCCGTTTCATCCGCCAGACCGCCACGGGCGCAATTGATCAGGTAAGCACCGGTCCGCATCTTCGAGATCGCGTCCGCGTTGATGATGTTGCGGGTCTTGTCGGTCAGCGGCGTATGCAGGGTGATGAAATCGGAACGGGCGAAGAGGTCACCCAGTTCCACCTTTTCAACACCGAGAGAAACCGCGCGTTCCGGCGTCAGGAACGGATCGAATGCGACCACCTTCATCTTGAGGCCGATTGCCCTGTCCGCGACGATCGAACCGATATTGCCGCAGCCGACAAGGCCGAGCGTCTTGCCGGTGAGCTCACGGCCCATGAAGCGCGACTTTTCCCACTTTCCCGCCTGCGTGGACGCATCGGCCGCGGGGATCTGGCGGGCGACGGCCATCATCATGGAAATCGCGTGTTCCGCGGTCGTGATGGCGTTGCCGAACGGGGTGTTCATGACAATGATGCCGCGCGCGGTCGCCTTGGGTATGTCGACATTATCGACACCGATGCCCGCGCGGCCGACAACCTTGAGATTGTCCGCAGCGGCAATGATCTTTTCGGTCACCTTGGTCGCGGACCGGATCGCCAGTCCGTCATACTGGCCGATGATCTCGAGCAGCTTTTCCTTGTCCTTGCCGATGTCGGGCAGGAAATCCGCCTCCAGGCCGCGATCCTTGAAAATCTGCACTGCGGCGGGTGAAAGCTTGTCGGAAATAAGTACCTTGGGAGCCATGTTGACGTCTCCTTGAATGCGGGTGTGTCCCGGGCGGTGCGCCGCCCGGATGGTCTGTCATGTGTGGAGACGTGCTCAGGCGGCCTGAGACAGGTTCGCCTTTTCGCTCGCATGCGCCCAGTCGAGCCATGCGGTCAGCGCCCGCAGATCATCGGCTTCGATGGTCGCTCCGGCCCAGATCCTCAGACCTGATGGCGCATCGCGATAGGCGCCGATATCGAAGGCGACGCCTTCCCGGTCGAGACAGGCCGCAACGGCCTTGGCGAAGGCTGCCTGCCCGGTATCATCAAGGGCCAGGATATCCGGGTCGGTGATCTTGAGGCACACCGAGGTGTTGGACAGCGTTGCCGGATCGGACGCCAGAAAATCGGCCCATGCAGAGCTTTCAACCCAGTCGGCCAGAACCTGCAGATTGGAATCTGCGCGTGCTTTCAGGCCCGGCAGGCCACCGACACGGCCCGCCCAGTTCAGCGCGTCGATGTAATCCTCGACACAGAGCATCGACGGCGTGTTGATGGTCTCGCCCCTGAAAACACCTTCGATGAGTTTTCCGCCCTTTGTCAGGCGGAAGATTTTCGGCAGTGGCCAGGGCGGCGTATAGGTTTCAAGCCGTTCCACGGCACGCGGGCTCAGGATCAGGACGCCATGTGCCGCTTCGCCGCCAAGCACCTTTTGCCAGGAAAAGGTCACCACATCGAGTTTGTCGAACGGCAGATCCTGTGCGAACGCCGCGGACGTCGCATCGCAGATGGTCAGGCCCTGCCTGTCGGCAGGGATCCAGTCGCCGTTCGGCACACGAACGCCCGAGGTCGTTCCGTTCCAGGTGAAAACGACATCCTTGGAGAAATCAACGGCCGCAAGGTCGGGCAGCGCACCATAGGCAGCCTCCAGAACCCTCGCATCCTCGAGTTTCAGTTGCTTGACCACATCCGTGACCCAGCCCTTGCCAAAACTTTCCCAGGCCAGCATCTCGACACCGCGCGCGCCGAGCATCGACCAGAGCGCCATTTCGACTGCACCCGTGTCTGATGCGGGTACGATCCCGATCCTGTAGTCTTCGGGAACCTCGAGCACCTTTCGGGTGAGCTCGATCGCCTCGGCAAGTTTCGCCTTGCCGGGCTTTGCCCGGTGCGACCGACCGAGCGGGGCATCGGCAAGACCCTCCAGCGACCAGCCAGGCCGTTTGGAGCAGGGTCCGGATGAAAAATGGGGATTGGCCGGACGCACGTCCGGCTTGGCGGCAAGCTTACTCATATCTGTCTACCCTCGCAGATAGTTGCCCCTCGTTGGGGAGGGGTGTCCCACCTGCGGGAATAGACCGTTCAGCCGCCCGGGTCAATTCACTTCCCGGTCAAATGCAATACGGCCCGCCAAACGCAAAGTGGCCGGTCGTTGAGACCGGCCACCGCAAGATCGATGTGAGCTTGATCAGAAGTTGCTGCTGATCGGCCCCTTGTCATAGATGATCGGCGCCGGAGCATGCGTCGTGTTGAACGTGTACCGTGCACCCAGACGGAACTCGTGGGCGGACAGATCTTCGTATTCGATCCGCGAGGTCTGGCCTGCGGTCGTGAAGCTCTTGGAGTGGGCATCGCCGATATTGAGGTACCGATATCCGCCATCCAGCGCGAAGTTCGGCGTGATGTCATAACTGGCGCCGGCCATAAGGGCCCAGGCAAAGTTCCACTTGCCGTCGCTCTCATAGGTGCCCGTCGCGCCGTCCGGGTTGCGGAAGGTGATGTCGCTGGTTGAGACGTAGGACGCGCCGATACCGGCACCGACATAGGGTGTGAACCGGTTCCAGGTGGCGATATCGACATAACCGTTGATCATGAAGGTCCAGACATCGATGTCCGCCTTCTCGACCGAGTACCCGGGCGATCCGCACACGCTGCTACAGTCGGCCTTGGAGCTCACTTCAGTCGGGAATTCGTAGTCAATCGTGAAATCCGTCCGGAAGTGATTGTTCCACTTGTAACCGACGCCGGCCCCGATCATGAACGTTCCGTCCATATCTTCGTCGAAGAAATCGATCGTCCCGTATTTGATGTCCGGTGCCTGATAGATCTTGTAACCAATATCACCACGCAGGTACCAGCCGCCAACGGCCGGAATTTCCGGGATATGTTCAATGACCGGGGTCGGCAGATCCGCGGCAAAACCAGTTGTGGAAAGCGCGACTGCAAAGCCGGTCAAAGACAAACGCTTGAAAAATGATTTCATGTCCTCGTCCTCTTCCAGTGAGCGTCCGCTTTATGATTGCCGGACACATCAAACCTGAAAGCAATGTGACGTGAATTCATTAAAGGTGGCTTAACTCTGTTCTTTAACCGTGTTTTTTTACCTTAATGAAAACTTAACAGAAGAAGAAATCGCGCGCGCACTCCGCAATGCTTCGCCGCGCGCTTCGGCATTAACTGGAAAAGACTGAAAAGTTACCTTCAGGCAGCGGCTGTTGCGACAACGCCGGCAATATCGTTGACGACCTGCTTGACGAGGTCCGCATCGTCTCCTTCCGCCATGACCCGAATAAGGGGTTCGGTGCCCGAGGCCCGGATCACCAGACGGCCCGACGTTCCGAGCCGTGCTTCACCGTCTTCAATGGCGGATCGGACCCGTTCCTGCTCCAGCGGCTTGCCGCTGCTGTAGCGCACATTCTTGAGGATCTGCGGAACCGGTTCGAAACGGCGGCAAACCTGGGACACCGGCTTATCCTGATCCTTGACGCAGGCCAGCACCTGAAGCGCAGCGATCAGCCCGTCGCCCGTGGTCGCGAAATCCGACAGGACGATATGACCGGACTGTTCGCCGCCAACGTTGAAGCCGTTGGCGCGCATGTGTTCGACAACGTATCTGTCGCCGACCCTTGTGCGTGCGAGATCCAGCCCGATGCTGCCCAGATAGCGTTCCAGGCCGAGGTTGGACATGACCGTGGCAACGATACCTGAACCGGACAGCCGCTCGCTGGCCTGCCAGGATTGCGCGACAACGGCCATCAGCTGATCACCGTCCACTTCCTGACCGTTTTCATCGACAATGATGACACGATCCGCGTCCCCGTCGAGCGCGATACCGAGATCGGCGCGAACCTCGTGCACCTTTTTCGAAAGCGCATCGGTCGACGTCGATCCGCATTCCTTGTTGATGTTGAAGCCGTCCGGGGTCACGCCCATGGAAATCACGTCGGCACCCAGTTCCCAAAGGGCTTCCGGCGCGACCTTGTACGCTGCGCCGTTTGCGCAGTCGATGACGACCCGCAGGCCTTCAAGGCTCATTTCTCGAGGCAAGGTCCTCTTGGCGAACTCGATGTACCGCTGCTGAGCGCCGTCAATCCTCCTTGCCCGTCCAAGGTCTCCCGGCCCGGCAAGTGCCGGCGTGAGATCCCCGTCGATAAGCTCTTCTATCTTGCGCTCGATCTCGTCACTCAGTTTGAAACCGTCCGGGCCGAAAAACTTGATGCCGTTGTCGTGGTAGGCGTTGTGCGACGCTGAAATCATGACACCGAGATCGGTTCTGAGCGACCTGGTCAGCATCGCCACGGACGGTGTCGGCATCGGCCCCAGAAGGAAGACGTCCATTCCGACGGAGGTGAAACCGGCAACAAGCGCCGTTTCGAGCATATATCCGGACAAACGGGTGTCCTTGCCGATGACGACGCGGTGCCGGTGGCGTCCGTTCTTGAAGACAAGTCCTGCCGCCATACCGACTTTCAATGCCATTTCGGCGGTCATCGGATAGGAGTTGGCTTGTCCGCGAATGCCGTCTGTACCGAAAAACTTGCGCATCGATCATGCCCATCTGAAAACGTTGTTTGCGCCCTTTTATCGCAAATATGCGAGGGCGTGCTTCAAAATATGTGAGCAAATATTACTATTCACTGACGATCCGCACACGCGCAAAAATAAAACTGCCCGGCAGAGCCGGGCAGTCTAGATCACCTGTTTTATGCGGGCTTTCCTCAGGAGGGCTGAGGCTCCATGCCGCCGCTCGGTTCGTCCCCGCCGCGCTTGGCGCCGGCCGTCGGCACCGCGGTAGAACGTCCGATCGGCTGATCGTCGTCCGTGTCGCGAACCGGCGGTTTGCCGTCGAGGAGATCCTTGATCTCGTCGCCGGACAGGGTCTCGTATTCCAGAAGGCCCTTTGCGATCGTGTGAAGCTGGTCTTCATGATCGCGCAGGATCTTGTTCGCGGTCTCATAGCCCTGATTGACGAAGGACTTGATTTCCGCGTCGACGATCTTCTGGGTTTCGTCCGAGACGTTCTGGTTCTTCGCAACGGAGTGGCCGAGGAAGACTTCTTCCTGGTTCTCGCCGTAAAGAAGCGGACCGAGCTTGTCCGACATGCCGAACTGCGTGGCCATCGCACGGGCGAGCTTTGTCGCCATCTGGATATCGCCAGACGCCCCGGAGGTGACCTTCTCGTAGCCGAAAATCATTTCTTCGGCGACGCGTCCGCCCATTGCGACGGCAAGGTCTGCCTTGCACTTGGCGCGTGTCAGGGACACCTGATCCTTCTCCGGCAGCCGCATCACCATGCCAAGCGCACGACCGCGCGGGATGATGGTCGCCTTGTGGATCGGATCCGATGCTTCCTGGTGCAGCGCGACCAGGGCGTGGCCTGCCTCGTGATAGGCCGTCAGCTTCTTTTCTTCCTCGGTCATGACGAGCGTGCGGCGTTCCGCACCCATCATCACCTTGTCCTTGGCATCCTCGAATTCCGCCATGGTCACGAGGCGCTTGGAGCGGCGCGCTGCCAGAAGAGCAGCCTCGTTCACCAGGTTCATCAGGTCCGCACCGGAGAAGCCGGGTGTTCCGCGCGCAAGCGTCTTCACGTCGACATCCGGAGCAAGCGGCACCTTGCGCATGTGAACCTTGAGGATCTTCTCGCGACCGGTGATATCCGGGTTCGGAACAACGATCTGACGGTCAAAGCGGCCCGGACGCAGCAGCGCCGGATCGAGAACGTCGGGACGGTTGGTTGCCGCGATAATGATAATGCCTTCATTCGGCTCGAAACCGTCCATCTCGACCAGGAGCTGGTTGAGGGTCTGCTCGCGCTCGTCGTTGCCGCCGCCAAGACCGGCGCCACGATGACGGCCGACCGCGTCGATTTCGTCGATGAAGATGATGCAGGGTGCGTTTTTCTTCGCCTGTTCGAACATGTCGCGGACACGCGATGCGCCAACGCCGACGAACATTTCAACGAAGTCAGAACCGGAAATCGTGAAGAACGGAACGTTGGCTTCGCCTGCGACAGCGCGCGCGGTCAGCGTTTTACCGGTACCCGGAGGCCCGACAAGCAGTACCCCGCGCGGAATGCGGCCGCCAAGCCGCTGGAATTTTTGCGGATCGCGCAGGAATTCCACAATCTCCTGCAGGTCTTCCTTGGCTTCGTCGATCCCGGCGACGTCTTCAAACGTCACGCGCCCGTGCGCCTCGGTCAGGAGCTTGGCCTTGGATTTGCCGAAGCCCATCGCCTTGCCGCCGGACCCTTGCATCTGGCGCATGACGAAAATCCAGATACCGAGAATGATCAGCATCGGCAGCCAGGAGAACAAGGCGCCGAGCAGCGGGGAATTCTCCGCTGGCGGATTGGCCTTGATCAGGACGCCCTTGCCGCGGAGTTCGTCCACGTACTGCGCACCGTCAGGCGCGTAGGTCTGGAAGGCGCCACCGCTGTTGTACAATCCGGTGATCTTCTGTTCCTGGATCGTCACCGACCTGACTTCGCCGTTGTCGACCTGCCTCATGAAGTCGGAATAGGCAATGTCGTTCGTTGCGCCCTGCTGAGCGGGGCTTTGAAACAGCTGGAACAATGCGATCAATAACAGGGCAATGATGACCCAAAGAGCAAAGTTGCGAAAATGTGCGTTCATTTCGTTCCCTTAACCGCCCAACGCGACTTACTGCACGCGGTTACATTTCTCTTAGAGCGAAGATAGGTCGCCCGAGGCCCGCTGCCAAGGCGGTGCGCCATAATGCGCATATGCGCTGACTAATTTATTAAGCCCGGACCTCTATCAGAAGTTCGGAAAGAGGAAAACCGCAGAATTCCCGTCACAGGTCCCCTTTGTCGTCCCTGCTGTCCAATAATTTACCCCGGATCGGCACGCGCTCCAAATCCAAGCTGCAGCTATGGTTATTTTCACCAGTGCCTGATTTTAGGGTGACTGCCTGTGCCAGAACCTGCCCATGCGCGTTCCATACGGCTGGCGAACACTCGAACGCCGGTTTAGGCCATCCCTGTGGCCAGATGATGTCCTTGGACGTGACGGGCGCGTGCATCAACGGCCCAAGCCGCAGCCCCGCGTCGCGCGGCGACCCGTCAACGCCTGCGTGGACCGCATAACGGTACCGGTGGTCCCAGACGCCGGGGCCGGTGATACCGGTCAGCGTCTTCGGCGGCATGCGCCCTGCTTCACGCCAGCTCCACACGTAGGCAGAACCCGCCTCGAACACTGCGCCGCACAGCGTCTGCCGGGCGCAACGATCGGAACAAAGAAGGGCGTCCAGAGCTTCCAGCTGCCTCAGGCGCGGCTCCGGCCGCCGTCCCGTCACCGTCAGAACCATTTCCTTCAACAGCCGCAAGCGCAGGTCCTCCGGCAGGTCCCGGTAGGAAAAACGGTCGATCCGGGCAGGTCCCGACCGGTGATTTTCAAGCAATCTGGAGGCGGTGCCGTGCACCACGCTGTCAAGCGCGGCGCGGGAGCGGCGTATCCGGCCTGCCGTTTCCGAAAGGCGTTCTGCGGTCAGGCCTTCTTGCTCGAGAAGACCCATGATCCGCCGCAGACGGCTTCTTTTGTATTTGCTGTTGTCGTTGGAAGGGTCCCGGCACCAGTCGAGGCCGCGCTCGCGCAAACTGGCCTCAAGCCGATCTTTTCGAACGCCGAGAAACGGGCGCAGCAGCCGCAGCCCTTCAGGCCCGTCGGGCTCGTCGAATGCCATGGCGCTCAATCCGGAAACACCGCTGCCGCGCGTCAGCCGGTCGAGAAAGGTTTCGGCCTGGTCGTCCATGTGATGCCCCAGAACCAGCGCCTGTGCACCTGTCTCGGCAAGCCGTGCGGCCATGAGCGCGTAGCGTGCGCGCCTTGCTTCGTCCTGGATGTTGCTGCCGGGTTTCGTCCCCTCCCAGGGCAGGACCTGCGCGGCAAGACCATGCTTGAGGGCCGCATCGCGGACGAAACTCGCTTCGGCGGCACTTTCGGGTCGCAGGCCGTGATCGACCACGAGGACTTCCGCGCTGCCGTCCCAGCGATTGCGCTGGCGCCACTCGCTGAAAAGAACCAGGAGACATAGGGAATCGGATCCGCCGGAAACGGCGAATGCAAGATTTGAAAAATGGATCAGTCTTGAAAAAAGCGCATCGACCTCATCGGTGGAAAGTCCACCGACGTCGCTGCCGCTGTCAGGAACACTGCGCACGGACGCGTTCATCCCGTGCCTGAGACAGGACAGCCGGTGCCGCGTTGGGGAACTTGTTCAGAAGTTCCGAGAAGGTCGCGCAGGCGGCATCGGATTCGCCCAGGCCGCGCAAGGAGACCCCAAGTTTCAAGAGGCTGTCCGGGCTTTTGTCGTTGCCCGGATAGTCGGTGTAGGTCTTGAGGAAAGCATCGGCCGCACCCCGGTAATCCTGCTGTGCAAGCAGGCTTTCGCCCAGCCAGTACTGCGCGTTCGCAACCAGGCTGCTGTCGGGGTAGGTCTCCAGAAAGGTCCGGAACCCGCGCTCCGCACCGGGATAATCCCCATTGACCGCCATGGAATAGGCCGCGTCATAGTCGGAATTCGGGTCCCCGCTTCCGATGATGTTGGCGATGGCGTCGTCTTCCGTTCCGATCGACGGTCCGGGAACCAGGTCCTGACCGGTGCCCGGAATTGTTTCCAGCCCGTTCGCGAGCGCGGACAGGTCGATCGGGCCGTCGGTTGGAAGACCGGGGTCTTCCTGGTAACCGCCGCTTTGGTCCCAGGCACCGTCCCCGGACCCGTTGGCGGGCAGGGTCGCGGCGCTGCCGTTGGGAGCAGTCAGCGTTCCGCTGCGCGGTGTTCCGTCGGCTGCCAGACCGGGTGCCGTGCTTCCAGGCGCGCCCGTCGGCGAGAACTCGGACCGTTTGCCGGGCGTTCCGCCTTCAAGCTGCTGGAACCGGTACTCGTTGTCCTCCTGCATGCGGCGCATCTGGTCCTGCATTTCGCGCATCTGGAAGGACAGTTGTTCGATCTGTCCGGTCAAGGTGCGGATACGCTCCTCAAGCTGGCCGATCCTCACCGAGGAATCATCCTTCTTGCGCCCGAACAGCTGGGCTTCGGAAGGGCTCGCCGAGACAACCAGGGCAAGCATCACGAACATGCCGGCCAGTGCCTTGTATTTCTGCATTCGGTCCTCCGGGTCAGAGATGCATGGTCAAAGACGTGCGCTTTGCGGCAGGTTTCGATCCCGCGAGAACGCCACGGTCTTGCACAACCAAGTCTTAGCCATGCCCGGCCCTGCACTCAAGGGAGAGAGCGCCCGGACTTCGGCCAAATTTTGACAATCCGCCTTCTGACCCGCCGAAAACGGCGATTTGTCACCGGAAAGCAAAGGGGCCGGCACACAATGCCGGCCCCGTTCTGTCTGTATGCTCTGCCTGTATCAGTTGGTGGCGTTGTTCAACACCGTGACCGCGCGCCGGTTCTGGGACCAGCAGCTGCTGTCGTTGCACACGGCCACCGGGCGTTCCTTGCCATAGGAAATCGTCTTGACACGCGAGGCACTCACGCCCTGCGCGACGAGATAGTCCCGCGCCGCCTGTGCCCGGCGCGCACCCAGTGCAATATTGTATTGGCGGGTTCCGCGCTCATCCGCGTGGCCTTCGACGGTGATTGTGTATTGCGGGTATCTGTTGAGCCATTTGGCCTGGCCCGACAGGGTTGCCTGCCCCTGTGCGTTCAACACGGACTGGTCTTCTTCAAAGAACACCCGGTCGCCGACATTGACAACGAAATCCTGGCCCGTACCGGGCTTCACGTTACTGGAAAGCCCATCCGGCTTTGTCTGGGCACATGCTGCCGCAAACAGGAGGGCAAAGCAGACGACAAGCCATCTTGCTCCCTGGCCGGCATATTCTTTTTTCAACATTCCCGTCTCCTACATCCCCAGCCCGTCAACCCGACTTCGCTTCCATCCGGTTTTAGGTAAACGCTTTCTAGCCAAACCTGGTTAAGGGCGTCTTTTCAAACATGGTTAACAAGACATGACGCGCGTGTTTGCGGATCGGCGCCACGATGCATTTTCAGTTGATCAGCGGCGACCAGGACGGATCCGACGCGAATGCCGGGGTATCCACCCGCTGTTCATTGTATCCTGTAAGGTCAACAGTCCAGACCTGCGGTCCGCCGTTGGCACCCGGCGTATCGCGGAAAAACACCAGAACCCGGCCATTGGGCGACCAGGCCGGCCCTTCGTTGTGATAGCCCTCGGTGAGGATCCGCTCGCCCTTGCCGTCCGGGCTCATGACACCGATCATGAAGCGGCCCTGATGCTGTTTGGTGAAGGCGATCAAATCTCCGCGAGGCGACCAGACCGGCGTCGAATAGCGCCCCGGACCAAAGGAAATGCGCCTTGCCTCGCCACCGCCGGCATTCATCACGTAGAGCTGCTGGCTCCCGCCCCGGTCCGACTCAAAGACGATCTGGCGTCCGTCGGGAGAAAAGGACGGGCTTGTGTCGATCGCGGCCGTGTTGGTCAGCCGGGTCGTCCTGCGCGACCTGAGGTCCATCATGAAAATATTGGCGTTGCCGCCCTGCTGCAGGCTCATCACGACGCTTTGCCCGTCCGGCGAGAAGCGGGGCGCAAAGGTCATGCCCGGAAAGTTGCCGACGATCTCTCGTTGCCCGGTTTCGATGTTCAGGAGATAGACGCTCGGATCGGCACCACCGTAGGACATGTAGGTAATTTCCTGGCTCGTCGGCGAGAACCGCGGCGTCAGCACCAGGTCATCGCCACGGGTCAGATAGCGCACATTGGCACCGTCCTGATCCATGATCGCAAGCCGCTTGACCCGTTTGTCCTTCGTTCCCGTCTCGTCGACGAAAACGATGCGCGTGTCGAAATAGCCTTTTTCCCCGGTGAGGCGCTCGTAGATGGCATCGGAGATGATATGCGCCAGACGCCGCCAGTTTTCCGGCGTCGTGTAGAATTGCTGACCGAGCATCTGCTCCTGGGCAAATACATCCCACAGGCGGAACTCGGCGCGCAGACGCCCGTCCGGCTGCTTGATCACGGTTCCGGTCACCAGCGCCTGCGCGCTGATCTGACGCCAGTCACCAAAGCGCGGTGTCGAGTTCACGCTCATGTTTTTCTGGATGAAACTGGCCGGGTCCAGCGGGTTGAACAGACCGGACCGCCTCAGATCCGCGGCTATGACACCGGTCATGTCGGCAGCCAGTTTGCTGTCGCCGCCATCTGCGGAGAAATCGGGAAGCGCGATCGGAAGGGGTTCGATGTTTCCGCCACGGATGTCGATTTCCACAAGCGCATGAGCTGAGTGAAGCGCAAGCAGAAGCATGCCCAGAGCAATGGTGACGGTTCTTGATGCCGCGATCATTCCCGCACCAATTCGATCAAAGCTGTTGGTCTTCATAGTCAAGCCTGGCCTCCTGCCATTCAAGCGCGTTCCGTACCCTAGGTAATGGACTCATAAATGAGGCAGAAATAGTTTGAGGTGGCTTGCGTCTCATCAAGGCGCGGAAGCGCAGGAAATGTGCTTCATTTTCAAGCCTTTCGCAACGCGGAGGAGGCGCAAGCCGGTCAAATCCGAAGGACATGGAAATGGCTTCACCCCGCGGCGTCAGCTTGGCTGACCGGGCCAGAAGCCCGCTCCGCACACCCTTCCTGACGGGATTTCGCCATTTCGCATGCCATTTCAGTCTCATTTATGAGTCCATCACCTAGCCATTTGGATACAATGTTGGCTGCATCGTGTTCCAACCGTTCGGTCCATCGTATTTTTCGCGCGGAAGGATTGAAAAGCCGTCTTCCGCATCGACCCTGTAAACCGCCCTCAACGCAGCCGACGCCAGCGCCTGGAACCTCGGATCGGGGTGAGAGTTTTCGACTGTCGGCGCACCGGACAGCTTTCCCTGCGGTGACAGCTTGAACCGGACGATCACCTTCAGGTCCGACGGATACTGGTCGGGCAGACGGCTCCACTTTTCGCGGATCATCTGCGCAATCACGTCTTTTTCGTTCGCCGACAGTCCGGCATGCTGGACGCCATTGCGTGTCCCGGCCGAAGCCGGCGCCTGGGACGTGGACGTGTTGGCAAGTGCCTGGTTGACCTTGTTCAGGAGATCCGGGTTGTCCGCGACCTGGATTTCTTCAGGCTTTTCCTCGGTCCGGGTTGGCGGCGCGGGTTTGGACCTTGGGACCGCACTGGTCACGATCGGCTGCGGTTCGGGCGGTGCCTGCTGCGGCTCTTCCGCGGGCTCGGGCTCTGGCGCAGGTTCCGCGACAGGAGCTGGAGCGGGTTCAGGTTCGGGATCGGGCGCTGTCACCGGTTCGGGAGCCGGTGCGGGTGCGGGTGCCGGGGTTGGCGGCGGCGGTGTCGCTGCGACCGGCGCGGGTTCGGGCGCGACGGTTTCCGCCGGTTCCGGCTGCGGAGTCTCGACCGGCTTCGGTGCCGGGGCGGCTTCGATATCGCCGTCGCTTTCACCGATCTGGATTTCCGTGAGTTCGCTGAGTGACACCAGTTCCACCGGGAGGGAATCGACAACCGGTTCCGGAAAGCTCTCCGCGCCCGGCAAGGCCACCAGGCCCCAGACCAAAATAACCGTATGACCGGTCAAAGACGCGATGAGACCTGCGCGCATGACGCGTTACGAGTCCCGTTCTTCCAGAGTGACAAGGCCCAAGCGTTTGAAACCGGCCGCGTTGATGCGGCCCATGAGTTTCATCATCGTTCCGTAATCGGCATCCTGGTCACCGCGCACATAGATACGCTCCTCGTATCCATTGGCTGCGATGGCCTCGAGTTTCGGCACCACTTCGTCAATGACGATCGGTGTATCCTGTATGAAGATCTCGCCTGCCGAGTTCACCGAGATCGTGATCGGTTCGGTATCGCCCTCAAGCGCCTTTGCCTGCGTTTCGGGCAGATCGATCGGCACACCGACCGTCAAAAGCGGCGCTGCGACCATGAAAATGATCAGGAGCACCAGCATGACGTCCACGAAGGGCGTGACGTTGATTTCGGTCATCAGGACCGCACGTTTGCGTCGGCGTCCGCGACGCCCGCCTCCGGCCCCTCCACTACCGACCTGCATGGCCATCCGTCAGCCCCTTTCGTCGATCTGCCTGGACAGGATTGCGGAGAACTCGTCCGCGAACCCTTCCATGCGGGCGACGGCCTTGCCGACATCGGAGGCGAACTTGTTGTACGCGATCACGGCAGGGATCGCGGCGAGCAGGCCCAGTGCGGTGGCGAAAAGTGCTTCGGCGATCCCCGGTGCGACAACGGCAAGGTTCGTACTTTCCGAAGCCGCGATCGCCTGAAAGGCGGTCATGATGCCCCAGACCGTGCCGAACAGTCCGATAAACGGTGCCGCCGAACCCACGGTCGCAAGGATGAGCAGCCGCGCTTCCAGCCGTTCAGCTTCGCGCTGTATGGTCACATCCATGACCCTGTCGATCCGTTGCTGCAACGATCCGATCGCGGGTTTGGTGCCCTCGTGACTGCGTTTCCACTCACGCATCGCGGCAACGAACAGCGCCGCCATGGAGTGGTTAACCCGGTTGTGGAGCGTCCCGTAGAGCTCCTCCAGGGACTGGCCCGACCAGAACACCGTTTCGAAACGGGTCATCTGCCGCCGCGTGCGTCCCATCAGGAGGACCTTGTCGACGATGATCGCCCAGCACCACACGGACGCTGCCAGCAAGCCGATCATCACGACCTTCACAACGAAATGCGCCTGCCAGAACAGCGAGAAGAAAGAAAGGTCGCCTTCCGGCGCTGCCAATGTCGATTGGACAAGTGTTTCCATAAATTCAATGACCCCTTGGCCGTCTGACGTTGTCTTTTCCTAGATCTCCGGGCTCTGCCGCAACAGGCCGGTTTCAAAACGCCAGCATTCGATCGCCAGCCGCCTCTGTGACGTTTGAATTTGTCAAAACTGGGACTTTGCCGCGTAAAGCGTGCCCTTCTTAAAAGGAATCAATTAAGGTTACTGCAAGATTAACGCGGCGATCTGTTTTACAACATTTTACCGAGTTCTTTTGGCCATTTGGCCTCAACTCTCGCTAAAATCATTCATTCTTCGGGAAAATCGCTCGGAGCATGCGCGGCGAGTTTTTCCGACAGCGACACGGGCAGGCGCGTCGGCCGTCCCTCACTGGTGATCACGGCCACGGTCACGGCGGCTGAAACCAGGAGTTCTTCGCCCCGGTAGGCCAGTTGGTCCAGCTTGATTCTGGCCCCCCTGTACTCCGACAGGCTTGTGTGGATCTCCAGCGTGTCGTCAATGCGGGCCGGTTTTTGAAAGTCCAGCGTCATGCCACGGACGGCAAAGGCAAGAGGTGGGCCGTGCCTGCCATCGGCAAGAGCCTTGTGATGAATGCCGATGAGACGCAGGAAATCCGACCGCGCCCGTTCGAAAAACCGGACATAAGCTCCATGGTAGACGATACCGGTGAAGTCGGTGTCTTCGTAGTAGACACGAACGGGAAGCACGTGACCGCCGTCTTCGAGGCGTCCAGACAAGTCCGGCCAATGCATTGCGAAACGGTCCTTTTGTTCAGACAGGCAAAGGCCGCCCGATCGAACGACCGGGCGGCCTTTGCATACCTAGGCGCTGAGTTACGCTGCCGCAACCTCGGAAAGGAATTTCTCGACGGAGGCGCGCAGATGTTCGGCCTGCTGCTTCATCTCGATCGTGGCCTGCAGCATGTCGCCGACCGCAGCGGAGTTTTCCTCAACACCCTGGTTCAGGGAGACGACGGTCGTGGCAACGCTGCGCGTCCCGTCCGCAGCCTCTGCGACATTGCGGGAAATCTCGCTCGTTGCAGATCCCTGCTGCTGGACCGCATCCGAAATCGTCGTCGTATAGGAATTGACCTCCTCGACTGATTCCGAAACCCGGGCGATCTCTTCGACCGCTTCGGAAGTCGACGCCTGGATCGCGGAGATCTGTGCGGAGATTTCTTCCGTTGCCTTGGCCGTCTGCCCGGCAAGCGATTTCACCTCGGACGCAACGACCGCAAATCCCTTGCCGGCATCCCCGGCCCGCGCGGCCTCGATGGTCGCGTTGAGCGCAAGAAGATTGGTCTGCTCAGCGATCTCGGAGATGAGCGACAGCACATCGCCGATCTTGTTGGCCGCTTCCGCCAGACCCGAAATTTTCGAGTTCGAACTTTGCGCTGCCATCGTCGTCTGTTCGACGATCGACGCCGTCGTCTCGACCTGCCGCGAGATTTCCGAAATGGACGCGTTCAGCTCTTCGGTCGCAGAGGCGACCGCCTGAACGTTCGAGGAGGCATTCTCCGAAGTTGCCACGGCCGTCTGGCCCTGTTCGGATGCAGATGCCGAGCGTTCGTTGAGAGCCGAGGACACATCCTCCACGCGGGCGATATTGGTTTCCACCAGCTCCAGCACCGACTGTGATTCGGCCCGGAAATCCGCGATCAGGGAATCGATCAGCTTCTCGCGTTTCTCGCGGGCGATGTGACCCACCTTGCGTTCGGAAGCAAGGCGCTCGCGTTCGATGGAATTGTCCTTGAACACCTCGATACAGCGCGCCATCCGGCCGATTTCATCGAGCCGCTCCGTTGCTTCAACGGCAACCTCGAGATCGCCGTCGGCAATTTTGCTGGCGGCGACGGCAAGGTTTTCCATCGGCGCGAACATGCGGCGCGTGATCCACCAGATCAGGCCCACAATCGGGACGAGACACAGGAAGCCAGAAATGACGGCACCATAGGTGATGCGGTCGGCCGCGGCGGAAAGCTCCGTCTGCTTGACCGCCTGTACAACACCGTAGGGCGTGTTTTCGAAGGTGTTCTCTGCCTCGGCAAAACGATAGTCGGCGCCGTCCAGGTTGATCAGACGGTCTCCCGACGCAATATCGGCCATGTCATGAACGATCGCGGCGTTTCCGGCGTCATTGAGCTTGACCAGCTTGCCGAAGGCATCGACCAGAAAGATCTGTTCGCTCTCGCCGATACCGGTTGGCTCGTTGAGCAGCGCCGCCAAGTTCTGCATATCCGCGGTGAAGGCGACTGCGCCGAAGAAGCGGTCGAGATAGAACACCGGCGCTGCCAGAACCAGCGACACCGAACCGTCCTCTCCGGCAACGAAGCCCGAGGAATAAATCTGGCCGGCCTCAAGCGTTTCCGCCTTGGCCGCCTCATAGAGACTGCCCATGGCCAGTTGCACCGGGTTCCCCTTGATGTCCTCGTGTTCGATGTGGAAGGCGAACTCCGGACCCTTTTTGTAGGTGTAGGTGATGAAACCGTCCGGATTGGCGAGGGCGGCGTCCGAAAACAGCCCCTGCGCGATGACGTCCTGATAAACCGGGTGAACGACCTTGTGGTTGTTCACATAGTAATTCGATTCAGCCGGCTCGGTCAGAAGGTGACGTTCGTGCGGCAGGTTCGGATTGTCGTCGACGAAGATCTTGCGAAGCGTCCCCGTCTGCCCTTCCTTCAGGTTCTTCCAGCCGACCATTGTCTTCATCAGACTGTCCTTGGCCTCTTCCAGCGAGACGAAGAACTTGGCACTGTAGGTGATCTGGTCGAGCGCCAGCCCGAGAACTTTCTGTTTGGCCTTGGTCGCACTCTGCAGGCTGTTGTCTGCCTGCCCGTTCGCAACATCCCGCGACAAGGTGGATGTGACCGTGACGATCGCCACACACATGGTGAGCGCACCGGCCAAGAACATGAGAGCCAGTTTTGATGAAAGGCGTTTACGCATCGTGTCCCCCGAATAATTACGAGGACAATTAGAATAAATTCGCCAACAAATGCTTAACCATACCACTTATCCGGGTAGACAAATGCTTGGAATGGCGAATTAATTCAGGTGGACAGTTCAATCCGGATCGGTGAAGAGGCCCATTTGCGACACCTCCGACCTTTCGGGTGCGGCGAGGCCAAGATGCGTGAACGCCATTGGCGTCAGCAGACGCCCCCTTGGAGAGCGCTGCAGGAACCCGTTCTGGATCAGATAAGGCTCGACGATTTCCTCGATCGCGTCGCGCGGCTCGGACAGGGCGGCCGCGATGGTTTCGATCCCGACGGGACCCCCGCCGAAGTTGACGGCAATCTGTTTGAGATATCTGCGGTCAAGCCCGTCCAGACCGGCACTGTCGACTTCAAGCTGCAGGAGCGCCCGGTCTGCCAGCGCCATGTCCACCCGATCGATGCCTTCCACGACGGCGAAATCCCGGACCCGGCGAAGAAGCCTACCCGCAATACGCGGTGTCCCGCGCGAGCGTTTCGCAATCTCGCGTGCACCGTCCTCGGCCATGCCGATGCCAAGGATCGCAGCGCCCCGCTTGACGATGTGTTCCAGTTCCTCGACCGTATAGAACTGAAGTCGGACCGGAATTCCGAAACGGTCCCGCAAGGGTGTCGTCAGCAGCCCGAGCCGGGTCGTCGCGGCGACCAGCGTGAACTTGGCAAGATCGATCTTGACGGAACGGGCGGCCGGCCCCTCGCCGATGATCAGGTCGAGCTGGTAGTCTTCCATCGCCGGGTAGAGCACCTCTTCAACCGCTGGATTGAGACGATGGATCTCGTCGATGAAGAGGACATCCCGTTCTTCCAGGTTGGTGAGAAGCGCAGCCAGGTCTCCGGCCTTGGCAATGACGGGACCGGATGTTGCCCGGAAATTGACACCCAGCTCCCGTGCCATGATCTGCGCAAGCGTTGTTTTGCCAAGGCCGGGCGGACCGACGAACAGAACGTGGTCGAGCGCTTCGCCGCGCGCCTTCGCCGCCCCGATAAAGACCTTCAGGTTCGCCCGCGCCTGCGCCTGTCCGACAAAGTCGTCCAGCGCCTGCGGACGCATGGTGCTGTCGATTTCGTCGCCGCGGATTTCGGGCGTCACGATCCGGGTGTCATCCGACATGGCTTACCACTACAAACAAGAGCACAATCAGCAGGATCGACCACGCGACCCTCAACGCATAGAATTTGCGGAACTGGCTGCGCACGAAAGCGTCGTCCGTATCGATACGCCGCCCCTTGATGGCAAATTGCCGGTCCCCGACCGACTGGGAAAACTTGTGATCGAGATACATGATCCCGCCGATACCCAGACTCACAAACACAATGGCGATAACGGCATAGGTGAACGCGATCATCCGGAAAGTTCCTTCAGGCCAAGGCGGATCAGGGTTTCGGTAGACGCCTCGTCGCCGGCCGATTGCATGGCCTTGGCAACAGCGGCGCTCGCCTGCGCTTGTGCATAACCCAGATTGACCAGCGCGGAAACGGCTTCCGCAACCGGACGCGCGGCAACATTGTCCGAAACGCTTTGCGAGACCGCGATCGTACCCTGATCGACGCTCGCCAGGGCCGGCGCCTTGTCCTTCAACTCGCTCAATATGCGTTCGGCAACCCGCTTGCCGACACCCGGTGCCCGCGAAATCGTCGCCTTGTCGCCAAGGGCGATTGCGTTTGCGACTTCGCTTGCCTTCAGGATGCCGAGGATACCGAGAGCGACTTTGGCACCGACGCCCTGAACCGTCATCAGGATGCGGAACCATTCCCGCTCCGCCTCGTGGCCGAAACCGAAAAGCCGGATCATGTCCTCGCGAACAATCGTTTCGATGAACAGCACCGCCGCTTCTCCCGGCCGCGGCAACCCCTGCAGGATGCGGGAGGGGCAGTGCACCTGGTAGCCGACGCCATGCACATCGAGAATGACGTGGTCTTCGCCGTAGCTGTCGATGGTGCCTTTCAGCTTGCCGATCATGCCGCCCCCTGCGCCAGGAGGCGCGCCGAACTGCTGCCACGGTGCTGCGCATGGCAGATGGCGATGGCCAGCGCATCGGCGGCGTCGTCGGAGTTGAAGGTTGCCTTGGGCATCAGGATCTTCACCATCGCGCGGATCTGCTCCTTTTCCGCGTGGCCGGTACCAACCACCGTCTTCTTCACTAGATTGGGCGCATATTCTGCGACCGGCAGCCCGGCAAGCGATGGCACAAGCAGGGCGATACCGCGCGCCTGCCCGAGTTTCAGCGTCGCCCCGGCATCCTTGTTCACGAATGTATGTTCAACGGCCGCCTCCATCGGATCGTGCGCGCGCACGATCTCGGCCAGCCCGTCATGCAGTTCGACGAGGCGCTCTGCGAGGCTCTTCTTGTTGTCGGATGTGACCGTTCCCGACGCAATGAACGACAACCGGTTTCCTGCCGTTTCAATCATGCCCCAGCCGGTGCGCCGCAATCCCGGGTCAATGCCGAGCAATCGAATCGCATGTGTCATGGAACAAAGCGGTAACAAAACTTGGGCACCGATGCCAGTGAAAGCGGGCAGGCGCACCGGAAAGACTGTCCAAAACCGGTCTCACCAGACCGGATCGGCAAAGTTCTTGCGGAATTGGTCGCAATCGCAAAAAAATCGGTCAATGATGGCGCGGTCACCGCCCTGTTTCCGAGCGCCGCGAGCCTGGATGTCCGCACTTTTCGAACCCTTTTCTCCGGACCTGCTGCTGTTCCTCGCAACGGTTCTGTTTGTTGCCGGGTGCGTGCGCGGATTTACCGGGTTCGGGGCCGGCATGATCTTCATTCCCCTCGCGACCAGCGTTGTGCCGCCGTCGGTCGCCGCCGCCACCTTCCTTTTCGTCGACAGCATCGTCACGCTGCCGCTCGTCGTCCGCGCGGTGAAGAACTGCGTCTGGCAGACGGTCCTGCCCGCTGTCCTGGGCGCGGTGCTTTTCGTTCATCTCGGCGCATGGCTGCTCGCGACCGCCAACGTCCTGGTGCTGCGCTGGATCATTTTCGCGATCGTCGTCAGCCTTTTGGGCCTGCTCATGTCGGGATGGCGCTACCAGCGCCCGCCCCATCCGGCCGTTTCGTTCGCAACGGGTGGGGTATCCGGCGTCCTGGGCGGCGTTTCGCAGGTCTCCGCGCCGCCGGTGGTCGCCATGTGGCTCTCCAGTTCCAGTGACCCGCTGATTGTCAGGGCCAACCTGATTGTCTTTTTCGCCCTGGCAAGTGTCGGAACGTTCGCCGCTTACATGCTGCACGGCTTTTTCACCGCTGATGTGGCACGCCTGCTCGTGATCGCGGCCCCGGTCTACGGCCTGGCGATCTTTCTGGGGGCAAGGGGGTTCGGCAAAACAAGGCCGGCATTCTATAGAAGGGCTGCCTATGTCCTGATCGCGCTCGCTGCGTTGACCAGCATCCCGGCGCTCGATGTGCTGTTGCGATGAAGCTCAGCCTGTCCGGGGCTCGAGTTTTTCGCTCCACTTGGCGCATTTGAGCGTCATCAGCCGGTCGAGCTGTGCCTCGAAGTCTTCCCGGCTGTCCGAGACATGCGCCAGAAGACTCAGCGAGACGATGGCCGCGTCGACTGCTTCCTCACGTACGTCGGCAAGTGAATGGTTCTTGTAGGTGCTGCCCGGTGCCCTGGTGACCGACAGGACCGCCTGGGCGAGTTCACCCGCCTCCTCCGCCAGTTTCAGTGCGCGCTCCTGAAGCGATTTCGGATCGGCCTTTGTCAGGTCGTAGATTTTGTCCATGGGTTCGTCTCAGGAGTTGGGAGCGGGAGCGCTCGGTGAACAACGGCAAATCGGCCTGAACAGAGTGTCATCAACGCACATGAACACGATTGGGCACGTCTTCGAAATGCGCCTAAATGGACGATCTTTGTCTCCCCGACCGTCTTTCCAGACAAGTGAGGCAAGGCCGAACGCTGATCTGGAATCCAGACATCTGCGTGAGCGAAGCGAACCCTCTTGTCGATACGACCAGAACAAGCCGCGCCTTCTGCGCGAAAAACATCTGGTTTCCGGATCAGCGCGCAGCTCGCGCTGCACCTGTCCGGAACGACGGGTGCCCGGCCTGCCGTGCCGTGTCTGCCGAAGATGACAGGGAACAACGCACCTCAGGAGGCAAGCGCTGCCATGGTTTCCTCGTCCACATCGAAGTTCGAATAGACGTTCTGCACGTCGTCATCGTCTTCAAGCATGTCGATCAGCTTCATCAGGGTCTGTGCCTTGTCCGCATCGACCGGCGTCAGGTTCTGGGGCTTCCAGATGATCTTGGTGGAGTCGGCCTCGCCCAGCGCTTCTTCAAGGGCCTTGGCGACATCGTTCAGGTCTTCAAAGGCGGCGTAGATCGTGTGGCCGCTTTCGTCGGACTGGACGTCTTCGGCACCGGCCTCGATGGCCGCTTCAAGCACGGCTTCGGCCTCTCCGGCTTCGGGCTTGTAGATAACCTCGCCAACCCGGTCGAACATGAAGGAGACGGAACCGGTCTCCCCGAGCGAGCCACCGCATTTGGTGAAATAGGAGCGGATATTCGAGGCCGACCGGTTGCGGTTGTCGGTCAGCGCTTCCACGACCACGGCAACGCCTGCAGGCCCGTAGCCCTCGTAGCGGATCTCTTCGTAATTGTCGCCGTCGCCGGTCTGGGACTTGTTGATCGCCCGCTGAATGTTGTCCTTGGGCATCGACTGCGCTTTCGCGTTCTGCACGGCAAGGCGCAGGCGCGGGTTCGAATCCGGATCCGGATCGCCCATCTTCGCGGCAACGGTGATTTCCTTGGAAAGCTTGGAGAACATCTTCGACCGTGCCGCGTCCTGGCGGCCTTTGCGGTGCATGATATTCTTGAATTTTGAATGGCCTGCCATGGCTCTTCTCGGCTCTTTGGATCTGATCTTGACGAAAACTGCGCCGCTTATAGGCAAATTGACGCTGAAAATCCAGCACCCTCACAATGACCGGACCGATCAGTCCAGGCCCGTCCAGAAATCCGGCAGGACGGGCTCCAGAAGGCCGCCAATGCGGACCGGCGCGATCCGTTCCGCAAGACCGGTCCGCTCATCGGTCTCGATGGCCACGCCGCAGATGGTCGCGATACCGGACGCAGGCGCAAAGCGCGAACCCGGGATCTTGCGCTGGAACCGGTTGACCGGTTCTTCCTTGTCCATCCCGAGAACGCTGTCATAGGACCCGCACATGCCGGCGTCCGACATATAGGCGGTTCCCTGCTCCAGGATCTGGTGATCCGCGGTCGGCACGTGGGTATGGGTGCCGACAACAAGGCTGACACGGCCGTCCAGAAAATGTCCCATCGCCTGTTTTTCGCTGGTCGCTTCCGCGTGCATGTCGACGATGATCGCGTCGGCGACCTCCCCGAGCGGACACTCGTTGACCACCCTGTCGATCGCGGCGAAGGGATCGTCCATCGCGTCCATGAAGACCCGGCCCATGACATTTGCCACCATCACCTGCGCGCCATTGCGGGCCGTGAACAGATGCGCCCCGCGTCCCGGCGTGCCGGCAGGATAGTTGACCGGACGCAGCAACCTGTCCTGGCGTTCGATATAGACAAGCGTATCGCGCTGATCCCAGACGTGATTGCCGGTGGTGACAACATCGGCACCCGCGTCCAGAACATCCCGCAGGATTGCTTCGGTGATGCCGAACCCGGCTGCCGCGTTTTCGCCGTTGACGACCACGAAATCGAGCTGATTGTCCTCGACCAGGCCCGGCAGGCGCTCAATGACCGCGCTGCGCCCGGTCCGGCCCACCAGATCGCCAAGAAACAAAATACGCATACATCCTCGCCTGATCAGCCGAACGGCCGGTAGCCGTCTTCGGTCAGAATTCCGTTCAAAGGCTTGTCATGCGCTTCTGCAGGCACGCGGTCAACCTCCTGAAGAGAAAACGCAACGCCGATGCACAACACAGGTCCGGACCTCTCAAGCGTCGAAATGGCCGTATCGTAGAACGCCCTGCCGTAACCGATCCGGTTTCCGGCTGAATCGAACCCCGCCAAGGGCATCAGCAGAACATCGGGACGGACCTCTTCAGCCGCCTCGCTCGGCTCCCGGCACCCAAACCCGGCTTCGACCAGTTCCGTGTCCCGTTCAAGATGCCTGAATATCAGGCTTGGCCCGCTCATGACGGGCAAGCTCAGCTTGTGGCCTTTCTGGCGCAGCAGGTCCAGCAGCGGCCGGGGGTCGATCTCGTCTCGGATCGGCCAGAAGCCGGCAACGATCGCGCCGTCCGGCAGGGGCAGGGTATGGCCGTGATCCACAAGCTGAAGGCTCTTCTCGATCCGTTCCAGCGCATCCATGTTCCGCCGCCGGGAAAGAACCTCTTTTCTGAGGCCGGCCTTTGCGGCTCCAGGAGTAGAAACGTCGCTCATGCCCCTCACAAGGTCCCGGTTCGTGCTGAAATCTCTGGTTAGTCTGGAATAAGCGCAGCCGTCCGACCGTTGGAATTGCAATCCCGGGAAACCTACAATGTAGGTGGGCGCCGTGTGCAACGGACCACGGCCCAGAGCAGGGACAGCTCCCGAGGGAATGCGTAAGGCCCCGGGGAAATATTCCTGACGTATCGGGCAGCCGCAGCTATCGCATATAGCCTCGCTCCGGTGCAATTACCAGAGCAGGGTTGACTTCGCCAAACAGGAAAACGGCTTTGCGCAAAGACCCGGCCCGGTCAGGAAGGCTCCTGGGGGCGCAAACTGGTGGTCAACCCGTCGGCGAGGCTTTCAATGCGCGCTGCCGCGGTGTTGACGGCGCGGGAAAGTTCTTCCTCGTTCTGGCTCATGTTGTCGAGCGCGGCGACCTGTTGCTGCTGAGCGTCAGCAAGCTGCGCTTCAAGATCGGCGAGTTTCCGCTCAAGCTCGGACAACTGGTCCGTCGCCATGATACCGGCCATCACCGTCAGCCTCTGATCCCCGATTTCTCCAAACGCGCCCTTGAGTTCATTGATCCAGCCGTCGAAGCGGGCGGCCAATCCCATCAACCGGTCTTCCTCGCCGTCGTCGCACGCCATCCGGAAAGACTTGCCGTTGATCGTGACCGTTATCTGCGCCATTTGTCGTCGGTCTCCCGTGGGTCAGCCCCCGTGCGCATCGAGCACGCTGCGAATTGTTTCCATGGCGGAGACAAGCCGTCTGGACACATCCTTGTTGGCTTCCTCGAGACGCGATGCCCGCGCCTCGCTCTCATCGAGCGAAGCGGCCAGCTGGGATCTGTCCTCGCCGAGCCGCTGCAGATCGTCCTGAAGGGAATTCAGGGACCTGTCGGCATCCATGCGCCGCTGAACAGCCGTCTCCAGTTGTCCGACGGCCGCATCGAGCCGCTTTACCGCATCGGCCAGGCTGGTTTTTTCAACGCAGTCGATTTCCGCCATTATTTTAAGCCGTCCTGATCTTCTTGTGCGGCGGCCCGCTTTATATTCCCCGTCTCGTTTTAAGGAGTTTTGATGTTTTCACCTCAGTCGGCAATGCGTTACCCAAACCCGCGCTGCCCGGCGCATGAAAGCACGCTTGCTCTGGCGAAAAAGCAAATCCTTGTCAGAATATCGAGATTAGGCAACCGGACTTGCCCCAGTCAATGGCACCATTGGCAGAATCCTCAACTCTGTAAAGCAGGACATCCTGTTTTCATAACTTCGTGCACTGCCCGCAGCTTTATTGACTCAGTGCGCGTTCCTGATATTTGTCTGGCGCCTGAACGGAGCTGGCAGCCGTCATTTCCGGAATGCACCTCAATTTGCCGCGCCCGGCGACAGCCTGGCGGCGGAGGCTTCACAGCAGCAACGGGATAGTGATGACCGATCTTGAAAAACACCATCGCATGGCAAACGCGATCCGCTTTCTTGCAATTGATGCGGTGGAACAGGCGAAATCCGGTCACCCCGGACTGCCCATGGGTGCGGCCGATATCGCAACGGTGCTGTTTACCGAATTCCTGAAATTTGACCCGACGGCCCCGGACTGGGCCGACCGCGACCGCTTCGTTCTGTCCGCCGGGCACGGCTCGATGCTGCTTTACAGCCTGCTCTATCTCCTCGGCTACGAAGATTTCACGCTGGACGAACTGAAGAACTTCCGCCAGCTCGGCTCGCGCACGGCGGGCCACCCCGAATATGGCCATGGCGCCGGCATCGAAACCACCACCGGTCCGCTCGGACAGGGGTTCGGCAATGCCGTCGGCATGGCGATCGCAGAGCGCTTGCAGGCCGACCGGTTCGGAAAACCGCTTGTCGATCACTACACATATGTTCTTGCCGGCGACGGCTGCCTGATGGAAGGCATCAGTCAGGAGGCGCTGACGCTCGCCGGTCACCTCAAGCTGAACAAGCTGATCGTTTTCTGGGACGACAACGGCATCTCAATCGACGGCAAGGTTGAGATCACCGACAGCACCAACCAGCTTGAACGGTTCGAAGCTTCCGGCTGGAACACCCTGCGCGTCGACGGCCACGATCCGGAGGCAATCGCCGCTGTCATCAAACAGGCACAGGAAAGCGACAGCCCGACCCTGATCGCCGCCAAGACGACGATCGGTTTCGGTGCACCCAACAAGGCAGGCACGGCAAAGGCACACGGCGCACCGCTCGGCGCAGAGGAAATCGCCCTGACGCGCGAGGCGCTCAACTGGCCGCATGAACCCTTCGAAGTTCCGAGCGACATCCTGGATGCGTGGCGTATTGCCGGTCTGAGATCGGCCCATGCGCACAAGGACTGGCAGAAGCGATTCGCAGAAGCCGATACGGAGGCCCGGGCCGAGTTCGAGCGCCGCAATCGCGGCGATCTGCCATCCACTTTCACCCAGGCCGTGCTTGACTACAAGAAGCAGCTCGCCGCCGACCAGCCGACCATGGCGACCCGCAAGGCGTCCGAAGCGGTCCTCAACGTCATCAACGAAGTGGTGCCCGAGACCATCGGCGGCTCCGCCGACCTGACCGGTTCCAACAACACCAAGACACCGCAGACCGTCCCGGTGACGCCAGACGATTTTTCGGGCCGCTATATTCACTACGGCATCCGCGAACACGGCATGGCCGCCGCGATGAACGGCATGGCGCTGCACGGCGGTCTGATCCCCTATTCCGGCGGCTTCCTGATCTTCTCGGATTACTGCCGTCCGTCGATCCGCCTGGCTGCCCTGATGAAGCAGCGCGTCATTCATGTCATGACGCATGATTCCATCGGCCTTGGCGAAGACGGACCGACACACCAGCCGGTCGAGCACTTTGCGGCCCTGCGCGCGATCCCGGACCTGACGCTGTACCGCCCGGCGGACATCACCGAGACCCTGGAATGCTGGCAGCTTGCACTGGAACACCGGGACGGCCCGTCCGTCCTGGCGCTCACACGCCAGAACCTGCCGTCCGTGCGCAAGACCTACGAGGAAGGCAATTTGTGCGCAAAGGGCGCCTACGTGCTTGTGGACACGGACGACGATGCAGCCGTCACCCTGTTCGCGTCGGGTTCCGAAGTGGAAATCGCGGTTGACGCGCAAAAGGAACTTTCCGAAGCCGGTATCGCAGCCAGGGTTGTTTCCGTGCCGTCCTTCGAACTGTTCGAGGCCCAGTCGGACGACTACAAGGCCGATGTGATCGGCACCAGCGCCGTCAAGGTCGCCGTCGAAGCGGGCATCCGCATGGGCTGGGACCGGTTTATCGGAAACGACGGCCTCTTCATCGGCATGACAGGCTTCGGCGCGAGCGGCCCCTACAAGGCGCTCTATGAACATTTCGGCATCACCTCGGACGCGGTTGTCGCATCGGTGAAGGAACGGCTCGAAGCCTGAGTGAATTCAATACCCGGTGGCACTTCCTCCATGAGCCGCCGGGACCTGAGCACATCAGTGCTCTCAATCGCAGCCACCCTCAGGTGGTTCACCAATCGGCGTCCGGGTCTTTCACGGACGCGCAGGATTGCGGGAGTGGAAAATGGTAACCAAGGTAGCAATCAACGGCTTCGGCCGCATCGGCCGGAACATTCTGCGGGCCATCGTGGAAAGCGGACGCACGGACATCGAAGTCGTCGGGATCAACGATCTGGGACCGGTTGAAACCAATGCGCACCTGCTGCGTTACGATTCGGTTCATGGCCGGTTCCCGGCCGAGGTCGTCGTCGACGGCGACACCATCACGGTCGGCGGCGGCAAGCCGATCAAGGTTACGGCGATCCGCGACCCGAAAGAGCTGCCCTGGGGCGAGCTTGGCGTGGAAGTCGCCATGGAATGCACGGGTATCTTCACCGCCAAGGAAAAAGCCTCCATGCATCTGGAAGCCGGTGCCAAGCGTGTCCTCGTCTCCGCTCCGGCTGCCGGTGCCGACAAGACCATTGTTTACGGCGTCAACGACAGCGCCCTGACCGCGGACGATCTCGTCGTTTCCAACGCCTCCTGCACCACCAACTGCCTGTCGCCGGTTGCCTATGTGCTGAACGAAGCCATCGGCATCGAGCATGGCTTCATGACCACGATCCACTCCTACACCGGCGACCAGCCGACGCTGGACACCATGCACAAGGATCTCTACCGGGCACGCGCCGCGGCCATGTCCATGATCCCGACATCGACCGGTGCGGCCAAGGCGGTCGGCCTGGTGCTGCCGGAACTCAACGGCAAGCTGGACGGCGTCGCGATCCGCGTTCCGACGCCGAACGTCTCCGTCGTCGATCTCAACTTCATCGCCTCGCGTGCGACCACCGTCGAGGAAATCAACAGCGCGATCCGCGAAGCTGCCGATGGCAAGTTGAAGGGCATCCTCGGCTATACGGACGACAAGCTGGTGTCGATGGACTTCAACCATGACAGCCACTCCTCGGTCTTCCACACGGACCAGACCAAGGTGCTGGACGGCACTTTCGTTCGCATTCTGTCCTGGTACGACAACGAGTGGGGCTTCTCCAACCGCATGGCCGACACGGCCATTGCCATGGCGAAGCTGATCTGAGCCGCAGAGCTGATGGCTCAACATTCGACATAGCGCCAAGGGCGGATGCGGTTCGGCCGCATCCGCCTTTTTTTGTCTGTCCGCGCCCGACTCCAGGAATAATCTGATGGCTTTCAAAACTCTCGACGACCTGTCCGGCATCACCGGCAAGCGCGCGCTTGTGCGCGTCGACCTCAACGTGCCGATGGATGGTGGCAGGGTCACCGACACCACCCGTATCGAACGCGTGCTGCCGACCATTCGCGAACTCTCCGCAAAAGGCGCCAAGGTTGTCCTGCTTGCCCATTTCGGCCGCCCGAAAGGCGAGCGCGTTGCGGAGATGTCGCTCGCACCGGTGGCTCCGGCTGTCGCGGAATTGCTCGCAATGTCGGTCGCCTTCGCCGATGACTGCATCGGCCCGGCGGCGGCGGACGCCATTGCGGCTTTGCCGGACGGCGGTGTGCTTCTGCTGGAAAACACCCGCTACCACAAGGGCGAGGAAAAGAACGATCCGGAATTTGCCAGGGCCCTGGCGGCGAACGGCGACGTCTATGTGAATGATGCCTTTTCCGCCGCGCACCGCGCGCATGGCTCGACCGAGGGCATCGCAAAATTGCTTCCCGCCTATGCGGGCCGCACGATGCAGGCAGAGCTGGAAGCGCTCGGCTCCGCCCTTGGCGAACCGGTCCGCCCGGTGCTGGCCGTTGTCGGCGGCGCGAAGGTCTCCTCAAAGATCGATCTCCTGGAAAACCTCGTTTCCAAGGTCGACATGCTGGTGATCGGCGGCGGCATGGCCAACACCTTCCTGGCCGCCAAGGGCACCGATGTCGGCAAATCGCTGTGCGAGCACGATCTTGCAGACACGGCAAAAAAGATCATGGCGGCAGCCGACGCGGCCAATTGCGAAATCGTCTTGCCGGACGATGCCGTCGTCGCCAGGGAGTTCAAGGCCGGCGCGGACAATGAAACGGTCGCGCTCGACGCCATTCCCGCCGACGGGATGATCCTCGACGTTGGCGCTGCCTCCATCAAGACGGTCATCTCCAAGATTGATGCGGCCAAGACCCTCGTCTGGAACGGTCCTCTCGGTGCCTTCGAGATCGCGCCTTTCGACAAGGCAACGGTCGCAGCTGCGCAGCACGCGGCTGACAACACCAAGGCCGGGAAACTGAATTCCGTCGCCGGTGGCGGCGACACGGTCGCAGCGCTCAATCATGCTGGCGCGGCGGCGAGTTTCTCCTATGTCTCCACAGCAGGCGGTGCTTTCCTGGAATGGCTGGAAGGCAAGGAACTGCCGGGCGTCAGGGCCCTCGAAGCCTGAGTTTCAAAAAGGAGGAAAAGATGCAGCGGTGTTTTGCGAATATTCTGACTGAAGAAGTGGCAGCGACCGCTGCATTCTACGAAACACTGCTCGGCATGACGCCGAAATTTTCCTCCGACTGGTTCGTCAATCTTGCCGACCCGGACAACGAAGGCATCGAACTTGGCATTTTGAAACAGACCAGCGAGATCGTTCCGGCCCGGGCGCAGAAGGCACCGGCCGGGATCATGCTGACCTTCGTCGTGGAGGATTGCGACGCCATTTATGAAAAGGCACAGGCGGCAAATGCCGTGATCGTCGAGCCGCCAAGGGAAATGCCTTACGGCCAGCGCCGCATGATCCTTCGGGACCCAGCGGGGACATTTGTCGACATCAGCTCGCTCGTGTGACGCGGTCCTTGTTCGAAGAAGCTCCGCCTGAAATTAATTCGTGAACCGAATTAATTGTGCTCGCAAATTTTCGCCATGCGCTTGTATTTAAATTGATTTAAGCGGTCGCGCCGCTCTTTCCAAGCCTGAGAATCTTGTTAGAACGACCACAGATTGACGCATTGCCGCGACGTATTTCAGACTGCCAGGGTCCGCGGCATGCGGGACACCGATACCGGGAGACGATTGATGGCTCGAATTACCCTTCGCCAGTTGCTTGA